>NZ_CP090974.1:2495762-2815157 GCF_021513195.1 Shewanella sp. OMA3-2 | reverse complement strand
ACCCTTCTTTCTTTCGCCGATAGCTGTTGTAAAAAACTTTCCACTTCTCTTATGTCTGGAGGTATAAGATCAATGATGGTATCAAATAGGTCGTTAAAATCAGTACGAGATGAAAATTTAGCTTGATGCTTAAAGAGATTTAGTAAGGAGTATTCCTCTAGTTCTTCTAATTTATCCAGGCTATCACACTGAAGAATCTTTTCTGGCGAATTATAAACGGGACAATACTTGTAAAAACTACGAGGTTTCTTTTCTACGGACATATTATTTCCCTTTAACGGTGCTACTCATCTGTTATTGCATGAAGTATTACTTGTTATGTCGTTCTCTATGCAACACTAAAATGATGAAGCCATAATGCCTTTTTTAAGCTCATTAAATACTTTAAAGGATGCAGTACCTAAGAATTTCCTACCATCTTTGAACTCACAAATAAAAGTAGTATCTTTGCTTTTTCCACCCAATATTAATCCCGCTAACAACCCTACAGGACCAAGTAGAACACTACCTGCAACGCCCCAGCCTGCTGCACCACCGATACTTATAACTGACTCCTCAGATGCCTCTTCTAACCTTTCTATTTCCGAAGGATTTATCTTTTCACGAAAAAATTCACCTTCATTTTTCATTGAGAATTTACCATGCACGTACTGGCTTTCATTTCCTTTTTTAAAATCTCCTGCGTGTATATCAATGGTAATCCCCCCTAAAAAAAGCTGATTTCAAAAGTAGAATTTTCTCGTACTATATACGCAGGGAGATTCTGCATGAAAACATCAAAATTTAGCGACAGCCAAATCTTGGCTATCCTCAAGCAAGCCGAAGCTGGCACCCCAGTTCCGGGGCTGTGCCGTGAGCACGGCATGAGCTCGGCTACCTTCTACAAGTGGCGGGCCAAATTTGGCGGCATGGACGCCTCTATGATGGCGCGATTGAAAGAGTTAGAGGCTGAAAATTCACGACTCAAAAAAATGTATGCCGAAGAGCGTCTAAAAGCCGAAATACTCAAAGAGGCCATCGAAAAAAAGTGGTAAAGCCGTCGCGGCGGCGGGAGCTGGCGCAAAAGGCGGTGCATGATAAAGCCATTCCAATCGCATTTGCCTGTGCCTTGTTTGGACTCAGTGAGAGCTGTTATCGCTATCAGGCAAAACTCAGCGGTGAAAACGCTGTGATTGCTGATTGGTTACAGCGACTAACATCGACCCATAGAAGTTGGGGATTTGGGCTGTGTTATTACTTTTTACGTAACGTGAAACGCTACCGATGGAACCATAAGCGAGTGTATAGAATTTACCGTGAATTGGAGCTAAACCTACGGATTAAGCCGAAGAAACGCTTGAAGCGTGATAAACCGGACGCATTGGCGGTGCCTGAGGCAATCAATGAATGTTGGTCTATGGACTTTATGCATGACCAACTTGAAGATGGTCGCAGCATTAGGTTATTGAACGTGATTGATGATTACAACCGTGAAGGCTTGGCGATAGAGGTCGACTTCTCCTTACCAGCAGAGCGTGTGGTCAGAACCTTGGAGCAAATCATCGAATGGCGTGGAAAACCGAAACAAATACGCAGTGATAACGGTCCAGAGTACATCAGTGCGGTGCTGGCTGCATGGGCTGAAAAACACGATGTAGAACTGAAATTTATTCAGCCTGGCAATCCACAGCAGAATGCTTATGTAGAACGCTATAATCGGACTGTGCGATACGAATGGCTGAGCCAATATCTTTGGAATAGTATTGCCGAGGTACAGGAACATGCGACACAATGGCTATGGTTTTATAACAATGAAAGACCCAATACAGCAATTGGTGGTGTCCCACCAAAGCAAAAACTGGCACTAGTGGCCTAAATATCTACTTTTGATCTCAGTTAAAAATGGGGAGATTACCGATTATAGATGTGAGTAAAGTGGCCTCTAGATATGGCGATGAACATTAGCTGGGGTAGGGCTTAACCTAGCTCGCTAGAATGCCGCTGAGCATATGCTCTAAATGATAATGGGGGCAACAATTTGCCAGTAATAAACCCGTTTCCTTTAGATGATAAAGTAGCCCTAGGTTGTAGGGCCATTTAATATTAGCAATCTGTACTTTCTGAAAGTAAGAGAGCATCTTCTAATTCAACACCAAGATATCTTATCGTATTATCTACCTTTGTATGACCTAGTAAAAGTTGAACTGCTCGAATATTCTTTGTTTTGGCATAGACAAGAGTCACCTTGGTTCGCCTCATAGAGTGGGTTCCATATAGGTTCGGATCTAATCCCAGATCGGATGCCCATTTCCTAACAATGTATCTATAGTATGAGTAGCTAATCGACTGTTGCTTTAATCTAGGACTGGGGAAAACAAAATCGCTTGCGCTTAACGATGCAAGCAAAATCCATTTAATCAGACTTTGTTGGGTTCTTGACGTGATTTCAAACTGAACTTCAATGTCAGTCTTATGTTGGATATGCTTAACTCGATTAAATATCCGGTCTTGAGAAGAAATATCGCATACTTTCAAAGGTAATAAGTCGCTCGCCCTAAGTTTGCTATCAATTGCCAAATTGAGCAGTGCTAACTGCATCAAGTTGCTCTCAATCTCAAGTCTGGTACGAATTCGCCAAATTTCTTCAAGACGAAAAGGCTTTTTGACACCACTTCGTTGCCCACGGTTTAATATGACCATGATGACCTCCTTTTTGGTTGCTTGGTCATCACGATTATAGTTAGTGGAATTAGGACAGAAATGAGTCAGGCCGCCCACTAATTTAGTGATAAATGAGTTAGCCAAACTTACCCATTAACGCAAGTTTTGATTGACGGATAACCTCTATGTTGCAGAGAAAATTAGCTAATTCACGACATAGTTATCATTAAGTGTATATCCACAGTTAAAGTATTTTCACTTCAATAGGGATACAAAAGTACTCTATTGACCTGTTGAATATAAAAAATTAAAATAATGATTATAACCTTAGGGGAGTAGTCTCTCAGTACCGTCTGAGATAGCAGTCAACATATCCCGAACAGCAGTTCGTGGCGGTTATGTCCTATTTGGATTGACAAGACTTAAGGCAAATGCGGCTCTCGGGGTGGAGAGCCACGTTTGCCTGTGTCCAAACCACCCCAAGGATATAAATATTTTGTCTGATTTTTATTTTTGTACATTCTTGTATTCAGTGAGTGTACATGGATTTAATTAATGCTGTAATACTAGGGATTATACAAGGTATTACAGAATTCCTACCGATTTCAAGTTCTGCTCACCTTATTCTCGCTCCTCTGGTTGCTGGCTGGAAGGACCAAGGGGTGGCATTCGACCTAGCTGTCCATATAGGCACCTTGCTTGCTGTTTTACTCTACTTTAAAAATGATGTAACAAACCTAATTTACGATGGTTTGTGTTCATTTCAACATCGTCAATTCGTTGGTCAAGGGAAAATCCTGCTGTTGTTAATCATTGCGACAGTGCCGGCGGCTTTGGTTGGTTTGTTGTTAATGGATCTCATTGACGAGCAGTTACGATCCGTTGAAGTCGTCTTTTTCACCACATTGGGGTTTGGTTTGTTATTAGGCTGGGCTGATTGGCGGCCTAACCAGCAATGCGACTTATCTTCATTGCGCTTAAAAGACGCTTTACTCATCGGTATCGCACAAGCATTTGCTCTTATTCCTGGCACCTCTCGTTCAGGTGCAACCATCACCGCAAGCTTGCTGCTAGGTTTAAGCAGAGAAGCCGCTTCGCGCTTTTCATTTTTACTTGCCATTCCCATTACAGCATTGGCCGCGAGCGCAAAAATATTGGAAGTGGCATCAAGTGACATACATATCGATTTGCTTGCTTTTTTGGTAGGCGGATTAACTTCTTTCGTCATGGCTTTGACTGCTATCCACTTTTTCTTAAAGTGGCTGGATCGATTTGGTATGTGGCCTTATGTGATTTATAGAATCGTCTTGGCTGCATTAATTTATTTCATTTTTTTAACTTAAGGTAACGTTATGACACTTGCTATATTGGCTATATTAGGTGGTTTTATTTTATTAGTGTGGAGCGCTGATCGCTTTGTTGAAGGCGCTGCGGTAACCGCTAAGCATGCTGGAATGCCCTCGCTGCTTATTGGTATGGTGATCGTTGGTTTTGGTACGTCTGCACCTGAAATGGTGGTTTCCGCCATGGCGGCAATAGATGGTAATCCTGATTTAGCGCTGGGGAATGCCTTAGGCTCGAATATTGTTAATACTGGCTTAATTCTTGGCGTAACAGCCGTTATTACACCGATTATGGTGCAGTCTAAAATTGTCCGAAAAGAAATCCCCTTGTTGTTGTTAATAGGCTTACTGTTGGGCTATTTTCTCTTGGATGGCGCATTGACGCGTGTTGAAGCGGTGCTGCTATTGGTTGGGTTCTTTACTTTGATTGGTTGGAGTATTTTTTCTGCCATTAAAAGTAAAGGTGACAAATTAGAAACGGAGATGGATCAGGAATTAGTTGATCATGCTATGCCGCTCAAAAAAGCCATTTTTTGGTTAGTGCTGGGTCTTGTGCTGTTAATCGTAAGTTCGCGTGTTTTGGTATGGGGAGCTGTAAACATTGCACATGCATTTGGTGTAAGTGACTTGATTATTGGACTCACCATCGTCGCATTGGGTACTTCACTCCCAGAGCTTGCCGCTTCGGTTATAGCCGTTAGAAAAGGCGAGCACGATATTGCGATAGGCAACGTTGTTGGTTCGAACATGTTTAACTTACTTGCTGTTGTTGGTATTGCGGGTGTTATTTCGCCAATGTCCAGCTTACCTGAACAAGTACTATCACGCGACTGGTTAGTGATGATGAGCATGACGGTAGCCTTATTGATTATTGCTTATGGTTTTCGTCGAGCGGGCCGTATTAACCGATATGAAGGTGTTGGTTTATTAATCGCGTTTTGTGCCTACAATGTCTGGTTGGTGTCATCAGTAATTGCTTAGCTTTACTCCTTTTTAAGTACGCCTTAACATTTAGCTTTATTTAACAAAAAACAGGAATAAATGATATGAAAGAATCACTCATGCAGTTTTGGTCTGATCACTCACAAACAATTATAACACTCGGGTATAATTTGTTATTGGCAGTTGCCATACTGATCGCTAGCTCATTAATAGCCAAAACGGTTCGTAAAGCAATCGCGAATACGAGAACCAGGCTTGATAAAACATTAATCCCGTTATTTTCAACAATAGCCAGTTACGCGGTTTATGTCATTGGTGGTGTATTTATTCTGGATATTTTTGGCGTCAATACAGCGAGCTTAATCGCGCTGGTTGGTGCTGCGGGCTTAGCGATTGGACTGGCTCTGAAAGACACGTTAAGCAATATCGCCGCAGGTATTATGTTACTAATAGTACGCCCATTTCGCGCCGACGATTTTATTGAGTTTGGTGGAACGCAAGGTACCGTTAGAGAAATAAATTTATTTACAACCATTCTTGAAACCACTGATGGATTATATATTGCCTCACCTAATAACATGCTATGGGGTAATAATATTAAAAACTTCACTCGTAATGGTAAACGACGTATGGATATTATTGTGGGTATTTCATATTCAGACTCTATTAATGAAGGGTTTGCTGTATTAAAGAAAATTGCTGAGAGTGAATCAAGATTGTTAGCTGAACCTGCGCCTCAAGTGATGGTTGCATCAATGATCGATAGTGCAGTGAACATTCAGCTAAGAGTATGGGCAAAAAATGAAGATTACTGGTCAGCGTACTGGGATTTAAATAAGCGAGTGAAAGAAGCAATAGAAGTCGCAGGGCTAACCATCCCATTCCCTCAGCGAACATTGCATATTGTCGGTGAACAAAACGCCCAAGCAATACAGAAAAATGCACGAAAAGATTAATTACTTTCCTTTTATTTACCCTAACAATGGGTTTAGTTGCAGTTCTGTCGCCGAACCTAATCACTGACATGACCGCATATAAAATAAACCCATAGTCTGACAAATCGAAACATATAAAAAATAGATATTTATGGGAGAATGATATTTTTTTACGAAAAACAAAATGGCTTGTGTTCTATCTAACAAACTTTTGGATAATAAACGTTTTAGAGTGTTAGCCTATTACCATTAGGAAAAGTATGACTATGAGAGCCGTTAATGCCTGCGTTTTCAGCCTGGTAAGCTGGCGGCTTTTTTGCCGCGCAGCGCGAAAAAGGTGACAGTCTATTCCAGTCCTTGCATGATGTACTTGTTAGGTATTTTCATCTTCAGTGATTTTTTTTTGCTAGATGGATTGTCTCAATAGCTTTTGCCCTGCGATCTCTTATTTTTATGTTGAGCATCTCCACGAAGAAGGAAAAAGCCATAGCAAAGTAAACGTAACCTTTTGGTATATGAACATCGAACCCCTCTGCTATAAGAGTGAATCCTATTAATATCAAGAAAGACAATGCCAACATTTTGATTGTAGGATTCGCATCTACAAAATCACCTATTGGTTTTGCAGCTACAAGCATAACGCCAACCGATGCAACTATTGCTATCACCATAATGCTTAGATGATCAACTAACCCTACAGCAGTTATTACCGAATCAAGTGAAAACACAACATCAAGGATAGCAATTTGAATGAGGATCGAAATAAACCCGGAGGCTGCAACCTGTGCCTGAGATGCTTCTTGTATTTCAAAGCTACCGTGTATTTCGTGTGTGGATTTTGCGAGAAGAAAAAGCCCACCTATAACTAGTATGATGTCTCTACCAGATATTTCATTTCCGAAGACAATAAACAAAGGCTCAACTAAGCCCATAACCCAAGCCAAGCTGAAAAGCAGTAGTAACCGAGTGCCCATAGCTAAAGATAGACCAATCTGTCGAGCTTTAGCCCGCTGTTTTTCTGGCAATCTGCCAACAAGTATTGATATAAATATTATGTTGTCTATTCCAAGAACAATCTCCAAGGCTATCAGGGTTGCTAATGCTACCCACGCCTCTGGACTTGCGATCCATTCAAACATTCTTTTTTACTCTACATTTGTGTGAAGTTACGATTGGCTAACGTTTTAGTACTTATGCGTTGCGCTGTTTGCTGCGCATAAATCTCTTGTTTGACTTGGTCGATGCCTAGTCCAGGTTAATTGGTACGCTTTATACTATAGGGTTTTCCTTTTTTGATGCTAACTCTGGGCTGTAGAGTAGTTTCGAACTGATCATATAGCTTGGTTTTTACGTATTTCATTGAAATTCCCTTGTCATTGCTGTGTGCTGCTTCAATATGAGTAATACAGTCAATTGAAGCTTGATTTGGCTCCGCGCAGCGGCTTAGTTTAATAGCTTATTGAACGGCTCGCCAAATAAAGTTATTGATCAATATCATCCTACATTTGCAATATCGTTGATGTAAAGCAATAAGATATTCGCAAAACCCAAGAACAAACTGATGTAGCCTAAATAAAGTGTTCATAAAATTTATTTACTACAATATCAATCAGTTAAGTTTAATCGCATAATTGATACTTACTACCTTGATGCATATTCTCATGCATCGCGATCACCTAATACCATCTAAGCCGATCACCTAATACCATTCATCGCGATCACTCAATACCATCGATGCCGATCACTTTTCGGTCAAAATAGTATTGAGTGATCGGCTTGAATAGTACCGTTCGTTTTTTGTACTTTTTTGTCTGCCCGTAGGTGTTTTTAACCGTTATTCTTTTCATTTTTGATGATGAGAATGACCATGCCAACGGCACCTATTTCAATGCGTAAACTCAAAGAAATTTTAAGACTAAAATACGGCTGTAAACTCAGTCATCGTCAGATAGCAAAAAGCTTATCTGTTTCACCCTCAATCGTGTCTAAATATGCCTGTAAATCAGCAGAGCTAGACATTACTTGCTGGCCGCTTGATGAGAAGTGGGATGATAACTCTCTACAACAAGCGTTTTTCAAAACAAAGCCTCGTTTAAAAGGCTTTACCATTCCTGACTGGTCGTTAGTTCAACAAGAGCTTCGGCCTAAAACCATGACGTTGTTGCTGCTTTGGGAAGAATACAAAGAGCGGCACGCGGAAGGTTTTTACAGTTACACTCACTTCTGCCGTCAGTACAAGGCATGGCTTAAATGCCAAAAACCCTCGATGCGACAAAACCATAAAGCTGGTGAAAAACTGTTTGTGGATTACTGTGGCCCAACCATGAGTATTGTTGATAGAAGTACAGGCGAATGCCGTACTGCACAAGTATTCGTCGCGGTCATGGGGGCATCAAATTATACCTATGCCGAAGCGACTTACAGCCAGAAACTTGAAGATTGGGTGATGAGTCATGCCCGTTGTTTTGAGTTTCTTGGTGGTGTTCCTGAGCAGATCATTCCTGACAACCTTAAAAGTGCCGTCACCAAACCCTGCCGATATGAGCCTGACTTAAACCCAACCTACCAACAACTAGCGACGCATTACGATACCGTCATTGTGCCTGCAAGACCCTATAAACCAAAGGATAAAGCCAAGGCTGAAGTGGGTGTACAAATTGTTGAACGTTGGATCATGGCACGTCTTCGTAATGAAACCTTTTTTAGCTTGCGTCAATTAAATCTAAAGATTCAAGAATTACTCATCGATTTAAATCAGCGACAAATGAAAAAACATCCTGGCTCACGATTAAGTCAATTTGAAGCCATTGATAAACCAGCGTTAAAACCATTGCCCTTGCAGCCTTACAGCTACACCTTAGTGAAACAAGTGAGAGTACATATTGATTATCATATTGAGATTGAAAAGCACTATTACTCAGTGCCACATACCTTGATCAAGCAAAAACTTGAAGCACATGCCTCAGGAAAATTGGTGACACTCTACCATCAAGGCATACGAGTCGCTGTTCACCCCAGATCATACCGAGAAGGTGCGCATACAACACTTGAGCTACATATGCCTATCGCTCACCAAAAACAACAGCAATGGACACCGCAG
The DNA here is from genome assembly GCF_021513195.1 of Shewanella sp. OMA3-2. Lineage (NCBI taxonomy): Bacteria > Pseudomonadati > Pseudomonadota > Gammaproteobacteria > Alteromonadales > Shewanellaceae > Shewanella > Shewanella sp. OMA3-2. The sequence goes on along the minus strand of NZ_CP090974.1, from coordinate 2,806,197 downwards.
CGATTTGAGCGCTGGGCAAGTCAGTTTGGTAAATCAACCGAGCAGTTTGTTATGCAATTGATGCAAGCTAAAAAGCATCCAGAGCAAAGCTACCGTGCTTGTATGGGGTTATTAAGCCTAGGCAAGAAGTTTACAGACCAACGTCTTGAAGCCGCCTGTCATCGCGCATTAGCCACAGGTGTTACTCGCGTAAAACAAGTGAAAACCATCTTAGAAAAAGGCTTGGATAAGCAACCCTTGCCACAAGCTCAGGGTGATTCGCTACAAGATATTGATCATAAAAATATCCGCGGCAATAACTATTACCATTAATAAAAACTAACCAATCAAAGGAAATCTTATGAAAAATATCAATCAACAAGTCAATAACCAGTTAAGTAACTTAAAGCTAAGCGGCATACGTGATGCGCTATTACAGCAACTTGAACAACCTAATCTATACGTAGAACAAAGCTTCGAAGAGCGGCTAAGTTTATTGCTTGAGCATGAAATAACGCAGCGTGACCAGCGTAAAATTGACCGCCTAACTCGACAAGCAAAGTTCAGAGTTGGCGGCACGCTTGCTCAACTCAACTATGGCGCAGCACGACAACTCGATAAAACTCAGATCCGTTCATTAGCACAAGGTGAATGGCTTCGCCTTCACCAAAATATTTTGATTACGGGAGCAACGGGGTGTGGCAAAACTTACCTCGCTTGCGCTCTTGGTCAAAACCACTGCCAACAAGGGAGTAGCGTTTATTATTTTAGGCTCAAGGAGCTATTAGAAAAGATGTTCTTAGCGCAAGCCGATGGTAGTTATCGAAAACTGATCAACAAGCTTAGCTCTGCTAATTTACTGATCTTAGATGATTGGGGATTAGAGCCATTAACGGCTCAACAACGTAGTGATTTATTGGAATTAATTGATGCAAGATATGATACAAAATCGACATTAATTGCCAGTCAATTACCGATCGAAAATTGGTATGAAATGATAGGAGAATCGACACATGCTGATGCGATTCTAGATCGACTTGTTCACGGAGCAATAAAGTTGGAATTAAAAGGCGAATCGATGCGAAAAAAACTAAATACCTTGACTGAAGCCGATCACTGAAGCTAGATTTTACGGAGGTCTACTGGCGAACAAAAAAGTGATCGGCTTGAATGGTATTGACCGATCGGCATCATGGTATTACGCACTTGGATTTACTTATTATCTTGTTTTATATAAATTAAACCAAAATGCATTATAACTGTATATAAAATCAGCTCATTAGATTATGCAATCTAGGCAGTAAAAAATGGTCTCTGTAAAAGAGCAGTATCAATTAAATTTTGTATGGAAAACGAAGGCAAGCATTGTTAAATAGAGTTTTGATTCTAAGTAACTTTGGGGCAGAAATGAGTTTGCCAATATCGCCCCTATCCGATCCTAATCAGCAATGAAAACACAGTTCCTATAAGAACCATGCTTTCTTTCAGTTCACCCACATAATCTTAGATATTAACCATTATAATGGGTGTTACACCTTTAGGGATTCATAACAGACTTTATTATGATTTATCAAGCTTTAATATCAACGTACAAAGCCCACCCTCGAATGTTTCTAAGGGTGGGAGTCGGAAGTTATGGTCTTTACTTTATTGTTACTTAAGATCAAGTATCACAGATTGTAGCGGTTGTAGGCTAATATCAACTATTGCGCTGCCGTCAGCTTGTATTGCTAATGAATAGGGCGTTTGTGGCGATGTGAGTAAGTCGGTTAATGATCTATTTTCACTGACTTGCCATGTTTTGATTAATGTTTGCGGTAATACAAGGTTAAATTGCTTGGCTTCATGCTGGCTAAAGTTACTGGCAATAATTAATTGTTGCTGCTGATTATAACGGCTAAAGGCAAACACTTTATCATCATATCCGACCACGTTAAGTTGACGCTGAGTGGTATCTAATTCCTGATATTCGCCCTGTAATGCCGGTGCGCTGTGGCTTAAATTTAACAGGCGTTGATAGTATTGACGCAGGGCTTTTTCTTGGTCTGTTGATTGTCCACCATCAAACTTGCCGTTATTCATCCAACGTTGATGTGCTGGTACGCCGATATAATCAAAAATACTGGTGCGAGTAGGCTGACCAAAACCGGCATTTTCTGCACCTTGCTCGCCCACATCCTGACCAAAATACACTAGTGTCGGCGAGCGACTTAATGTGGTTGATATAACCATAGCAGGTAAGGCGGCTTCAGGGCTGCCAGCAAAGTCTGCGGTATTAATTCGCTGTTCATCGTGGTTTTCTAAAAAGTGCAGCATATGCGCTTCAATATCAGCAACTTTTGCCTGATCGGTTGCAATTTGAGCGGTACTGGCTTTGTTTTGAATGATGTTCTTTAGGGTGTCGTATAAGTCGACTTTATCGTACAAGTAATCCATTTTACCTTGCTGAATGTAGGCGCGATAAAGACTTGGGTTATATACCTCTGCAAGTAAGAACGCATCGGGTTTGGTGTGTTTAATGTGGCTGTTGAGATAGCTCCAAAATTCAACGGGCACCATTTCGGCCATGTCGTAACGAAACCCATCAACACCTTTGGCTAACCAGTATTGGGTGATGTTTTCAAATTTACGCCATGAATCAGGAATCTTCTCATTTGGTTGCGATTGCCAAAATTGATAATGTTCAGCGGCAGATTTTGTGTCAAAGCCACTGGGCAAGGCAGGAAAATCATGGCTGCCATCGGGCTTAACACCATAATTAATTTTAACTGTTTCATACCAGTCATTAGCGTCCGGTTTGGCTAAACGTGAGCCATTGCCCGTCCATTTAGCTGGTGACTCAGTAAACAAACCGTCACTGAGTGGATTAGTATCGCCGCCAAGTGGTTGATAACCATTACTTGCCTCAGGGACTTGAAAGTTTTCGCCGATCACATAATAGAAGTTGTTATTTTTACTGTAGGTTTGGGTTTTATCATCTTTAGCGCCAAAATCTTCTACACCTGCGGGCGAGGATAAAGATTGATAATTACGCGCCACATGGTTAGGTACGATATCGATAATCACCTTCATGCCTTGTTGATGGGTTCGGGCAATTAACGATTCAAACTCGGCTAAGCGGTTAGCAGGATTATCTGCTAAGTCAGGGTTAACATTGTAATAGTCTTTTACCGCATAAGGTGAACCCGCACGGCCTTTGACCACATCAGGGTCGTCATTGCTAATACCTATTGCACTGTAGTCATTAATGACCCCGTGGTGGGGGACTCCGGTATACCAAATATGGGTGGTGCCTAATGATTTAATATCTTGCAATGCGGTGTCGGTAAAGTCGCTGAATTTACCAATGCCGTTTTCATCAATGGTGCCCCAAGGTTTATTGCTTGTGTTGGTGTTGCCATAAAGTCGAGTGAATACTTGATAAACCACGGCTTTATGGGGCAACTCAGGGCTAAATTTGTTTGCTGACTCTTTACTCGGCCCGTTTTCTTTAACAGCATCTTGTTTAGCAACGCCTTGTTTAGCCTCTATTATCTGCTTAGCTGAATCGGCAGTGTTAGGCGCAGTGTCTGAGCAAGCCGACAGTGTTAGTAGAGCCGTTGCGGTGATGATTGATAGCGCATAACGGTTATGTTGATATTGTTTCATCATATAAGTCTTGTATTCTTTATTGAGTGATTGACAAAATAGTGACACCTTTTTGTGTCAATTTAAGCGCTGAATCCAATGAGTAAGTTTTAGATGTTAGGATATCTTTCGCCTGCTTCGATTGCTGAATAATTTGATTAAAACGCTGTAAATCTAACTCAACGGGCTGTTCATTTTTGTTATAAATGATCATCAAGGTTTCACCATCGGCTTGTCTAAATTGCACGTAAACCCCATTTTTAGGTGCGAAGTGCTGCAATGTGCCCGACGCGATGGCGACAGACTTTTTACGATAATTTAATAGTGTTTTATTAAAATTAAGCGCATCTAATTGGCTGGCGCTGAGATTGGTATTATCTAACACGCTGCTGCTATCGCTTTGCCAACCACCTGGAAAGTCAGCTCTAACCGCGCCATCATTTCGGTCTTTTGTTGGGCTGGTCATCGCGATTTCAGTACCATAAAAAATTTGTGGAATACGGTTACTGGTGAGCACGTATGCCATGGCCATTTTGTATAATGCCATGTCTTCATTTAACAAGCTGTATAAACGATTAGTGTCATGATTACCTTCAAATAACACCAGCTCAGTAGGATCGGCATACACCACATCGTTGGCGAGCATTTCATATAAGTTGATTAACCCAGACCCCCAGTCTTCTTTTTCATTCAAACTTGAAATGATTTTTTCATACAAAGGGAAATCCATCATACTAGGCACGTATGACTGATAACCGTCTTTGTTATTTTTGCCAGCTTGCCAATAACTTACCGTGACAGGGTTGGCGGTCCATTCTTCACCCACAATATTAAAGTGCGGATATTCATCCATCACAGCTTTAGACCATTTTGCTAAAAAAGCTTTATCGGCGTAAGAGTAAGTGTCTTCACGAATACCACTTAGGCCTGCATATTCGACCCACCAAATACTGTTTTGAATAAGATAAGTAGCAAAGTGCGGATCGCGCTGATTTAAATCAGGCATGGTGTCGGTAAACCAGCCATCTTCAAACTCAGCGGTGTCTGCGGTCACTGTGTACGGGTCTTGTACTGTAGTGCGTCTGTGGCTGGTGTAGGTAATATCTTTACTATCCTGTTGCCATTTAGCTTGGCCGTTAATCCATGTCGAGGTTGGAAAACCTAAACCATTAGGTTTCATCCATTGATGACCCGAGCCCATATGGTTAACAACCACATCTTTAATAATACCTATGCCAAAGGTATTAGCTTCTTCTACCAGGGATTTATATTCTTGATTACTGCCAAAGCGTGGATCAATTTTATAAAAGTTGGTGGTTGAATAGCCGTGGTAAGAATACTGCGCTTGATTATTTTCCAGTAATGGATTGATCCATAACTGAGTCACACCTAAATCCTTCAAATAGGGTAGCGCTTTGCGAATACCCATAATGTCACCACCATGCCTGCCATCTTTATCGGCTCGGTTAGCCTGTTCAAGCATATCCAGGTGATTATCATTATCAGGATTGCCATTTACAAAACGGTCGGGGGTGATGAGGTAAATTACATCTTTATTGCTAAATCCCTGACGATTTCTAGACTCTTTTTCTCGGGCGAGAATAGCGTAATCAATACGTTGTACTAAGGTATTATTATCATAAAGCCCGATAGTTAACGTTTGTGGTTGTGCATTAGCTAAGTCTAGATTGATAAACAGGTGATTGTCACTTTGTGCAGCGTCAACACTGACTAAGTTAATATCGGTGGCATTAATCAGTTTAACGTCAAATTGGCTAATATTTTTGCCATACACTAATAGTTGTAATTGACTATTGTGCATACCAGACCACCAGAACTCTGGTTCGACGGCCACTGAGTTAACCTTAGCGGATTCTACTTTTGCTGACTTTATATCAGCAAAAGTCGCTGCACTGAACAAGACAGTGGCACTGAATATCATACCTGAGATAAGGGCGTTGGCCTGCTGGTGACGAGTTAATTCCATGGGATACCTTAGTTAATTTTAGTTTTTAATTCTTAATTGCTAATTCTTAATAGCTAATAGCTAATAGCTAATAGCTAAGTGACTCAGTTATCGATAAAACGGTTTAAGCTGATTACTTTAAGGGCTGGTGTAAAGCATCAGCTATCAAAGCCTGTCATCTACAGGGTGTTAATAAAATGCTCATGTTCAGGCATTGCATCAACTGCACGGCCTATGATGGTTTTGATATTAGACAGAAACTCCTGCAAATCGCTATCTTGAATGCTATTAGCCAGTGGATTGAAATCCTTTGGCGTTATGCCTTGGCCTAACATCACTTGCACCCAGGCGGCTTCAGTAAATAATTCATCCTGATGACGAGTCACGGTACCTGTTGCTTTAAATAAATCTATCTTCTGTTGCAGTGATTCAGGTATGGTCATTTCGCGGCATTGTTGCCATAAATCAGCTTGTTCATCGCGCTTATTTACCCGCTGATTAAGGTGGTAATGCAGAATAATAAAGTCACGAATTTGTTCAAACTCTGTTTTTGATTGGCGATTAAACTCATCAATATTGGCTTGCTGAACCCCATTATGGGGAAATAGTTTGCTGAGCCGAATAATGGCTGACTGAACCAAATGAAGACTGGTTGATTCCAGCGGCTCTAAAAATCCACTTGATAACCCAATAGCGACACAGTTTTTGTACCACTGCTTTTCACGTCGGCCAGTTTTAAAGGTAATCTTTCTGGGTTCGGTTAATGGTTTACCGTCAAGATTGTTTAATAACAGTGCTTTAGCATCGTCATCGGAGATAAATTTACTGCAATAAACCAAACCATTACCGGTACGGGTTTGTAACGGTATACGCCATTGCCAGCCTGCATCGTGGGCAATTGAACGTGTATAGGGCGTGATTGTTGCTGTGCGTTCACATTGCACAGCATAAGCACTGTCACAGGGAAGCCAGTGTTGCCAATTTTCAAAACCAACGCGCAATTGTTTTTCAATAAGGAGTGCGGCAAAGCCTGAACAATCGATAAAAAAGTCACCATAAATACACTGATTATCATTTAACGTCACCGACTCAATATCGCCGTTTTGAGTTAATTGAGTGGAGGTGATTATTCCTTCAACACGTTTAACGTTAAGGTTTTCACTGTATTGGCGCAGTAGTTTGGCATAAAGGCCTGCATCGAAATGATAGGCGTGGGTAATGCCCGCCAGTGGCGAGCCAGGAACCTTGTCCATTAGGCTAAATTTGTTGGCTCTGGCTGCTTGGTAATTGAGAGAGTATTGCCAGAAGTCGGCATTAGCTAGTGGGTTTGATTTTAACCAATAATGGTGAAACTGGGTAAAACCAATGTTTTTACCTATGTCGCCAAAGGCATGCATATAACTTTGTTGTTGTTTGCCCCAATTTTCAAATTCAATACCCAATTTAAAGGTGGCCTGGGTTTGCTTGATAAAGTCTGCTTCTTTAATGCCCAGCACACTATTAAATATTTGTAGCGGGGGTATTGTTGCTTCGCCAACGCCTATGGTACCAATGTCCTCAGATTCAATTAAGGTAATGTTGAGTTGAGACTTAAATAGCCGAGTGAGCATGGCCGCTGTCATCCAACCCGATGTACCGCCACCTACAATTACAATGTTATTGATTTTGTTATTATTCATAGTAATCGCCTTGTAATATTAGCTATAAAGTAAAAAAGCCCCTGTAACAGGTTACAGAGGCTTTTTAGTCGCCGCTAGATTAGAACTTGTAGTTCGCACCTAACATGAAATTGCGACCGTAGTTTTGATAGTCACGTACATGACGGGCATCATCACCAGTATATGAAGTGAATGGCTCATTGGTTAAGTTGTTCACTTGAAGTACCACTGATAGACCGTATAAGGCATCAATTCCACTTTCAGTAAAGTCATAACCCACTTGCGCATCAACCACGGTTTCAGCTTTAACGTTAACATTTTGACGAGTCAAACTGATAGCAGTGACTTCACCTAAGAAGTCGCTACGGTAACGTGAGCTAACACGGGCTTCAAAGCCTGAGTTTTCATAGTAAACCGTTGCGCTAAATGTTTTTTCTGATAAACCAGGCAGTGCCGTAGGGTCACTGTCTGCGGTTTCTTTAACTTCAGAATCGTTATAAGCGCCACTAAGCACAGTACCAAAACCCGTTAGTGAATCAGCAAATAAGCCGAAGTCTAACGAGAATGTTGCTTCGATACCTTGTACATAACCGCCGTCACCATTTTGTGGTTGCGATACTAGACCCATTGGGTTATCACCTGGGTTTTGCGGTAAAATTGTACTAAAATCAAATACAGCCTGTTGATTGTATACGAAGTTTTCTAGGTCTTTATAGAATGCTGCTACTGCAAAGTAACCTTGGTCACTAAAGTAGTTTTCGTAACTTAAATCAAACTGGCGGGCTAACCAAGGACGTAGTTCAGGGTTACCTGCACCACCAGACCAGTTAATACCGTCATTTGGATTTTCATTGTAGCTAAAGTTAACGTTAGCATTCATTTGATCCATGCGAGAGCGAGTTAATGTACGCGCTGCGGCAAAGCGGATCATTTGGCTATCAGCCACTTCAAAGCCTAAGTTGATACTCGGTAACCATTCAACATAATCATCGCCTGCTGTGCGTGGTGTCATGGTGACTTCACCATCAGCAACCGTTGCCACAGTACCGTCAGAGCTTTGCTTAGACTGTACTGCTTGTAAACCTAGGTTACCGGTCACTGGGATATCAAATAATTCAGTTTCTAAATTACCCATCACGTATGCTGTGGTAATTTCTTCACTTACTGCCCAAGAATTGGTAGCACGTGATAAATCAACGCTAGCGACGTCAGTTTCAGTATAGTTACCGTCATTATAGAAGGCTAATGAATCATAGCTGAGCACATCACCCATACCAAAGAAGCCAAGTGATGTCGGCGCTAACAGGTATTGGTCTGGTACTGTCATCATATAATTAGGATCGGTGCCGTCATAACCTTTAAGAGTTAAGTAGTAACCTTTGTCTAATTTTGTTTTGTCACGTTCAGTGAGGTTTACGCCAAATTCGATGCTGCGAAATGCGCCGCTATCAAAGACATACTCAGCACTTAAACGAAAAGACTGTAATTCATCTTCAATTTCAGGTTTATTGATAAAACCATCTTGAGTATTAGGACCCAGTGGACTGCCCCAACCAAGTGAGTCGCCAAGTCTAATTACGCTAGGATCTGCATAATTTAGGCTGTGGCTAAATTCATAACCACCATTGCCATTATTCATAAAGCCTAAGTCATCAACTGCGCCAACACCAGTGCCACGGCCTGTACCACTGTAACTTTCCATACCAATGTCGGTACGGTCAGCTTTAGATAAACCAATATCAGCCTCAACAGACCAATTGTTATTAACTTGGAACTTATTATTCCAACCAATTGACAATGATTCAGCATCACGCTTGTTGACATCGTTACGCACCACAACTTCAGCGCCACGAATCACGCCTTCAGTGACTAAGCCGTCTTCCGTTTTAGTCGCTTCAACACCGCCGTTAGCGCCCCAAGCTGCAGGAATTTCAATACCACGTAAACGTTGGTCATCGGTGAATTTAGAGTAGTAAACGTCTACCACTGAATGGAAAAAATCATTTGGTGCATATTCAAAAACAGCTAACACACCATCACGCTCAAGTTCACTTGAACGTACAAATGGTTTAGCACCGCCTAATACGCTATCACCAGCAGCATTTTCTGGGTAACCCCATGCTTGCCAGCGTTCTTCTTGGTTAGGCGATTGCATACGCGCATAGCCTAACGCAATACCGATAGTATCATCAGCAAATTGGTCGATATAAGAGATACTGCCGCGATAACCTTTGTCTTCTGAGCCACTATTAAGTGCGCCTAGGTCATTCATTTCGCCACGCATACCAATGGCAAAAGTTTGCTCACCGTGTGCTAATGGACTAATAGTTTGCATGTCAACCGTGCCGCCAATGGCTTGAGCCATCACAGAGGCGTCAGGTGTTTTATATACAACGACTCGGTTTAATAATTCTGATGGATATTGGTCAAACTCAACACCACGGTTATCGTTCACAGAGGCTTGTTCGCGTCCGTTTAGTGTTGCCGTGGTGAAATCTGGGCCCATACCGCGAATAGAGATAACGTTAGCGCGTCCATCAAGACGCTGTGCAGATACACCAGGTAAACGGGCTAGTGACTCAGCGATTGACACATCCGGCAATTTACCAATGTCTTCAGCAGAAATAGCTTCTACGATAGAAGAAGATGACATTTTTAGTGATTGTGATTCTTGTAAACTGCGGCGAATACCAGTGACTTTTACCACTTCGATATTTTCATCGGCAGAGACAGCGGCATTCACATCGTCAGCAGCATAAGCACTAATGCTTGCTCCTGCAGCGACTAACGCTAATGTGAGTAGGCTTGGTTTAAATAGCAACATTCATCGTTCCCCTTTTGCGACGGCTTAACCTTGATTTATCGAGTTCAAGTATTAGCAATCTTTTTGATTTTGGTTACAGTCTTTATTGTGTTTTTGTATCAGCCTGCTTATTTGACTGCAGTAAATGCTGAAGTTATGACCAAATTGTTGCACAACAGTGACGATACTACTCCTAGGGTTGTTTGGCCGACAATATTATGCATACGTATTCAAAAGCTTTGTCGTAATAAAGTTGTGGTTGCTTTACATTTTATTAACGTGAGCAAGATAGGAGTTCTATTGCTTAAGTGTATGTATACGTTTGTGATATTGCTATTTTAAAAGCAATTATTTTGAAAGTATTTTTATGCATACGTATGCAGGTCTATTGAACCGCATTTCCCTATTCACGTATCCTCAATGCAACAACAATATCACGATGACGTGTTATAACGTCGCAACATGTGTTTAACAGCATTGGAATAGTGGGTCGATGTTAAGCATCATTTAGAGGGAATGTAATGGGTCAAGTAACCTGGTGGCGCGGCGGAATAATTTACCAAGTTTATCCACGCAGTTTGATGGATTCGAACGATGATGGCGTGGGTGACTTACAGGGGATCATTGCTAAACTTGACTACATTTCTAGTCTGAACGTAGATGCAATTTGGATTTCGCCTTTTTTTAAATCACCGATGAAAGACTTTGGTTACGATATTAGCGATTATCGCGATATCGACCCTATGTTCGGTACTATGGCTGACTTTGATGAGTTAATTAGCAAAGCTCATCGTTTAGATATTAAGATTATTATCGATCAGGTACTCAGTCATACCTCTGATCAACATGCATGGTTTGAAGAAAGTCGTCAAAGCAGAACCAACCCTAAAGCCGACTGGTATGCATGGGCCGATCCTAAAGACGATGGTAGCGCCCCCAATAACTGGCTGGCTATCTTTGGTGGCTGTGCTTGGGAATGGGAGCCTCGTCGTCAGCAATATTATTTACATAACTTCTTAAAAAGCCAACCAGACTTAAACTTTCATTGCGACGATTTACGCCAAGCGGTATTAGATAACGTCGAATTTTGGCTTAAAAAAGGCGTTGACGGCTTCCGCCTAGATGCGATTACGTTTTGTTATCACGACGAGCAACTGCGTGATAATCCCGCAAAACCTAAAGACCAGCGTCAGGGAAGAGGTTTTAGTGAAGACAATCCGTACGCTTATCAATATCATTACTATAATAATACTCGTCCGCAAACCGTAGGCTTTATTGAACAGTTACGTGGATTAATTAATCGCTACCCAGGCGCAGTGACCTTAGGTGAAGTCTCTTCTGAAGACTCATTAGCGACTATGGCTGAATATACTCAAGGTGATGATCGTTTACACATGGCTTATAGCTTTGAGCTATTAACCGATGATTTTAGCGCAGCCTACATTCGTCAAACAGTGGAAGAATTAGAAGCCAGTATTGGTGACGGCTGGCCATGTTGGGCCATTGGTAACCATGATGTACAACGTGTAGCGTCTCGTTGGGGCAAAGGTGAAACCAATACCGACTTAGTCAAAATGCTTAACGGTATGCTGTGTTCATTACGTGGCAGTATTTGTAGTTATCAAGGTGAAGAGTTAGGTTTAACAGAAGCCCCCATCGAGTTTGAACAACTGCAAGACCCATTTGGGATTGCATTTTGGCCAATGTTTAAAGGCCGCGATGGATGTCGAACGCCAATCCCTTGGGAGAAAACAGCGACTCAGGCAGGTTTTACTCAAGGGCAGCCTTGGTTACCTATTCCTGCTGAACATGCTAATCAAGCAGTTGATGTGCAAGAAATGGATCCACACTCAGTATTGCATAGCTACCGTCATTTCTTAGCGTGGCGTAAAAATCAGGCTGTATTGATAGAAGGGGATATTGAGTTTATTGATGCCCCGCCGGCAGTGTTAGCGTTTAAACGATACAATAGCGATAAAGCCATGCTGGTGTTATTCAATTTAACCGCTGAAACAGCTTATTTTGACTTAGGTGCTTGGGTACTAAGTTCAGATGCGCCAAGTTCAGTGACGCTAGGTGATATCCACAGTGAGCATGGATTACTTGCAGGAGAGATTGATAAATCTAAGCAGATAAAACTGCCGCCGTTTGCTAGTTTCTTCGCTGATTTATCATAAGTATAAGATTGTGCCATTAACCTCTTTGATTAATGGCGTTTTAGTTTACAACCGCACTTAACACGCTTTAAGTGTCACAATAACAACAATAAATAAGAGACCTTAATTATGGCTTCAACAATATCAGGTGCAACAAATACCTCTGCGTCGGGTGGCAATGGCAGTTACCGTTTTGCACTCGTGTCATTAACCTCATTGTTTTTTATGTGGGGGTTTATTACTTGCTTGAACGATATTCTTATTCCTCATCTGAAATCGGTATTTTCACTGAGTTATGCAGAAGCCATGTTAATTCAATTTTGCTTCTTTGGTGCCTATTTTCTAGTGTCACTTCCAGCGGGTATGTTGGTTAAAAAACTAGGGTATCAAAAAGGCATAGTCACTGGGCTAGTCATTGCCAGTATTGGTTGTTTATTGTTTTATCCTGCAGCTGCGCTTGCGGTATATGGGCTATTTTTAGGCGCGCTATTTGTACTTGCTTCAGGCATCACCATTTTACAAGTTGCAGCCAACCCTTATGTTAATGCATTAGGCAGTGCTGAAACCGCATCAAGTCGACTCAATTTAACCCAAGCATTTAATGCATTAGGGACTACAGTGGCGCCATTTTTTGGTGCGGTATTAATTTTATCCGTTGCGTCAGGTGCAACGGGTGACTTAAGCCATGCTCAGGCAGAAGCTGAAGTGGTAAAATTACCTTATTTAATTTTGGCGGCTATGTTGGCATTGCTTGCGGCTATCTTTGCCAAAATCACGTTACCAAAAATTGTTGAACATAATGAACCTGCTGATGTTGGCGGTAAAATTAGTCACAACGGTAAAACCAGTGCTGTTCAATCGTTACACCTTGTTTTAGGTGCAGTGGGTATTTTTGTTTATGTGGGTGCAGAAGTCTCAATTGGCAGCTTTTTAGTCAGCTTTTTAGGTGAAGAAAACATTGCCGGATTAAAAGAAGCTGATGCAGCTAACTATATTGCTTATTACTGGGGTGGGGCAATGATAGGGCGCTTTATTGGCTCTGCGGTAATGCAAAAAATTCCAGCGGGAACCGTGTTAGCATTCAATTCATTAATGGCAGCTGCTTTAGTGTTAGTGGCTATGAATACTGAAGGCATGATTGCCATGTGGTCTATTTTAGCGGTCGGACTATTTAACTCAATTATGTTTCCTACTATTTTCAGTCTAGCGTTACGTGATTTAGGTCCACATACTTCACAGGGCTCAGGTATTCTATGCTTGGCCATTGTTGGTGGCGCAATCATCCCATTATTACAAGGTGTGATGGCTGACAGTATGGGCTTACAGCCAGCGTTTATTTTACCTGTAATATGTTATGGGTTTATCTTGTTTTATGGCGCAAAAGGCTCAAAATTGTAATTTAGGTTACATTCAGTAGCTAACAAGCCATATGACTATGTAAAGCGACCATTTAGGTCGCTTTTTTATTGCTATCAGTGACGTAAATACCTATGATCGGCGCAATTGTGTTTCTGTTTATCCATTGTGTCTAAATTGAGAGTGTTATGCTGACTTATTCTTTATCTGGCAGTTCTTCTGAGCTGGTGTTAAATGTGTTAACCATGGTTTTAAACCAGGGCAAGCCATTAGATCGTGCCTATTCACATAACTTCTCTGGTCTACAGCTTGAACCTGCTGAGCAGGCGCGTATAACTGTTGTGACAGGTGATATTTTACGTCGCTTAAATCTGTACTGTTTTATTGTAGACATTGAACAGGATGAATTTGAGCGTTTGGGCTCTAAATTACTTAATGGCTGGCATCTGTTCCATGATTTAGCCTTACCTAAAATGCAATATTCATTGCAAGTTGATGAAGCGACATTGAGAGCCAATATTGAAGCAGCTAAAGCGATACCCACTTTATGGGATGGCTGCCCAGAATGGTTAGATATTTTAGGTCATGAACAATTAGGTGAAAAATGGCCCGCTGAACGCGCGGCATTAATGCAAGCCCCTAAGCGTTATATTCGAGTGAACACCTTAAAGTGTGATCGTGAAACCTTGATGGAAAAGCTAACCAAAGAAGGTGTAGATACTCAAATAGTTGAGCGTGTTGACAGTGCACTAGAGGTGATATCTGATTCGGCCTTGTTTCGAACCGAATGTTTCAAATTAGGTTTATTTGAGCAACAAGATGCAGGATCTCAACTTGTTGCCGCTGCAGTTGATGCTAAACCAGGGATGCGTGTGGTTGATGCCTGTGCTGGTGCAGGAGGTAAAACCTTGCATATTGCCGCACAAATGCAAGGTAAAGGGCGATTATTAGCGATGGATATTGAGCAATGGAAACTTGATAACCTTAAAACCCGTGCTAAAAGAGCCGGTGCGCATAATGTTGAAACCCGCATTATTGCTAGCTCTAAAACCATTAAACGGTTAAAGCTGACTGCGGACCGAGTATTACTTGATGTGCCTTGTTCAGGGCTTGGGGTGCTAAAACGTAACCCTGATTCAAAATGGCGCGATACAGCCGAGCGTTTACCGATATTGATTGAACTGCAAAAGCAAATTATTGACAGTTACAGCCGGATGGTAAAGGTGGGGGGGATGTTGATTTATGCAACATGTTCAATTATGCCTGATGAAAATCGTAATCAAGTTGATCGTTTTCTAGCTGATAACCCCCATTTTAGCTTGATAGATGATGAAACGATTTTAGTTGCAGAACATGGCTTTGATGGTTTTTATATGGCCAGAATGAGCCGAGACTCAGAATAGTGAGTAGTGGAATAGTTCTCATTAGAGGCTAATATATTTAAGACTAGAGTTGATCATATTGAGTATAGTGCATAATCTAGTAGGTAGTAGATGAAATTTTTGCCTAGTAATTATTGTCTATATGGAGTGACATGGATTTAGGTCGACCAGATACCAAGCTTGTGTCCGAGTTAGTATTAACCGCACAATACAAGTCCAGCATTGAACGTTATAGCACTATTTTAAATATGGTGCTTGAAGGCGTGTCTTTAGGTGAAATTTTACAGGCTTTGGTGCTGTTAATCGAAGCCCAAAAAGTGGGCACCCGTGCATCCGTGTTATTACTCAGTGATGATGGCAAAAGGTTATTGTCCGGTGCGGCGCCTAATCTACCGAGCGAATATAATGATGCCATTAATGGTATCTTTATTGGTCCTAACGTTGGTTCATGCGGTACTGCTGCGCATTTACAACAAAGGGTGATAGTTGAAGATATTGAAACAGATCCAAATTGGGTTGATTATAAGTCTTTACCTCTTAAAGCAGGGTTGAAATCCTGTTGGTCAGAGCCTATTTTTGATACCGAAAATTGTGTATTAGGTACATTTGCTATGTACTACGACACAGTAAAATCACCCACTGAGCAAGATTTAAACTTAATTCAAGAGGCGGCCAGGTTAGCAAGTTTAGCTATTGAGCGTAGTCGAGGTTTACATTTACAGCGTTTGAGCCGAAAAATTTTTGAAAATTTACCCATAGCATTAGTTATCACTAACGAACAAAATGCTGTTTTATCTGCAAATCCAAGCTTTATTAGCTCAACCTCCCTTTATGACCATAAAAATAAGACCTTTGATATTAAGGCTTATTTACAATATTCAGAGCAAGCACTTGTTGATGAGTTATTCTCCTTCATTAACCGTGGACTTTCTTGGGTTGGAGAATTAAAAGGCTTTAAAGCCGCTGATGATATTATCGATATTGAGCTGGTTGTTACTGTTGTTTGTGATTCGTTAACACAGCAAAATTGTTATGCTTGGATGATTACCGATATCTCGGCTAGAAAAATAGCTGAAAAATTAATCGACTTTCAAAATCATTATGATCAACTTACTGGGTTAGCTAATCGAAAGTATTTATTTAAAAAATTACAAACATTAATCAGCCAAAGTAGCGCTGCGCACGGTCAATCACAGTTCAGTTTGATGATCCTAGATTTAGACCATTTTAAGCAAATTAATGATTCCTTAGGGGCTGATAATGGTGATGAAGTCTTGTGCCGAGTAGGTAAACGGCTGCTGGAAGTTATTCCTGAGAATAGTTTACCTTGCCGAATCGCTGCTGATGAATTTGCGATCGTATTACCTGGTCACCAAAGCTCAGATAAGTTATCAGAGTTTGCTCAAAGACTGGCAGAGGCGATAGGGAAAGAAATGATTATTTGTAATCAATTTATATCGCTAACTCTGAGTAGCGGGTTCGCGTCATTCCCTAGTGATGCAACCAGCGTGGAACTTATGCTCAATTGTGCTAGCCAAGCTATGTATAATGCCAAAGCGATAGGCCGCAATTGTCACCAGTTTTTTAACCAGGAAATACAATTAGAAGCCGAGCGCACGGCGCAATTGCATTTTTATTTAAAAAAAGCGATTAGCAAAAATGAGTTCGAATTATATTATCAACCCATAGTTGAGCCACTGAGTGGCAAAGTGATTAAAGTAGAGGCGTTATTGCGTTGGTGTCATAATGACAAGTACATTTCGCCTGCTGAATTTATTCCTATTGCCGAACAATCAGGTTTGATTGTTGAAATTGGTGAGTGGGTTAAAACTGAAGCGGTTATTACCGCCATGGAGTTAAAGAAGCATAACTTAATTATTCCAATATCGATTAATGTTTCCACATTAGAGTTTTGGTCAGCTGAGCTTCAAAAGCGATTTTTACAGTTTTTTGATAGTGTCGTTCAAACACACAATATTGATGTGTTTCCTTATGAGATGATCACCTTAGAAATTACAGAATCACTGATGATGAAACAGCAATCTGAAGTGTGTGAAGTACTCTCTACACTACGTCAAAGAGGGATACAGATTTCAATAGATGATTTTGGTACGGGTTATTCATCCTTGTCATACTTAGTTAACTTCCCCGTTGATCAAATTAAAATTGATAAGTCATTTATACAACAGCTTGAGACTGACCCTAGACATAAGGCGTTAGTCGAGGCTATTGTGAGCATGAGTAAGGCGCTTGATTTGACAGTGGTAGCAGAAGGGGTTGAAACTCAGAGTCAGTTAGACTTTGTTAACCAGCTGAATATCCCCGCAGTGCAGGGCTATTTCTTCTATAAACCTATGCCTAAAGCTGATTTCCTTCATTTGATATTACGCCAATAATGGGCAACCTGGCATCGGATCAGTAAGCTTTTTTTAAACTGGATCAAATAGATTTTTATCTGATGACTCAGATGGAACGCAGTATAATTTTTAGAACCCATTTTTATAGACAAAAAAATACCGCTATTTAGCGGTATTTTAATTTATATGTTTAAGCTTTTTAAGCAAGTAAACTTTTTGGGTCGGTAAAGGGAAGTGAAAGAGCTTCAGCCACTTCTTTACATACAATCTTGCCATGCATGACGTTTAAGCCATTGAGGAAGTGTTTGTCGTTTAATAATGCTTGCTTATATCCTTGGTTAGCTAACTTAATGATATAAGGCAGGGTGGCGTTATTTAGTGCAAACGTTGAGGTGCGAGCAACCGCGCCAGGCATGTTAGCAACACAATAGTGAACCACATCATCAACGATATAAGTAGGGTCTTGGTGGGTTGTTGCATGAGAGGTTTCTACACACCCACCTTGGTCAATAGCAACGTCTACAATAGCACTGCCTGGCTTCATACGCTTGACCATGTCTTTGGTGATAAGTTTAGGTGCCGCAGCGCCTGGCACTAATACACCGCCAATCACTAAATCCGCTTCAAGCACATGACGTTCAATCGCATCTGCAGTTGAGTAAATCGCTTTGACTGCTGAGCCAAACTGCACATTTAAGCGTCGTAGAGCATCAATGCTGCGGTCAAGAACAACTACATCGGCCCCCATACCAACAGCCATTTGTGCAGCATTGGTTCCAACCATGCCACCACCAATAATCACAACTTTAGCTGGCTCTACACCAGGTACTCCACCCAGTAACATGCCACGGCCACCAAGTGATTTCTCTAGCGCACGAGCACCGGCTTGAATAGACATGCGACCAGCGACTTCAGACATTGGCGCCAGTAAAGGCAAGCCACCACGCTCATCGGTAACGGTTTCATAGGCAATACATACAGCGCCACTTTTAACTAAATCTTCAGTTTGTGCTAAATCTGGTGCAAGGTGTAAATAAGTAAATAAAATTTGGTCGTGACGTAACATGGCTCGTTCAATCGCTTGCGGCTCTTTTACTTTTACAATCATGTCTGATTTAGCAAAAACGTCTGCAGCGGTGGCTAAAATTGTCGCACCTGCATCAGAATAATCTTGATCAGTAAAGCCAATACCCATACCAGCATCAGATTGAACAAAAACATCATGACCTTTAATCGTCAATTCGCGAACACTTGAGGGAACCATGCCAACGCGGTATTCATGGTTTTTGATTTCTGTTGGTACACCAATAATCATATTTTGAGCCTCGATTAGAATTGAACTCGCATGATAAGCGAGCCATTTTATTATTTATTATTCGTAGGATTGACGAGTAATTTTATTATTAATTATTTTCCTAGAACGTGATTGTTCTAAGGTTGTCTAGTATAGTACTGCTTAAGTAGTTAATCATGCTTTTTTTTGTTACAAATTAGATACAAATGTCGTTTTTGTGTTGTTTTGGAGTTTAAAATATGGCCAATAATAAAAATTATTCAATCAAAGATTTAGACCGAATTGATAGAAACATTTTGAACGAACTCCAAATGGATGGTCGTATTTCAAATGTCGAACTTTCTAAAAGAGTGGGCCTTAGCCCAACCCCTTGCTTAGAAAGAGTTAAGCGTCTTGAAAAGCAAGGGTATATAAACGGCTATACAGCAATAGTTAATCCCCACTATTTGGGGGCCTCTTTATTGGTATTTGTAGAAATTACCTTAAATCGTGATACCCCTGATATTTTTGACCGTTTTAATCGTGCGGTTCAGTTGCTTGATGATGTTCAGGAATGTCATTTAGTGTCCGGGGATTTTGATTACTTGCTCAAAACGAGGGTGCCGGATATGTCGGCATATCGTCGTTTACTTGGCGAAACGCTCCTTAAATTACCTTCAGTTTCTGATACCCGTACATATGTGGTCATGGAAGAAGTAAAGCAAACCAATAAAGTTGCACTTAACTTGCTGGTTGAGTGATGCTGATTCCTACATAATGCCGAAGACACACTATTGGTCAGTCTTAGGTGCGGTTGATTAATGAGGCAGTAGGCGGGTACTATGACAGAATTAATCATCACATTGGTTAATTCTGTTCGTTATTTGCCCATTGTTAATTATTCCTTAATTTAAGCGATTAAATCCTATTCACATTCAATTGAGCTTATGCTGTACTCAGTGCATAATCACTGATAACACAGACTAATTCTGTTATATTCTGTAATATTAATCTCTCTCATTTTTTATGGATGACTCCGTTGACTCAGGGAAACAATTTAAAAACACTCAGTGGAGTACAGCGACTGCTTGAAGGCGGTTTAATATTTTGCTGTATGATAGCCACATATATTTTGCTGGCGTTATCTAGCTTTAGCCCTAATGATCCGGGTTGGAGCCAATCGCATTTTCAAGGTAAAATACAAAACTGGACCGGTGCTGTAGGCGCATGGACTGCAGACGTTTTATTTTATTTTTTTGGTTTTATTGCATACTCGATTCCGGTCATCATAGCGGCTACTGGTTGGTTCTTTTTTAATCGCGCTCATAGATTGCTTGAGGTCGATTACTTCTCCGTGGGTCTGCGCATTATTGGTTTTATGTTAATGGTACTGGCGCTAGCAGCCATGGTGAGCATGAATGTCGATGATATTTATGTCTTTTCGGCTGGTGGAGTTGCAGGTGATGTTATTAGCCAGGCCATGCTACCGTACTTTAATATACTGGGAACCACGTTATTATTGCTGTGTTTTATTGGTGCGGGTTTTACCCTTGCTACGGGCATTAGTTGGTTAACGATTATTGAGTTACTTGGTCGTGGTGTGATTTGGTTAGCCAAAAAAATATGGCAGTTACCACAGGTATTCAAACGTGAACGTGAAACCGAAGATACCCGTGGTTTTATGTCCGTTGTTGATAAATTTAGACAACGCCGTGAAAGTGGTTTTGATGACGAGTTATCACATTCATTCAATGCCAATGTTGACGAGAAGAAAGCTTCGCCATTGCGTAATATTCAAAGTTTACTAAAAACAGATAAACCACACTCAGAATCAAATCAACCAACACCTAGCAAGCTTGATGCTAACAAGTCATCTGTTGAAGAAGATCGTTCTACATCAATAGTAGAGAAAAAGCGCAGTATTTTTAGCCGTAAAGTAAAACCAGAGCCGCTCGAACCTCAAGTTGACTCTGAAATAGATGAAGATGACGATGATGAACGTCTAGAGCCAAAAATGTTTCAACAGGACATTAATGATTTAGATCCGTCTTTTACCTCTTGGTCTGAAGATGATGAAGTAAGAACCCCAAGTTTTTCAGCTATTGATGATTTAGATGATGATCTTGATGACATAGATGACTCACGCGACGAGTTTGAGTTTGAGCAAGTGCATTCTACTGGCGCGTTAGTTGCTCAACAGCAACCTAAAAAAGAAGCAAAAATTGTCGATGGTATTGTGCTTATTGATGGTCAAACAGTTCAGCATGCAAAAAAACCGATGACACCATTGCCTAGCATCAGTTTATTAGATGTACCCGATAGAAAGAAAAACCCCATCAGTGAAGAAGAGTTAGAGCAAGTTGCCCGCTTGGTTGAAATGAAATTAGCTGATTTTAATATTATTGCTAACGTTGTCGGGGTTTATCCTGGTCCTGTGGTTACGCGTTTTGAACTTGAGCTAGCTCCTGGGGTGAAAGCATCAAAAATTACTAACTTGTCAAAGGATTTAGCGCGCTCATTATTGTCAGAAAACGTTCGCGTTGTTGAAGTTATTCCGGGTAAAGCTTATGTCGGTATAGAGCTGCCTAACAAGTTCCGTGAAACGGTTTATATGCGTGATGTTTTAGACAGCGATGCCTTTAGAGACAGTAAGTCGACCTTGTCTATGGTGTTAGGCCAAGATATTTCCGGTGAACCTGTTATTGTCGATTTAGGTAAAATGCCACATTTATTGGTTGCAGGGACTACAGGCTCAGGTAAATCAGTCGGTGTAAACGTCATGATCACCAGCTTGTTGTATAAGTCTGGTCCTGACGATGTGCGCTTTATTATGATCGACCCTAAAATGTTGGAATTATCGGTTTATGAAGGTATTCCTCATTTATTATGCGAAGTGGTTACCGATATGAAAGAGGCCGCTAATGCGCTGCGTTGGTGTGTTGGTGAGATGGAACGTCGTTATAAACTGATGTCTGCTTTAGGGGTGCGTAACCTTAAAGGTTACAATATCAAAATTAAAGAAGCCGCAGCAAGAGGGGAATATATTCCCGATCCTCTTTGGAAGCAGTCTGAAAGCATGTTAGATGAAGCGCCACCATTAGATAAATTACCTGCAATTGTAGTGGTGGTAGATGAGTTTGCTGACATGATCATGATAGTGGGTAAAAAAGTGGAAGAGCTTATTGCCCGTATCGCCCAAAAAGCACGCGCAGCGGGTATTCATCTTATTTTGGCCACCCAACGTCCATCGGTAGATGTTATTACTGGTTTGATTAAAGCTAATATACCGACACGAATTGCGTTCCAAGTATCTTCTCGTATAGATTCAAGAACCATTTTAGACCAACAAGGTGCTGAAACCTTGTTAGGTATGGGCGACATGTTATATCTACCGCCAGGCACCAGTGTACCCAATCGCGTTCATGGTGCTTTTATTGATGACCATGAAGTCCATAAAGTGGTCGCCGATTGGTGCGAGCGTGGTAAGCCGCAATATGTTCAAGAAATTTTAAACGGTATTTCAGATGGAGAGCAAGTGTTGCTACCTGGTGAAACCGGTGACTCAGATGATGAGTTAGATGCACTTTATGATGATGCAGTTGCGTTTGTCACTGAAACTCGACGAGGCTCTATTTCAAGTGTACAACGTAAATTTAAGATAGGTTATAACCGTGCTGCACGCATTATTGAATCAATGGAAGCGCAAGGGATTGTTAGCTCGCAAGGGCATAACGGCAATCGTGAAGTATTGGCACCACCGCCACCAAGAAATTAGTAGGAATTTGTATGCTATTTATGCGCACGACCATGTTTTCAATGACAGTAATAGCTTTATTAGCTAGCCAAACAGTAGCAGCTGATGATGCTAATGCACTGCGAGCCAAGTTGGCGAAAATCGATAACTTACATGCTAAGTTTGAACAAAAAGTGACAGATGTAAACAAGAAGCTTATTCAATCTGGTAGCGGTATATTTGCTTTGTCGTATCCGAATAAGTTTTATTGGCACTTAACTGAACCTGATGAATCCTTGATTGTAGCCGATGGCCTCAGTGTGTGGATATATAACCCATTTGCTGAAGAAGTCACCGTGATGGATGTATCACAAGCGGTCGATGCTTCACCGATTGCGCTTTTAGTTCACCGTGATGAAACAACTTGGTCGCAATATAATGTGACTCAGACGCCTCACAAAGCTGCGTGTTTTGATATTTCTCCTAAAGAAGCTCGTGGTAATGTTGTCGCGGTTGCTGTTTGTTTTAATGGTAAACAACTGTCGGCATTTGATTTAACCGATGAACAAGGTAATTTAAGTCAGTTTATGTTGACTGAACAACGTCCTGTTTCGCCATCTGAACAAAAGTTATTTAAGTTTGCTATTCCTGAAAATGTTGATATTGACGATCAACGTTTAAAGCAGATCCAATAACTTAAGGTGGCAAATCTCGGCTTTGATTTCGCCCCTGACTTTCGCCCGCTTGCGGCAAGAATGCGGCCGCGTGAAATTAGCGAATACATAGGTCAAAAACATCTATTAGGTGATGGACAACCATTACGTAAAGCCTTAGAGGCTAATCGTGCTCATTCTATGTTGCTGTGGGGCCCTCCCGGAACGGGTAAAACTACCTTAGCTGAGATTATTGCCTATTATGCTAATGCCCATGTTGAACGTATTTCTGCGGTAACATCGGGTGTAAAAGACATTCGTGCAGCAATAGAACAAGCCAAAGCGGTTGCCCAAAGTCGTGGACAACGCACCTTGTTGTTTGTTGATGAAGTACATAGATTCAATAAAAGTCAGCAAGATGCATTCTTGCCTTTTATTGAAGATGGTACGGTTATTTTTATTGGCGCAACCACTGAAAACCCCTCTTTTGAAATCAATAATGCTTTATTATCGCGTGCGCGCGTTTATCTCATTAATCGGTTATCCGATGATGAAATTATGCAAATAGCACAACAAGCGTTAATGGATAATGAGCGTGGTCTCGGTAAAAGACAGTTGGTATTGCCAAGCATCGTCGCTAAATCACTGGCGCAGATATGTGATGGTGATGCTCGAAAAGCGCTAAATTTAATCGAGTTAATGAGCGATCTGGTCGCAGATAGAGGCGAGTTTAGTCTTGATATGCTAACCCAAGTAGCCGGTCATCAAGTGGCGGGTTATGACAAAAATGGCGATCAGTTTTACGATTTAATTTCCGCGGTACATAAATCGGTTCGAGGTTCTGCGCCAGATGCGGCTTTATATTGGTTTTGCCGTATTCTAGAGGGCGGTGGTGACCCTTTATATGTTGCTAGGCGTCTATTAGCTATTGCATCTGAAGATATTGGTAATGCAGATCCTATGGCCATGACGGTAGCATTAAATGCGTGGGACTGTTTTCATCGTTTAGGCCCCGCTGAAGGCGAGCGTGCTATTGCACAAGCGGTACTTTATTTAGCCAGCGCGCCTAAAAGTAATGCTGTTTATACCGCTTTTAAGCAGGCCAGAGAGCTTGCTAAGCAAACCGGACATGAGCCAGTACCCAATCATTTACGTAATGCTCCCACTCAATTGATGAAAGATATAGGCTATGGTCAAGAATACCGCTATGCCCATGATGAACCTGGTGCATTTGCGGCAGGAGAGAGTTATTTCCCAGAATCTTTGAATAACAGTCACTTTTATCAACCAACCGATCGCGGTTTTGAAAAGCGCATACAAGATAAATTAGCCAATCTTGAGCAACGTAATCGCCAAAGTGAGCACAAACGTTATGACTAATATTCTGTTTGTTGCCTTAGGCGGGTCAATTGGTGCGGTTTTGCGTTATCTTATTTCAATTTTTATGATCCAAGTATTTGGAAGCAGTTTTCCTTTTGGTACACTGTTGGTCAATGTATTAGGATCGTTTCTAATGGGGATAGTTTATGCTTTAGGGCAACTGAGCCATTTAAGCCCTGAAGTAAAGTCGCTCGTAGGTGTTGGCTTACTTGGAGCATTAACTACCTTTTCTACTTTTTCTGTTGAAACTTTATTGCTAATGCAACAAGGTTTATGGTTTAAAAGTATGCTTAATGTGTTGCTGAATGTATCACTGTGCTTATTCATGGTGTATTTAGGTCAGCAATTGATTTTTTCACGCGTTTAACTAAAAAGAACTAACAACATGCTAGATCCAAAATTTTTGCGTAACGAACTTGAAGTCACAGCTGAGCGTTTGGCTGCCCGAGGTTTTACTTTAGATGTAAAACACTTATCCACCTTAGAAGACAAGCGTAAAACGCTACAAGTCGAAACAGAAGAGCTACAAGCTTCTCGTAATGCGATTTCTAAGTCGATAGGCCAAGCCAAAGCTCGTGGTGAAGATACCAGTTCGATTATGGCGCAAGTAGGTGATTTAGGTGCTCAGTTAGATGCTAAAAAAACAGAATTAACCGCGTTATTGCAAGAGTTAAACTTAATTGCGATGAGTTTACCCAATTTACCTGATGATGCTGTTCCACAAGGTGCAGATGAGAACGATAACCTTGAAGTAAGACGTTGGGGTACACCTAAGATATTTGACTTTGAGGTAAAAGATCACATTGATTTAGGCGAGTCATTAGGCGGGTTAGATTTTAAAAGTGCAGTTAAAATAACGGGTTCACGTTTTATTATCATGCGTGGTCAAATTGCCCGTTTAAATCGTGCTTTAGGTCAATTTATGCTAGACCTACACACTAATGAACACGGCTATATTGAAACATATGTCCCGTTATTAGTGAATGAAGATAGTCTATTAGGCACTGGTCAGTTACCTAAGTTTGGTGAAGATTTATTTCACACTAAACCGGCAACGGAAGAAGCACAAAGTTTATCACTTATTCCAACAGCAGAAGTGCCATTAACCAATTATGTGCGCGATATGATTGTTGATGAAAGTGAACTGCCAATGAAAATGACCGCGTTAACACAGTGTTTCAGAAGTGAAGCGGGATCTTACGGGCGCGACACACGTGGTTTGATCCGTCAACATCAATTCGATAAAGTAGAATTAGTGCAAATTGTGCACCCAGATAATTCAATGCAAGCACTTGATGAAATTACAGCGCATGCAGAGAAGGTATTGCAATTATTAAACTTACCGCACCGTACTATGTTGTTATGTACTGGTGATATGGGCTTTGGTTCAAGTAAAACATTTGATATTGAAGTTTGGTTACCTGCTCAAAATACTTATCGTGAAATTTCTTCTTGTTCAAACATGAAAGACTTCCAAGCACGACGTATGCAAGCAAGATACCGTAGCAAAGTAGACAATAAGCCTGCATTACTGCATACGTTAAACGGTTCAGGTTTAGCCGTTGGTCGTACCTTAGTGGCTGTTTTAGAAAACTATCAAAATGCTGATGGCACGATTACAGTACCTACAGTGTTACGTCCATATATGGGCGGTTTAGAGGTTATCGGTTAATTGATACCATTAATCCTTAATAATCATTACTGAAATGGTTATTAAGGAGAAGTGCTTGGGAAAGTACGACTATGGCGCCTAGGCGTAATAATAAAAATAGAATTTACTCGCTAGTAATGTTGTTTTTCGGTGCACTAGTTATGTTGCAATTTGTTCAAGCCCTGTTCATTTTTATTGAAAATGGCATTAAGTTTTAAAGTCCAAACAAAAAAGCCTCTTTGATAAAATCAAAGAGGCTTTTTTGTTATTTACGTTCATATTTAAATGAGATAAATCAATATAAAGTTATTTATAATAATCGTATTACTAAAAGGTTAATTGGGAAATCTAAACTAGGTTTGTAGCATGGTATCACGATCAACCGTCACATCTAAATCGGTTAATAATCCATTATTTATACCATAAATCCAACCATGAACTGAGACGTTTTGGCCTCTATCCCAAGCTTCCTGTACGATTGTTGATGTGGTGACGTTAGACACTTGCTCAATAACATTTAACTCGCAAAGTCGGTTAAACCGTGCAGTTTCATTTAAGTTTGTTAATTCATCTTGATGTATACGATGGATATCACGTAAATGGCTTAACCAGTTATCAATTAAACCCAGGCGTTGATTTTGCATCGCAGCTTTTACGCCACCACAACCATAATGCCCAACGACCATAATATGTTTAACCTTTAAAACGTCTACCGCATATTGTAAGACGGATAAACAGTTTAAATCAGTATGGATAACCATATTGGCAATATTACGATGAACGAAGACTTCACCTGGCATCAAATCAATAATTTGATTGGATGGGACGCGGCTATCGGAACAACCAATCCAGAGATATTCAGGGTTCTGCTGTTTGGCGAGTTTGTGGAAAAAGGTTGGATCTTCTTGATTAATACGCTCAGCCCAGCGGCGATTATTATCAAATAAAGGTTTTAACAGTTTCATAAATTGTCACTGATCCGTGTTTATCATAAATATGCTTAATGCCTATATGCATTTTCATGGCGAGTATATCAGTAAAATACATTGATCTGGTCTATCCAATTAACCAATCATCTGCTTGATTGATAGAATTGTTAATTTTAAAATAAAGCGAAGTAAAATAATTACTTCGCTTTATAAAACTAGTTTTGCGCAGGACGCCAGTCTTGCCATTCTTTATCCATGCGATTTTGCAGCAAAAACTCACTTGACGATGAAATCTTATTTATATCCGTAGTGATGTCCTGAGTGGCCACAGAAATCCCCCCTGAGAGGAGAGTTTCAAGTGAACCGGTTTCAATTTGTGCCCCTGAAAAAATACCTACTTCAAGCTTAATCCCAGACGCATCCCAAAATTGACTACTAGTATTAACCAGGTGTGCATACTCATGACGAATATGAGCAGACATTATGACTTGTTGACCTGTACTTGATAGCTCATAAGCATCTATTTGACCTATGGCTATGCCTCTAAAAAATAGAGGTGTGCCGACTTTTATTGAACCCAATTGATTATCTATTAAGGTGAAGCTAACTGCATCTTTAGGGCGATTGGCATCATAGCGAGCGGCCATTTTGGCTTCAAATTGCTTGCTAGTGATATCAGATGAACCAGGTAATACACCAATGTAGGCGCCCGTAATTAGCGTATCGACATTTTTTATACCTGCAAGTGAGACTTGTGCTTCAACAACAAAGTATTCAGCGTCTTGTTTACTAAAGTGCTTAGCATATTCTCCATATAAATAAGCAGTAGCATGCTGTTGAGATAAGTCTTTAGCTAACTTAACCTGTTTCACTTCACCAATTTGATGACCGCGGAAACGGATAGGAGAGTTAGGCTCAATTTTGGCCTCGGCTGGTATAATGACTGTAATAGGCTTGGCCTGGGTTAAGGCTAAATGTTGATTGTCAAAAAGTTGATTGTTAACGGTTATATTAGCCTGTGTAGATAAGGTTTTTCTATCAATTGACTGAAACAACTCATCATCAACAAAGCCGAGTGAAATACTGCCTTTAATTGCACCAGCAAGCGGCGCTACGTCAATTTTCACACCTGATAAATTGGCATTTACAGTTACGGCATCGTTACGCCAGAATACCGTTTTGGGTTGCAGTAATTGCTTAAACTGTGGGTCAATAGACAAATGCAGCACAAATAAATCTTCTTTAGCTTGCCATGCTACTTTTACAATATTACCGATAGGCATTTTTTTGTAATAGATGGGCGCGCCTTCACTTAAGCCTGCGCCATCTTGACTAATCACAGTCAGTTTGAGCTTTTTTTGTTCTGCAAATAATTGCTGCGCTGTATCGATACTATTATAGATGGTAAATGAGCTACCTGACTTGGCAGTTTCCTTAGCATGGCTGGGGATTAATGTTACCGCCCCTTTAAGGAGGGTGGTTAAATCTCGTGTTTCAAATTTAACCCCACCTAAGGATGCATCTAATTTGATTGCTTGCTCGCTCACAAAATAACTGCCTTGAGTGATAAGTGATTTAAATTCAGGATAAATTTCAGCCTGATACTTAACCGAACTAAAATCTTCGGTTAATTGGGTTGAAATAATTGTACCTATTGGCAGCTGTTTATATCTGACCTGGGCACCAATACTCATACCTGTGTGCGTATCTGAAGTTAAGTTTATTAATAACTTTTGCTGTTGAAGCAGATCAGGGGCTTGAGTCTCAAGCGGATAACTTGATGGTATTGCCGCAGAGGAAGTACCGGGTAAAATATTAATCACATTACCTGTAACTAAGCGTGATAGATTTTTAACGCCTGCAAGAGAAATATCAGCTCCAGCGATCCAAAATCGAGAATCGGCGGCTAATAATGAGCTATATTGCAACTCAATTGCTGCCTGTAATGTGACTCCAGTATCAGTTAAAGCCCGTTTTTCAACTTTACCAACCGTAATGCCTCTGTAAACTAGACTGGCGTTCTCGCCAATATCTTCAGCATGCTGGATGTGTAAATTAAACACTAAACCGCCATTAGCATGTTCTTCATCTTTGAATAGGTTAAAAATATCACCATTTTTAGCTTGAGTGACTTCACTGCCAGTATTAAAGCTAATGCCGCCCGCTAAAATTGAAGCAAGGCTTTCGGTGTTTATTTTGACTCCTGATAATGAAGCATCAATACTGAGTCCTGAAGCATTCCAAAAGCGAGAGTCTGAATGGACTAAATGTGCATATTGTTCCTGAATAAAGGCGCTAATAATGACATTTTCGCTACCTGATAATCGATAACCTACAATACTACCAACAGGTATTTGCCGATAAAAAATAGATGAACCTACATCAATAGAACCTAATTTATCGGTATGGAGCTCAATAATCATGCCTTCGCTGCCAGGCGTAATTGCAGGTGCTTCTCGTTGTGCTTCAAAATTAGTGCGTGATTTACCATCACCAGGTTGAATAGCAATGTAATTGCCCGAAAATAGTGTTTCAAGCCCTTCAACACCAGTAATACTTGCTTTGGGTTTAACTAACCAAAACTGGGTGTTTTTGTTCAAAAAAGGATCTGCTCGATAATCCATAATGACTTTTACATTAACGCCTTTAAGATCTTCATCAATGCTGACATCGGTGACTTTACCGACGGCTAACCCTTGATATTTAACCAAGGTTTTACCTATATCAATACCTGCGGCACTCGGGAAGTGAATGTTTATTTCAACACCTGATTCTTTAATGCTTTTAATGCCCAGCCAAGCGCCAAGGATTAAAGCAACAATAGGGAGTAACCAGATTGGAGAAAATAGTTTTTTCTTTACAACTTTCGGCGATTCAATTTGCGTCATTATGAGTTTCCAAACGGTCCCAAAGTAAGCGAGTGTCCAGCACTTTTGCTGCGAGTTGTGTCAGTAATATTACCAATGCGAATGCCGTTGCCGCGGGGGCGGGTTTGGCATCTAATAGCTGTCCCATATTCACTAATGCGACAGTGAGTGAAATAACAAATAGGTCTAACATTGACCAGCGACCAATCCATTCAATAATGTGAAAACCGATCATCATTTTTCGTTTTGAAATCGGTATATTAAAACTGATGGCACTTAAATACAGTCCTAATCCGAATATTTTAAGCCAAGGTACAAGAATACTGGCAGTAAAAACAATAATGGCAATCGGATAAAGACCTAGATGCACAAGGTGAGTAATACCGCTGAATATTGTGTCGTTAGTCACTACACCACGATTAGTTAATAGGGTGATTGGGTAAATGTTCGCTAAGATCAGCAAAATGGTTGCCGTAACTAATAAAGCCCAACTTTGTTGGATGCTAGCATAATTACGGGGGCTGAGTCGTGAATGGCAGCGGCTACAGTTTTGTTCAGTTGTTGGATTTACCTTTTTACACACTAGACATAAACACACCCCCATTTTCTGGCCCTGAGGCGCTAATGAGGTTAATTGATTATCTGGTTCAAGTTCTGCTTGAGGTAAGGGGGTCGGAGTGACTTGATTAATATCAGTCATTTACAAACTCCCACATATGTTCAAGATTATATTCACGCTGTAAAAATAGAATTGATAAAAATAATAATGAAAAGCTTAATGTTCCCATTCCAAAGTAAACATCAGAAAAATCAGACAGTTGAAATGCAGATACTAAAAAACTAATCACATAAATTTCGAGCATAGTCAGTTGAGAAAGTAGGCCATGATTTTTGAGGAGAATGCGGAACGTTTGCTGCCAAAAAGAAGAGGTTAAATTAAATTTTACGATCAACACTTGTAATAGAATTGATAAGACTAATAATGCAGGAGCGGCAACTGCAGAGGCTATCACAGCCAAACCTACGATCCAGTATCCCTGTCCCCATACAGCTATAGCGGATTCAAAAACAGTAGTGGTACGAATGCTGCCTAAAAAGTTAATTTCCAGTACAGGTAATAAGTTAGCAGGCAAAAATAAAATGAGTGAGGTAATACATAAAGCTAAAAGACCGTTGATAGAGAAATAAGGCGTGTCATAAAGCGCAGTATCGCAGCGCGGGCACAGCGCCCTAACATTTGAAGGCAATGCGCGTTTACGGATAACTAAATCGCATGAGCGACAAAGTATGACTGCTTTATATAGCTTAGGCTCTGGCATTATATTTATTATTTAACGTTTCCTCACGAGTAAGTGGCTTATATTATACGACATTTAAAGATTTAATGAGTAATATCGAACAAAACTATAAAACAAGTCAATTATTCTGTAGGTGACTATTGCGTATTACCCTTTAACTATGTCAATCTTGGTACTGTATATAAAAACAGTGGAGATATGCTCATGGCAGTGATTACCCAATTTGTCGTGGTAAGAGAAGGGGTTGAAAAAATGACTTTCACATCGAAGAAAGAAGCTGATGCTTACGACAAAATGCTTGATGTCGTCGATAATTTAGTGCCATTTTTAGCCGCTTCTGATGCTAAGTTAGATGACAGTACTTGTGAACAACTCGCTTTCTATTTAGCGAACAATAAAGATGAATTAGCTAATTTACTTCGTGGTGTTGTTAAAGCGACTTCCCCAGCAGAAACTAAGCCAAAGAAAAAGAGCGTTAAACAAGATTAATTTCAAATAGTAAAAACTACTGCTAACCTATGCGCTAAGTTAGTTAAAGTAGTATTTTGGGATCAAGGAATTACAATGAAAGTTGAGTTTTACCAAACGTTAACTCGTCAAGTTGAAGCCTTAATGGCAGGTGAGGATGATATTGTTGCTGCAATGGCAAATTTTTCAGCATTAATAAATGATAATCTGGATGATTTAAACTGGGCAGGCTTTTATATCACTAAAGGTGAACAACTCGTGCTTGGCCCGTTTCAAGGTAAAGTAGCCTGCACAAGAATACCCTTGGGCAAAGGAGTTTGTGGTACGGCAGCTGCACTAAATCAGACCCAAAGAGTTGCAGATGTGCATCAGTTTGAAGGCCATATAGCCTGTGACTCTGCCAGTAATTCAGAAATCGTTGTACCCGTTCGTCAAAATGGTAAGGTTATAGCGGTACTTGATATAGACAGTCCATTACTCAATCGTTTTGACCAAGATGATCAAGATGGGATTGAATTACTGGTAAAACAGTTTGAAACTTGCCTATTTGATTAAATAGCAGACAAAAAATAGTAAATGATTGTCGCAATCGCTGCCGTGAGCTTTATAATAGCCTGCTTGTGCTTTCACATATCAGTGAAAAGCCAAATAGAGGCTAGTGTAAATAGCTGAAAATTTGTTAGAGTTTGTTTCAGAGGCTTTAGCACAACGGCTGTTAGTGCTAATTTGTAGGTTAAGTGTCAGTAAACTGAAATACTTAGCAAAAGATGAACGACTACAGGCTTATTAATATCTGCCGATTTAGTCCCCTTATTTAACGTGGAAGTAAAAATGGAATCAACAGACAAGTTGACCGACACCAACGCAATTTTAGCGTTTTTATATGAAACCTTTCCAGCATGTTTTATTGCAGAAGGCGACACAAAGCCATTAAAAATTGGTTTATTTCAAGATTTGGCTGAACGGTTAGCTGATGATTCTAGAGTCAGTAAAACACAACTTCGTGTTGCTTTACGTCGTTACACTAGCAGCTGGAGATACCTTAAAGGTGTTAAAGTTGGGGTGCAACGCGTTGATTTAGACGGCAACGAATGTGGTGCTTTAGAGCAAGAGCATATTGATCATGCTCAAGCCACGTTGAAAGAAAGCCAAGATAAAGCCAAAGCAAAGCGTCAAGCTCAAGCACCTAAGCCTGCAGCAAAAAAGCCTGCTAAAAAAGTGGCCCCTAAAGCTCGTCCAGAGGCTAAAAAGGAACGTCCAGCTAAAGTGGCTGCGCCGGTTGTTCATCTAGTACCTGCGAAAATGGAAGATTTATCCACCAATCAACGTGTAAACGTTAAGTTAGGTGCATCTCCAGTTGCTGGAACGATTACCGATATTAAGAAAGAAGATGTTCATGTTCAGTTAGATTCTGGCTTGAGCATCAAAGTACGTGTAGCCCACATACTATTATAAAATTTAAAGGAGTAACTTGTTGATGCGAAAACTTACATTGGCCGCGTCAATTGCTTGTGCATTCGTCGGATTTTCTGCATGGGCAATTTCACCAACGATTCAAATCAGCGAGTTACCCAAACTAGCCCAAGAGCCTCAACATCAGGCAGCGAGTAAACGAGTGACAAACTTGTTCACCCGTGCGCATTACCATCGTTTTGACCTGGATGATGCTTTTTCAGAACAAATATACTTACGATTCTTAGAGCAACTCGATTATCGTCGTAATGTATTGACTCAAGCAGATATTAATAATTTTGATCAATATAAAAGCCAGTTTGATGACATGGTAAAAGCCGGCGACATTTCGCCAGCATATAAGATGTTTGATTTATTACAGACTCGCCGTTACGAGCGTTTTGCTTATGCGTTAACTCTTTTACAAACAGAATTCGACTTTACTAAAGAAGGTGATGCTTATGAATTCGATCGTAAAGATGCAGTATGGCCAAAAGATGAAGCTGAACTGAATGAGTTATGGCGTCAACGTGTCAAATATGATGCGTTAAATCTTAAGTTAACGGGCAAAAAATGGGATGAGATTGTTGAAATCTTAACCAAGCGATACGACAATGCAATTAAACGTCTAAGCCAAACTAATAGCGAAGATGTTTTTCAAACTGTTATGAATGCGTTTGCTAGAACCGTTGAACCACACACTAGTTATTTGTCACCACGCAATGCTGAACGCTTCCAAATGGAAATGAATCTAAGCCTTGAGGGAATTGGTGCCGTTTTACAAATGGACGATGACTACACTGTGATTAAGAGTCTAGTTGCCGGTGGCCCAGCAGCATTAAGTGAAAAGCTGTCACCCGAAGATAAAATTGTTGGTGTTGGCCAGAAAGATAAAGAGATTGTCGATGTTATCGGTTGGCGTTTAGACGATGTAGTCGAACTCATCAAAGGCCCTAAGGGCAGTGAGGTTGTGCTGCAAATATTGCCTAAAAAAGGTGGCGCCAATGCAAAGCCTTTTGATGTGACCATTATTCGAGACAAAATTCGTTTAGAAGATCGTGCAGCCAATTCTAAAGTGATTGAGCCAACCGAAGGTGAGTTTGCTCATCGTAAGGTAGGCGTTATTCAAATCCCTGGTTTTTATATGAACCTATCTGAAGATGTTGCTAAAGAATTAGCAACATTGAAAGAGGCTCAAGTCGAAGGTGTGATTATTGACTTACGCGGTAATGGCGGTGGAGCACTCACTGAAGCAACATTACTTACTGGGTTGTTTATCGATACAGGACCTGTTGTCCAAATTCGTGATGCAAACGGTCGAGTAAACCAAAATAGTGACAATGATGGTCAAAATACTTATAACGGCCCGCTATCAGTTATGGTTGACCGCTATAGTGCATCTGCATCAGAAATTTTCGCCGCAGCGTTACAAGATTATGAACGTGCGCTGATTGTTGGTGAGTCTACCTTTGGTAAAGGCACGGTTCAACAGCATAAAAGCCTAGGTCGTATCTATGATATGTATGATAAGCCTATCGGTCATGTGCAGTACACTATTGCTAAGTTTTATCGTATTAATGGTGGCAGCACTCAACTTAAGGGGGTCACGCCTGATATTTTGTTCCCCAGTGCTTTAGATGCTGGCGAGTATGGTGAGTCTGAAGAGAAAAATGCTTTGCCTTGGGATAAGGTGCCAGTAGCGCAATACGGTACATTAGGATACATATTCCCGCAGTTAGTTACCCAACTGGATACTAAGCACAAGCAACGAATTAGCACTGATGTCGAGTTTGGTTATATTTATGAAGATATTGCAGAGTTTAAAAAGCATCATAAAGATAAGACCATTTCGTTAGTTGAAAGTGAGCGGATTAAGTCACGTGAAGACGACGATAAACGTGCATTAGACAGGACAAATAAGCGAAGAGCTAGTGATGGCTTAGCGGTTGTTAAGTCTTTAGATGATATCGAAGACGACAAAGATGCTAAAGTGCCAGATCCATTTCTAGATGAAACAGCGTTAATTATGCTGGATATGGTAGACGCTAAAAAGATTGCTAAAGCGCCAACTCTTTAAGTTAAAAGATACATTAAAAACGCGCATTTGCGCGTTTTTTGTTATAAAAATATAAATTATGCAAGGGAATATGATGTCTGAAACTCAGGTTAAGCATTTAAAAGATTATACCGCACCGACTTTTACTATAAGTCATATCGATCTGAATGTGATTTTAGATGGTGAAAATACTAAGGTCATAGCACTGAGTAAGATCTCCCGAACTAGCTCACACCAATTAGATTTAATATTGGATGGTGAACAACTTAATCTGGTTTCAGTTAAATTAAATGGCAAAGCATGTGAGTATCGCCAAACTGAAAGCCAATTAGTGATTGTGACTAATGAAGCAGAGTTTGAATTAGAGATTATTACCGCATTAGATCCCGAAGCTAATTCTAGCCTTGAAGGCTTATATATGTCTGATGGCGCCTATTGCACACAATGCGAAGCCGAGGGTTTTAGACGCATTACTTACTTCTTAGATCGCCCTGATGTTCTTGCCACCTATACAGTGCGTGTCGAAGCCGACAAAGCTAAATTTCCTTACCTTCTAAGTAATGGCAACCTAATCGACACTGGTGAAATGCCGCGTTCAGGCCGTCATTTTGTCCGCTGGCAAGATCCTTTTCCTAAGCCAAGCTATTTATTTGCATTGGTCGCAGGTGATTTTGATATGCTTGAAGATCATTTTATGACTCAATCTGGTCGTGATGTAAAGTTGCAGGTATTTGTCGATAAAGGCAATTTACATAAGTCTAGTCACGCGATGGAATCACTTAAAAAATCAATGAAGTGGGACGAAGACAGGTTTGGATTAGAGTACGACCTTGATATTTATATGATTGTTGCTGTTGATTTTTTCAACATGGGCGCAATGGAAAATAAAGGTCTGAATGTTTTCAACACAAAATATGTGCTTGCAGACAAAGCAAGTGCTACTGATGAAGATTATCACGGTATCGAATCCGTAGTAGGACATGAGTATTTTCATAATTGGACCAGGAATCGAGTAACGTGCAGAGATTGGTTTCAGTTAAGCCTTAAAGAAGGATTAACTGTTTTTCGTGACCAAGAGTTCAGTTCTGATATTGGTTCACGTGCGGTTAATCGTATTCATGCCATTAAAGTGATGAAGAACCAGCAATTTGCTGAAGATTCTGGGCCAATGTCTCATCCTATTCGACCTGAATCAGTCATAGAAATGAATAACTTCTACACAGTGACTGTTTATAATAAAGGTGCTGAAGTGATTAGAATGATGCATACCATTCTGGGCGAGCAAGGTTTTCAAGCTGGAATGAAGTGTTATTTTGAGCGTCATGATGGCCAGGCTGTCACCTGTGATGATTTTGTCAATGCAATGGAAGAGGCCAGTGGTAAAGACTTACAATTATTCCGCCGTTGGTATACCCAAGCAGGTACCCCTGTCGTTGTTGTTGAGGATGCATTTGATAGTGCAACTGGATCCTATACGTTAACGGTTAAACAATCTGTCCATAGCCAAGGCGTAAAAGGTCAAACTTTACATATTCCTTTTAGCATAGAGTTAATTAATCTCGATGGCGAGTCAGTTGTCAATCAAGTGCTGGATATAAAAAAATCTTCTCAGCAATTTGTCTTTGAAGGATTTAGTGAAAAACCAGTAGCCTCTCTCTTGCAAGATTTCTCTGCACCAGTGAAATTACAATATGCATTTAATGTTAAACAATTGGTCCATATAATGCGCTTTGCTTCAAGCGAAGTGGCGCGCTGGGAAGCTTCAGTTCAATTATTTAGCCAGTCTGTTTGGGATAATGTGGCACAATTAACAGACAAACAAGTTATGTCTGTTAATCCTAGTGTGATAGAGGCGTTTCGAGGCGTTATTTTAGACTCAACGCTCGATCATGCTTTGGTTGCCGAAATATTAAATTTACCTTCAGCATCTTCTTTA
Source organism: Shewanella sp. OMA3-2 (assembly GCF_021513195.1). Taxonomy (NCBI): domain Bacteria; kingdom Pseudomonadati; phylum Pseudomonadota; class Gammaproteobacteria; order Alteromonadales; family Shewanellaceae; genus Shewanella; species Shewanella sp. OMA3-2. The sequence goes on along the minus strand of NZ_CP090974.1, from coordinate 2,769,217 downwards.
ATAGAGCAAGTCGATAGCGTCGATTTAGATGCGTTACAGCTGGCTAGAGAATTTGTTATTGAGGAAGTCGCATCAGCTTGCCAAGATGAGTTATTAGCAAGATACAGGCAACTTTCTGTTATTGATAATGCTTCAGAACGTGCATTTAAGAATGTTGCTTTGCTATTACTTGCCAGTGTGTCTCAAGAATACGAACCGTTAGTGATTGAGCAATTTAATCACTCAACTAACATGACCGACAGCCTAGCAGCGCTTAAAGCGGCAACAGTGGGGCAGTTTGATTGTTTAGCTGATTTGTTAGAAAAATTTGAATCCACCTGGCACACGACACCATTAGTGATGGATAAATGGTTTATGTTGCAGGCATTATCCAATACCGACGATGTGATTGATGCGATTAAGCACCTAACACATCATAGCAGTTTCAGCTTTAGTAACCCTAACCGCGTTCGCTCGTTAATTGGTACTTTTGTTTCTGGTAATACTTACCAATTCCACCGCAAAGATGGCGCAGGTTATGCTTTTTTAACGGATATTTTAATTAAGTTGAATAAGACTAATCCGCAGATTGCCTCAAGGATGATCACGCCCTTGATCCAATTTTCAAAATATGATGATGGTAGAAAACAAATGATGAAACAGTCATTAGTAACATTACAGAATCTGCCTAATTTATCTAAAGATCTTTATGAAAAGGTGAATAAAGCACTAAATTAAACGTTAAATAAAACGGAAGGGAGGTTTTGCTCTCCCTTCTTTTTAATCTCGTTTATCAAGATAATATAGGGAGACGCTAATGGAGTTTTATTTTACTATTTATATTAGCTATAGAAAGTTTTCTTCGTATTATCAAGGTTATAGTGATTCTGTTGCTTTAACTGATGTTAAAGGTCGGCACTTGCAAATTAACGCTAAATATTTTAGACCTTTTTTGACGCTAAATGGCATTAACGGCCAATTTAAACTGGAGTTAGACAGTCAAGGCAGATATAAGTCATTAGTCAGGTTAGAGTAATTACTTCAAACGTTTGATTTATTGATTTTGATGTTCAGCTGTCGAGCGAATTTTAAATAAACTACTGAAATAAAATGTTTTTAATTATTTGTCATCAGCTCATTTCTAGTTCCCTAAACTCAATTCAAATATAGCACTCATTCTAGTTGTGGTATTATCGTTAACCACGTTAATTTTATTATATATTTTCTTTATTTTGGCCTTGCTCAACAAGGTTAAATACTGTAACAATGGTGTTGCCTGTGGGCTAACAAGATGTTGGTTTAAATTCCTATAACAACGATTCCAGCAGGTTACGGAGATAAGCTAAAATGAATATTGTTAAGAAAAAATTTAACAAGTCGGCAATTACTTTGGGGGTAATGTCGGCTTTGTGTTTAGGAATGAGTCAAAGTGCTTCTGCCGCCTCATTTGACTGGGGTGATGTTGAAGGTACTTTCGATTCAACCTGGACTGTCGGTGCTAGCTGGCGTGTCGGTGAACGTGATTGGGAAGGTCAAATTGGTAAGGTTAATCAACCACAATTTGATTGGTCTGGTTATTCTGCATTTGGTAACACTAAATACACATCCGCTGAAATCTGGGCTGAGCCAGGTTCCTATTCAAGCAATAACGATTTAAGTAACTTACTTTACTCGCAGGGTGATACCACCTCTGAAATTGTAAAAGGGTTGCACGAGTTATCCCTGAAATATGAAAATTATGGTCTGTTTGTTCGTGGTATGTATTTCTATGACCGCAAACTAAATGATGGTAGCTATGATTTTAATGATCCATTAACAGGTAATACTTTTGACCCGTGTGCAGACGACCGAGCGTCAGAAGTACAATGTAAAGATGTACGCTTATTAGATGCTTTTGTCTACGCCAACTGGGACTTAAACGATGGTCAAAATCCATTAACAGTCCGAGTGGGTAATCAGGTTGTGTCTTGGGGTGAGAGTACATTAATACCACATGGTATTGGTGTCATAAACCCAGTTGATTTAAACATCTTAAATGCACCAGGTGCTGAACTTAAAGAAGCTTTCCGTCCGCAGGGTATGGTTTGGGCTTCTTTAGGGTTAAGTGAGTACTTAAACGTTGAAGCATTTTACCAGTACCAATGGGAACCAATTTGGGTACCTACACCTGGCTCTAACTTCGCTACAAACGATTTTGCAGGTTTTGGTGGCTATAATCAAAATGCACAATTAGGGTTTAACTCTAACCCCGATATCAACCTAGACTTTTTAATATCTGAATACCAGGCATTGTATGCTAATGCTGCTGCGACAAATTTTAACCCAGCAATGGCTTCTGCAATGACAGCTTATTCAACTAAAGTCGCTTTAGTTCAAGATGAGGCTACACCAAGCGATGATGGTCAGTATGGTATAAAGCTTGGTTATTATGCACCTGAGTTAGCTGAAACTGAGTTTGGTTTCTATTACATGAATTACCACAGTCGTCGCCCACTTATTAGTGGCACAGCGTCTAACTTTACCGCAGCAGGTATAGGTGGTGATTATGCTAAGTTAGCGGCGAGTCAAGGTAATATTGACCGTGAATTATTGCTAAGCATGGAAACCTTTACTAAAGCACAAATTGTTTACCCAGAAGATATTCAATTATACGGTTTCAGCTTTAACACTTTAGTCGGTGATACATCAGTTGCAGGTGAAATTGCGCATCGTGTAGATGAGCCGCTTCAAATAGATGATGTAGAATTACTTTTTGCAGCAATGCCACAGCAGTTAGCTAATGCGGGAATTCGTCCTGATTTAGACGGTATTTCACAGATGGATGTTGCTGAGCCTGGTGCAACAGTTGATGGCTTTATTCAATTAGACACTACACAAGCACAAATGACATTCACTCACTTATTTGGTCCTACACTAGGTACCGATAATTTGACTATGCTAGCCGAAATTGGCGGTGTTTGGATTCATGACATGCCTGGTTTTGATGAGTTACGCTTAAACGGTCCTGGTACTTCTCGTTCTGGTGGTAATCCTGCTATGCCAGGTATTATCCAAGCGGTGCATAATGGTCCTGAAACTAACCCATTCCCAACAGATTTTGCTTGGGGTTATCGTTTAGTTGCTAAAGCGGACTTTAACAACGTATTCGCTGGTGTAAACATGGCGCCGCGTATTATTTTCTCTCATGATGTTGATGGTATTACACCTGACCCAATGTTTTTATTCACAGAAGGTAAAAAGTCTGTTGCATTAGGGCTAAACTTTGAATATCAGAATCGTTGGGGTGTAGATTTCTCTTACAACAGCTTCTTTGGTGGTGTAGGGACAACTAATGCGATGGAAGATCGAGATTATGTCTCGTTCAACGTCAAGTATTCGATTTAAAAGGATAATAACAATGAAGAAACTGACGATATTATCGGCAGCAGTTATTTTTGCACTTGGTGCTCCTGTTGCGATGGCGAAAGTATCAGAAGCTGATGCTGCTAAATTAGGCACAAGCTTAACGCCTATGGGGGCAGAAAAAGCAGCTAATGCTGATGGCTCTATTCCCGCTTGGGATGGCGGTATTACAAAGCCGGTTGCTGGCTATGAAAAGGGAATGCATCATTTAAATCCTTTTCCAAATGATAAAGTATTGTTTACGGTAACCAATGCCAATAAGGCACAGTACCAAGCGTTTTTAACACCAGGTCAAAACAAGTTATTTGAATTGTATCCAGATACATATCAAATGAATGTCTATGAAACGCGCCGTACAGCATCAGTTCCGCAATATGTTTATGATGCGATTAAAGTGAATGCGACCTCTGCTGAATTAGTTGCTCAAGGAAATGGTATCTCTGGCGCGACAATTGGCGTGCCATTCCCGTTACCAAAAGATGGTCTAGAGGTCATTTGGAACCACATACTGCGTTATCGTGGTGTTGATGTAGAAACATACCGCAGTCAAGCAGCGCCGACCTCAAGTGGCTCATACACGCTTGTAGAAAATGCTGAAGAAATACGTTTTGAATATACTCGTCCAGAAATTACTTTAGATAAGTTAAAAGAAACCAATACTTTGTTCTATTTCAAACAAGTAGTAACACAGCCAGCGCGTCTTGCTGGTACTGCATTACTTGTAAAAGAAACTATGGATCAAGAAGCATTACCGCGTCAGGCTTGGACTTATAACACTGGACAACGTCGTGTGCGTAAAGCACCTAACGTTGCTTTTGATACACCGGGTACTGTATCTGATGGCTTAAGAACAACGGATGATTTCGACATGTTTAACGGCTCACCAGTGCGTTATAACTGGGAGTTAGTCGGTAAAAAAGAAATCTTTATTCCTTACAACGATTATAAGCTTCATTCTAATGAGCTTAAGTATGATCAAATTTTAAAACCTGGTCATATCAATCCTGAATACGCACGTTGGGAAAAACATCGTGTATGGGAAGTGAAGGCTACGTTGAAAGAAGGCATGCGTCATATTTATAAAACCCGTGTTTTCTATATCGATGAAGATTCTTGGCAGGTATCGTTAACTGATATGTATGATAATCGTGACGAGTTGTACCGTGTTGGTACCGCACATACGATTAACTATTATGAAGTGCCTACAATGTGGAGTACTTTAGAAATATTCCATGACCTTCAATCTCGCCGTTATCTAGCGATGGGTTTAGACAATGAAGGCCGTATGTATAACTTTGATGCAAACTTATCAGAGTCTAACTTTACTCCTGATGCACTTCGTCGTGCGGGTATTCGTTAATTTAGACTAGTTTGTTGAATATTAGTTGGTTAAATTCTAGATGTTAATTATTAGTTTTTAAATAAAAGGGGCGCTTTGCGCCCCTAAATTTAAGGAAGTTTGTATGAAGGTTAGCATGCTTCGCAGTGCTGTCGCGATAGGATTAAGTGCATGTTTATATACTGCTTCGGTCAATGCACAACTTGATCCTTTAACAGTTCAAATTCAACCGCTTGCACAAACATCTTTAATAACAGATGTTGTTAATGCAGGCGATAAGTTACTCGCTGTTGGTCAGCGTGGGCATGTCTTAGTATTTGATAAGCAATGGCAGCAAGTACCTACACCTGTTGTAACCCAATTGACGAAAGCTTTTTTTCTGAACGATACATTAGGCTGGGCTGTTGGTCACGATGCGACTATTATTCATACCAATGATGGTGGAATGACATGGTCTTTACAGATGCAATCGACCGAGTTAGAAAAGCCTTTTTTAGACGTTCGTTTTTTCTCTGAACAACACGGTATCGCTATCGGGGCATATGGTTTATTTTATCGTACTGAAGATGGCGGTAAAACCTGGCAAGATGAGTTTCATCAAGAATTATTGTTTGAAGAAGATGTGTCTTATTTGAACGATTTAAAAGAGCAAGATCAACAGCTTTATTTATCAGAAAGAGCAGCTTTGCTACCTCATTTTAATCGAATAATTCACTTAGATGAACAGCGTTTGTTGTTGGTTGGCGAGTTAGGGTTAGTTGCTGTGTCAACTGACATGGGGCATTCATTTGAGCGTGTAGACTTTGATTATGACGGTTCAATGTTTAATGCCATCACGGTTGATAATAACGTTTATGTAATGGGCTTACGCGGTCATGTATTTCAATCATCAACAGATTTAGATACCTGGCAACAAATTGAATTGCCTGTTGAATCATCGATTAATGGTGCGTTAGTTAATGATGGTGATTTATACCTTGTGGGAAATGCAGGGATTGTGTTGAAAGTTGATGATGGAAAAGCAGAAATAGTCGCTCGTCGTCAAGGTGAGAACATTGTATCAGTTGCGAAAAGCAAACAGGGTGATATTTGGTTTGCGGGCTCTAAAGGGCTATTTCAGCTGCCTAAATAATATTTATTAAGACAAAAACAACAATAATAGGGCCGACACGATGTTAGAAAAACTGGTCAATAGTTTTGAGACCCACCTATTCCGTAATCGGATGTGGGTTATTATTTCATTTATTTTTATTACGGTATTTTTAGGATACCAAGCAAGCCAGCTTAAAATGGATGCGGCTTTTAGTAAGAATATTCCGCTTCAGCACACTTATATGCAAACCTATACCAAACATCAAAAAGATTTTGGTGGTGCAAATGGAATTATGGTGGCGGTTGAAGACACCAGCGGTAATATATTTAATCCAGAATTCTTTGAAGCCCTTAAAAAGGTGCACGATGAGTTGTTCTTTATAAACGGTGTTGAGCGTTCACAAGTTAAATCACTTTATTCGCCCTCAACCCGCTTTACTGAAGTGGTTGAAGACGGTTTTGCGGGCGGTCCTGTTATTCCGGCTGACTTTCAAACCGATGAGTATGGCCTTAATACTGTTCGCGATAACATTGAAAAAGCAGGTATTGTTGGTCGCTTAATTGCAAATGATTATTCAGCTGCAATTGTATCTGCTCAATTAATGGATTTTGACCCGGAAACGGGGAAACCACTCGATACTATTGCGTTTGCACAGCAGTTAGAGCAACAGTTGCGTGGCCAATTTGAAAATGAAAAGATTAAAATTCACATTATCGGCTTTGCCAAAATGGCGGGTGATGTTGCCGATGGTGCCAAAGGGGTTTTGCTGTTTTTCTTAATTGCTATCGCAATTACTGCAGTGATGGTTTACCTGTTTTCTAAATCAATCGTGTTAACTGTGTTGCCATTGCTGTGTAGTTTAATGGCGGTTATTTGGCAGCTAGGGCTGCTTACTGTTGTTGGCTTTGGTTTAGACCCAATGTCGATTTTGGTGCCGTTTTTAGTGTTTGCTATTGGTGTGAGTCATGGCGTTCAAATGATTAACGCTGTGCGTCGCAGAGTGCTGGATGGACAAGCAACAAAAGCCGCTGCAGCATCAGCATTTAGAAGCTTATTAGTGCCAGGCGGTATTGCATTATTGTCAGATACGGTAGGTTTTCTAACATTATTAGCCATCGATATTGGCATTATTCGTGAGTTAGCTATTTCTGCCTCTTTAGGCGTGGCAGTGATTATTTTAACAAACTTAATTTTGCTACCTTTGGTTATCTCTTATACCAATTTATCTAATGCACAAGAAAACCCAGAGCATAAAGCTAAAGTAGAAAACCTATGGCGTAGCTTGTCTAAGTTTGCAACGCCAAAATACGCGGTTGTTGTATTAAGTTTGACAGCAATACTTTATGGGGTTGGTTTTATGCAAGCAACCCAGATGAAAATTGGTGACTTGAAAGGTGGGGCTCCAGCGCTGCATCAAGATTCACGCTATAACCTTGATACCTTTTTCATTACAGATCACTTTTCTATTACTACTGATGTGATGACCATTATTGTTGAAGCGGCACCAGAAGCGTGTACTTATCATTCATTGCTCAATCAAATTGATCAATTTGAATGGATGGTTGCTAATACTCCTGGAGTCGAGTCTACAGCGAGTTTGGCATCGATTGCGAAAGCTGTGAACTCAGGTTTTAATGAAGGTAATCCTAAATGGCAAATATTGCCTCGCACCACAGCGAGTCTAGTGCAAGCGGTAGGGCAAGTGCCAACGACATCAGGACTATTAAATGGTGATTGTTCCGTTATGCCTGTGTATCTTTTCTTAAAAGATCACAAAGCTGAAACGATTGAAGTGGTTGTTAATAAAGTCAAACAAGTTGCTGCAGAACTAAACAGCGATAAATTACAATTCAAATTAGCGTCTGGTCCTGTAGGTGTGATGGCTGCGACTAATGAAGCGGTTAGCGAAGCACAGCTGCCTATGATGATTTATGTCTATGGTGCAGTGTTCTTCCTATGTTTAATCAGCTTTAAATCACTTAAAGCAACGATTGCCGTTATTATTCCACTTTATGTGGTATCAACCCTTGCACAAGCCTTGATGACATTATTGGATATTGGCCTCGCGGTAAGTACTTTACCGGTAATAGCATTAGGTGTTGGTATTGGTGTCGATTACGGAATTTACATTCTTTCCACTATGTCAAATAAACTGACTAACGGCATGCCGGTACAACAGGCTTATTTTGAAGCCTTAGTTGAGCGAGGAAGCGCAGTGATCTTTACTGGCTTAACATTAGCCATAGGTGTGAGCACTTGGTTCTTTTCTGCCCTTAAATTCCAGATGGACATGGGTATTTTGTTAACCTTTATGTTTTTAGTGAATATGTTAGGAGCCATTATTATTCTGCCAGCACTTTCCGCGCTATTTTGGCCTAAAAGAAAGTAAAAACAATAACTTAAATTAAATGGAGGGCTTTGCCCTCCATTTTTTTTTGCATAGTTAATCTAAAACATCGAGTTTAATTGCATATTAAACAACAAAACACTTACGAAACTGTATATTCAGAGGATGTACCACTAAAATTTTCCTCGATATAGCAGCAATTTAGTACTAAGCTCTGCATCAGATCTTAGAAATTGTGTTTCTAAGTCAAACAAGCTGAAGCATCCATAAATGATAAAAGCGCTGCCATAGACGCTTAAGGAATCTGCAACATGGCCTTTAAAGATGTAATGCCTTCTGTACTATTAGAGAATGTAGTTAATTTGATTCATTCAAAAATCCCTAATTCACAAGCAAAACAAGTTGAGCAATTTGCCCAATGCCTCTACGCCCATATGTCAAGAGACGACCTCAATGTCCGAAATGACAGTGATTTATATGGGGCAGTAGTGAGTCTTTGGAATGCGCTTAATAAAACTGCGACAGGGGATACCCACATTCGCGTGTTCAATCCGACTCAATCAAAACATGGTTGGCAGTCAACCCATAGTGTGATTGAAGTCATTCAACCCGATATGCCATTCTTAGTAGATTCATTATCTATGGCACTCAACCGCATGGGGATCACTGCCCATGTGATGTTACATACCCCATTAGCCGTGGTACGTGACACTAAAGCCGTTACTCAAGTAACGTTTGTCAATAACGCACCTAAAGCCAGTGATAATATCGCCGTATTCTTAATCGAGATTGATAAACAAAATAGCGATGCAGACATCAAAGCAATAGAAAAAGAAATTAAATCAGTGCTAGCTGATGTTGTTGCATCGGTCGTGGATTGGGAAGAAATGTCAGCTAAGCTTTCTGACACAATTAAACAATTACCTAATCGGCCTTTTCCTGGAGATAAATCAGAGTTAGAAGAGGCGGTTAACTTTCTTACTTATTTGAATAATCATCACTTTACACTTTTAGGTTACCGTTATTACGATCTAAAACGTGTCGAAGGTGATGTTGAACTCGTCCCTGACTTAGAAAGCAGTTTGGGTTTAATGAGTCGTTCAAAAACCGCGACAAGTGATCGCGGTTTATTGTTGTCGACCTTGTCTGAAAGTGCGCGTCGTGAAGCACTTGATTCAAGTTTACTTGTGCTTACAAAAAGCTCTGCTAAAAGCCGAGTTCACCGCCCAGCTTATGTCGATTATGTCGGCGTAAAAAGATTTGATAAGAAAGGTAATGTGATTGGTGAAGACCGTTACATCGGTCTATATGCATCTAATCTTTATAACCGTAGCCCTCGTGAAATTCCATTACTGGCTGAAAAAGTCCAACGTATATTAGATCAATCAGGTCTAGCACCGCGTTCACATGACTATAAAGCCCTAATGAATATTCTTGAGAACTTGCCTCGCGATGAGCTGATCCAAGCGAAAGTGGAAGAGCTTTCACATATGGCACACGGTGTACTGCAAATGCAAGACCGTGACAAGTTGAAGCTGTTTGTGCGAAAAGATGGTTTTGGTCGATTCTTATCGTGTTTAGTGTATGTGTCTAAAGACCGTTATAACACTAAATTCCGCCAAGATACCCAACGCATTCTTGCCCAGCATTTTAATAGTAATGAAGATGTAGAGTTTACGACATATTTCTCAGAGTCTACTCTTGCTCGTACGCATTACATTATTAAAGTCGACAATAATAATATGGAAGTAGATGTGGCTGCGATTGAACACAACCTTATTGAAGCTGCGCGCTCATGGGATGATAAATTACACTCTGCACTTAATAACGAGTTAGGTGAGCAAACTGGTACTGGGTTTACTAAACGCTACCTCAATGCTTTTCCACAAAGTTATAAAGACGATGTATTACCAAGCTCTGCAGTTGTTGATCTTCAACATCTTGAAGCCTTAGATGATGAGCATAAGTTGGGAATGTTGTTCTATCAGCCGCAAGAAACGGCATTGAATAACAACAAGGTGCGTTTAAAGCTGTTTCATAAAGATGAACCTATTCACTTATCAGATGTACTGCCAATGCTTGAAAACTTTGGTTTGCGTGTGATTAATGAGCGCCCGTACGAAGTAAAAACGAATGACGGACATACATTCTGGATCCTTGATTTCTTAATGACGGTTCAGGGTGCAGCGATTGATAACTTAGCTGATAGTCAAGAACGTTTCCAGAATGCTTTGTCATTTGTATGGCAGAAAAAACTGGAAGATGATGGTTTTAACCGTATGGTGTTATCTACAGGTTTAAACGGTCGTGAAGTGTCAATTTTACGTGCATATGCAAAATATATGCGCCAAATTGATGCAACATTTAGTCAGTCTTATATTGAAGAAACTTTCAGTCGTTATCCAAAAATTGCTGACTTGCTTGTTAAAATGTTTATCCGTAAGTTTAATCCAAAACTTAAAACACGCACATTAAGCAAATTCGTCGAGCAAATAGATAAACAATTAGATGATGTATCAAGCCTAGATGATGATCGTATTATTCGTCGTTATTTAGATTTAATTAACGCTACCTTACGTACCAACTTTTATCAAACCGATGCTAAAGGTGATTATAAGGCCTATACCTCATTTAAATTTTCACCTCATTTAATTCCGGAAATGCCAAAACCATTACCGAAATTCGAAATATTTGTTTACTCGCCAAGAATTGAAGGCGTGCATTTACGTTATGGTAAAGTGGCCCGTGGTGGTTTACGTTGGTCTGATAGACGTGAAGATTTCCGCACTGAAGTGTTAGGTTTAGTCAAAGCACAGCAAGTTAAAAACACCGTCATTGTTCCTGTAGGTGCAAAAGGTGGCTTTGTCTGTAAACAACTGCCAACTGAAGGTGGACGTGAAGCATTCTTTACTGAAGGACAAGAATGTTACCGTTTATTCATCCGAGGTTTGTTAGATATTACTGACAATATTATCAATGGTGAGGTTGTTCCACCAATTGATGTTGTGCGTCATGATGAAGATGATTCCTATTTGGTTGTAGCAGCTGATAAAGGCACGGCGACATTCTCGGACATTGCTAACTCAATTGCGATTGAATACGATTTCTGGCTAGGCGATGCATTTGCTTCTGGTGGTAGTAATGGTTACGACCATAAGAAAATGGGTATCACTGCAAGGGGTGGTTGGGAATCGGTTAAACGTCACTTCCGTGAAATAGGCATCGATTGTCAAACTACGGACTTTACCTGTTTAGGTATAGGTGACATGGCTGGTGACGTGTTTGGTAACGGTATGTTGTTATCGGAGCACACCAAGTTAGTTGCCGCATTTAACCATATGCATATTTTCATTGACCCTAATCCAAATGTAGCTGAAAGCTATATTGAGCGTAAGCGTTTATTCGAACTCCCACGCTCAAGTTGGGAAGATTATAACGCCAAGCTAATCTCTAAAGGCGGCGGGGTTTTCTTGCGTTCTGCCAAGTCATTAAAATTGACGCCTGAAATGAAAACCATGTTGTCTACCGATAAAGACACCATGAACCCACTCGAATTATTAAAAGAACTGCTTAAAATGCCAGTTGATTTGATGTGGAACGGTGGCATTGGTACTTACGTTAAATCAAGTAAAGAAACCCATGCTGAAGTCGGTGATCGCGCTAATGATGCATTACGTGTAAATGGTAATGAAATGCGGGTCAAAATTGTCGGTGAGGGCGGTAATTTAGGTTGTACTCAATTAGGGCGTATAGAATATGCTGCTAATGGTGGCCGTATTAACTGTGATTTCGTCGATAACGTTGGTGGTGTTGACTGCTCTGATAATGAAGTAAATATCAAGATTTTCTTGAATACTTTAGTTGCAGAAGGTGAGTTAACCGTTAAGCAACGTAACCGTATACTCGAAGAGATGACTGATGAGGTCAGCGAAATTGTACTGCAGGATTGTAAAGATCAAACACGTACAATTTCTGTGACTCAAGTTCATGGTGTTTCTCAGCTTAAAGAACAGATCCGTTTCATCCAGTATTTAGAAAAAGAGGGTAAATTAGACCGTGCCCTTGAATTCTTGCCAACGGATGATGACTTAGCTGATCGTTTAGCTAATGGTCGTGCTTTAACTCGCCCAGAATTGGCAGTTTTAGTAGCCTATGCAAAAATGGTACTTAAAGAACAGTTAGTTACCCCTGAAATTACTGAAGATAGTTTCTTAAGTAAATTACTAGTGGCTTACTTCCCGAAAAAACTTCAAGCTAAATATACCCATAAGATGGTCCAGCATCCTCTACGGGGCGAAATTATTGCCACATCATTAGCCAATGAATTAGTTAATGACATGGGCTTCAATTTTGTACAACGTATGCAAGATGAGACTGGCGCCACAGTTGCTGAAGCGGCTATTTGTTACACTATGGCACGTGAAGTCTTTGGTTTAGATGAGTTAACTAAATCAATTACGGATTTAAATGGTGTTATACCTGCGGTTGTACAGGGTGAGATGCTGCACCAATTACGTCGTAATATGCGTCGCGCTTGTCGCTGGTTTATCCGTCATCGTAACCGTAATCATAATATTGAACAGACAGTTGAATTCTTTAAGCCAGTATTTGAAAAGCTTAAAGACAACGTTGATCAATATATGATAGCAGCCGAAGTTAAAGCGATATCTGCAGAGATTAACTCGCTTACAAAAGAAAATGTGCCAATGTCAGTCGCAACCGTTGTTGCTAAAATGAGCACATTATTCTCGGCACTCGATATTGCACAAATTGCTGAAATTGAGAATAAATCACTCGACTTAGTGTCGGCTACCTACTTTAAGCTAGGCGCAAAAGTTGAACTGCATTGGTTCTTAGAACAAATTAGTGCACAACCAGTGGCAAACCATTGGCAAGCATTAGCACGTGCAGCTTTCCGTGAAGAGTTGGACTGGCAGCAACGTGCATTAAGCTCAGCGGTACTGCGTACTTGTAGCGATACTTGCGATGCAGATGTTGTGATTAATCAATGGATTAAGAGTAATAAAACCTTACTTCAACGTTGGTATCATATGTTAGCTGACTTTAAAGTATCTCAAACACATGAGTTTGCTAAGTTCTCCGTTGCGCTACGTGAACTTAACTTGCTGATTTTGCATTGTGAAGGTCAGAAATAATTCTTTATAATGTGAACTAGCCCTGGCGATTGCCGGGGCTTTTTTTAGGCCTAGGAGAAAACATGTTTTATAAACTCGCACAGAAAGTAATGTTTCAGATAGATCCTGAAGTGGCTCACAATGTGGCCATAGGAAGTTTGAAAATAACCGGTAACACACCGCTTAATTGCTTTTATCGTCAAAATATCTCAAAAACGCCCGTTGAATGTATGGGGATTACTTTTCCAAATCCTGTGGGATTAGCGGCTGGATTAGATAAAGACGGCGAGTCGATTGATGCGTTTCATGCCATGGGTTTTGGTCATGTAGAAGTAGGTACAGTAACGCCTCGTCCACAATCGGGTAATGATAAACCACGTTTGTTTCGCCTTAAACCGTCAGAGGGGATCATTAACCGGATGGGATTCAACAATAAAGGTGTTGATAATCTTGTACGAAACTTGATGGCGAAAAAATCTGATGTTTTAGTCGGTGTAAATATCGGTAAAAATAAAGACACTCCGGTAGAGCAGGGTAAAGATGATTATCTTATTTGTATGGATAAAGTGTACCAGCATAGTGCTTATATTGCGGTAAACATTTCATCCCCTAATACGCCTGGTTTACGTACACTGCAATATGGTGAACTGTTAGATGATTTATTAAGTGCGATTAAAGCTAAACAAACAGAATTAGCACAAAAATACGGTAAATATGTGCCAGTTGCATTGAAAATAGCGCCAGATTTAACCGATGATGAAATTCAATCTATTGCTGATTCACTGATTAAAAATAAATTTGATGGTGTTATTGCCACTAATACCACCTTAGGGCGAGATGCGGTAGCTGGTCTTGAGCACGCACAAGAAATGGGAGGATTGAGTGGTAAGCCATTAACCGATCTTTCTACTAAAGTGATCAAGACACTTGCGGGATGTTTGCAAGGCCAGATCCCGATCATTGGTGTCGGCGGGATTAATTCAGCACAGGATGCAAACGATAAATTCACTGCGGGCGCTACTTTAGTTCAGATATACAGTGGTTTTATCTATCAAGGACCTCAGCTAGTATCTGAAATAGCTAAGGCTTATCGTACAAAATAGCCTCAAACGATCAATTGGTAAGATCAAAAATCATGCCGCGATCGCTGCTATGCGATCGCAATTTGTTCTAACGTAATGAAATATCAGTAATAATTTTTAAATAAATTTTGATATTGTTTGAAAAATCATCTATTATCGACTTGTATTCAATTTTTAGGTGAAATTGCATCATGTTATTAATGCCAAATAAGGACTGGCATTGGGAATTTAGCACAAGATATCAGCAACTAAGCGTATCTTTAGGTTCCGAGATGGAGTTCTTAACCCCATATAAAACAAAACAACTTATTCCTGATGCGTTAGGAATGATGGAATTTAGCGTAGAACATGCTAAGTTCTATATTCGCTTGCTTGAAATTTTACCTAAAGTGTTGCATATCTCTGATGCTGGCATAGTACAAACAGCACTTAATGCAACCGCCGCTCATTTTTTATTACAACCTCAAATGCCTAAATCTTGGTTTTTTCAAGCCAGTGATGAATGTGTCTATTGCGATATAGGTAAGATATTTCAACTTAATTGTAATGGCGTTAACGTATTAGTATTAGTTGTTGAAGATGGCTTGCAAGCCGCTACAGTAATGTTATTGTCTAATCACTGTGTTTTGTCAGATGTTAAGTCGCTGAATCAGTTTGATATCATTAAAGTTATTCATAATCGTTTACATCCTTTACGTAAAATCAAACAGGTTGTTGCGGCCTAATACAACAGATCAATATGCTAACCAACAATCTGTGTTTGCCAATATTCTAGTGTAGTTACCTCCCAAATTAAAAATAACCCAGCCAAATTGAAAAGTTTGGCTGGGTTATTTTTAAGCGTTTAATTTTGTTAAAGCTAAACTGCAATTTACGATTAACTCATTTTTCTAATAAAGCTTAGTGGCGCGATACGCAATATCCAATGTAATAGTGCCCAAGGATAAGAAGGGACATAAACATTAGCGTGCTCTTTATTGATTGCTTTAACTATCGCTTTGCAGCCTGTTTCTAAATCGACTCTGAAGGGCACTGTTTTTACTTTTTCGTTGATTTCTGTTCGAATAAAACCAGGGTGAACACAGGTGATCTTTATCGGTGTGTGCATCACATCGATTCTTATACCTTCTGATAAAGAGGTTAATCCAGCCTTAGTCGCCGCATATACTGTCATGGCTCGTCTAAACCCTCTGACTGCGCTGATTGACGATATTGTCACTAAATGACCATTATTCTGTTGTCTAAATATCTCCATAGCGGCTTCGCATTGAGCAATAGCTGCAATAAAATTAGTTTGTGCGGTTTCTAGGTTGGCTTTGAAAAAACCGGTTCCAATCGAAGCTCCTTTACCCATTCCTGCGTTTACTATAATCCTGTCAATTGTACCCATATCGTGTTGGCATTGCTTGAACACAGTAAAAACGGCCTGATGATCATTTACATCCAGCGGATAAATATACACAGTGATATTTGGGTTAATTGCTAATAATTGTTCTTTTAACAAAGTTAATAAGTCGATTCTGCGAGCACATAGTGCAAGGTTGTGGTTATTTTCGGCAAATTTTTTCGCCATTCCAAGGCCGAGGCCAGAGCTTGCTCCTGTGATAAGGATATTGGTTCTGTACATGATGGTTCCTATTATTATTCATTCTGCATAAACAATGGATAACGCAGTAAAAGTCGCTAAAAATTATGCCCTAAAGGTGCGGATAACCTATTTTGCTTTTTGTTCATAATCAGTTTATTGCTAGATATTCGCTTAAAAGGCTAGGCATCACACCTTGCGCCGCACTCTTATATAAACAACAAAACAGTTTAACTCGCACAAAATTTGACCATGAAAGATCAACTGCCCTAAGTTGGAATAACTAAGTCGACTATAACGCTCCCTTTGTCAGAACAGAAGGCCATCATATTCGTTTAAAGCGATAGAGTGTGCCTGTAGATATGTAACAAAAATTTTGTTGACCTAACAAATCGGTCATTAATCCATGACATATTAGGCAGATATAATGTGATTACCAATTTACAAATCACTTTTACTGTTGTCGACAATTTTGGTGTTTTTAGGTTGTTTACTGCTCTAAATCTGCTATATTGTCGACATACCATTATTAAATTGAGTTTGACAACATGATGTTTGCCAATGAAAAGCCAGTCACAGCGGCAGATAAAACCTTTATTTTGCTTCGGGATGACATAGTTGAAGGCCGAATTGTGGCGGGTTCAAAACTCAGTGAAACAGAATTGTCGACAAAGTATGCAGTGAGTCGTGCAGTTATTCGCGAGGCCATTAACCGGCTTGAGGCTTGTCACATTGTTGAGCGTAAAGCTAATGTCGGCGCTCGGGTTGTTGCCCTTAGCCCTGAAGGCTTAAAAGAGCTTTATCAAGTACGTGAGTCACTGGAAGGTATGGCGGCTAGATTAGCGGCTATAAATATGACCCATGATGAAATAGAAGACTTAATGGGGCTATTACAAACTCACTTTGATGAAGTGAAAGACGGTCAATCCTATTATCAAGAAGCGGGTGATGTTGATTTTCATTACCGAATAATTTTAGGCAGTAAAAATAAGCATCTCATTAGTATGTTATTTGACGGTATTTATCACCTAGTTCGCATGTACCGAGTGCAATTAGGTATGGCTGGCCCAAGAGTGACAACCGCATATGATGAGCATAAACATATTGTGAAGGCCATAGCTAATCGTGACGCAGAACTCGCTGAAATCTTGATGCGTCGACACATTATGTATTCCAAAAATAATATTGAAGCCAAGTTGAACTAATCATATCGGGCTATTTTGATGACCGATAATCGATTAGCTGATTTTAACATTTTTAATCAAGACACAAGGAACGAATATGAGCGCAGGTAAAAAATTTCGTCAGGCATTGGTAGCGAATAAACCATTGCAAATCGTGGGTACAATTAATGCCTATTCTGCAATGATGGCTAAACAAATTGGTCATCAGGCCATTTACTTATCTGGTGGGGGGGTTGCCAACGCTTCTTATGGCTTACCTGACTTAGGCATGACATCATTAAATGATGTATTAGTAGATGTGCAACGTATTACCTCAGCGTGTGATTTACCTTTGTTGGTAGACATTGATACAGGTTGGGGCGGCGCATTTAATATCGCTAAAACTATCCGTGACATGGAAAAAGCCGGTGCAGCGGCTGTGCACATGGAAGATCAGGTGGCACAGAAACGTTGTGGTCATCGTCCAAATAAAGAAATTGTTCCAGTAGACGAAATGGTTGATCGCATTAAAGCAGCGGTTGATGCGCGTACTGACCCTGATTTTTTCATCATGGCGCGTACTGACTCGTTTGCGCAAGAAGGGTTAGAGGCCGCTATCGAGCGTGCTAAAGCTTACGTGGCAGCCGGTGCAGACGGTATTTTTGCCGAAGCAATTAAAACAGAAGAACATTATCGCGCCTTTGCTGAAGCATTAGATGTGCCTATTTTGGCTAACATTACTGAGTTTGGCCAAACTGAATTATGGAATAAGCAACAATTAGGCGAGTGGGGCGCAGCAATGGTGTTATACCCATTGAGTGCATTCCGTGCGATGAATAAAGCGGCTGAAAATGTTTACAATGCAATTTTAACCGATGGCGACCAAAAAGCGGTTGTTGATACTATGCAAACGCGCATGGATCTATATGACTATTTAGGTTACCACGATTATGAACAGAAATTAGATAGCCTGTTTGCTGAAGGTAAAAACAAATAATCATTCAGTATAAGAGTGTAAGCCACTTTTACGACTAAAATAAAATACCCTACAATCGCGGTTTAGCATGGCCAAATCGCGAAAAGCATAAGAAGGAAGATATCATGGTAGACAAGAAATTATCAGGCGCAGGATTACGCGGTCAAAGTGCTGGTGAAACAAAATTATGTACAGTTGGTAAATCAGGTTCAGGGCTGACTTATTGTGGTTATGATGTCGCGGATTTAGCCGACAACGCCACCTTTGAAGAAGTCGCTTATTTATTGTTTAACGGTGAATTACCTACTCAAGCACAATTAAGTGCGTATAAAATAGAATTAACAGCGCAGCGTGATTTACCTGATGCTTTGAAAGCGGTATTAAAGCTTATTCCTGCTGATGCCCATCCGATGGATGTGATGCGAACGGGTTGCTCATTTTTAGGTAACCTTGAACCTGAAGTTGATTTTACTCAGCAACACAAAGCGTCGAACCGCTTGCTTGCTGCGTTCCCGGCGATTATGTGCTACTGGTATCGCTACAGCCATGAAGGTGTAGAAATTGACTGTACTACCGATGAAGACTCACTTGGCGGTCACTTCCTTAAATTATTAAACGGCACAACACCGTCTGCTCAACACCGTAAAGTAATGGACGTATCATTAATTCTTTATGCAGAGCATGAATTTAACGCCTCAACCTTTACCGCGCGCGTTTGTGCCTCAACCTTGTCGGATATGTATTCGTGTGTCACTGGTGCAATAGGTTCTTTACGTGGCCCACTTCACGGCGGTGCTAACGAAGCTGCTATGGACATGATCCAAAAGTTCAGCTCGCCTGCTGATGCTAAAGTGCAAATGGCCGGAATGCTTGAACGTAAAGAAAAAATTATGGGCTTTGGTCATGCTATTTACCGTGATTCAGATCCTCGTAATGTCATTATTAAAGCTTGGTCAGAAAAGTTAGCCCATGAAAATGGTGATACGTCTTTATATGACATTTCTGTCGCCTGTGAAGAGTTTATGTGGGACAGCAAAAAGTTATTCTGTAATGCAGATTTCTTCCATGCCTCTGCTTATCATTTTATGGGCATTCCAACTAAGTTATTTACGCCAATTTTTGTGTGTTCACGTTTAACTGGCTGGGCTGCACATGTGATGGAGCAACGTTCTAACAACCGTATTATTCGTCCAAGTGCTGATTATGTTGGCAGCGAGCCACGTAAAGTGGTGCCTATCAGCCAACGTTAATGTTACTGGCCGAGTCATCTTATGATGGTTCGGCTCGTTACGATTAATGCTTATTATTACTCGGTTATGCTTAGTGCATTGTGATTTATTATTAGCATTTTTTAAAACCGATCACCTCATCTACCGTGGATTTTGTTATGAATACTGATTATCGTAAACCTTTACCCGGCACAACTTTAGACTACTTTGATACCCAAGAAGCGGTTGATGCTATTGAAGCAGGTGCTTATGCAAAGCTGCCTTATTGTTCTCGTGTTTTTGCCGAAAACTTAGTTCGTCGCTGTTCACCAGAAATGCTCACCGATTCGTTAAAGCAGTTGATTGAGCGCAAAAGTGACCTAGACTTCCCTTGGTACCCAGCCCGTGTAGTTTGTCATGATATTTTAGGCCAAACCGCATTAGTCGACTTAGCGGGCCTGCGTGATGCGATTGCTGAAAAAGGTGGCGACCCTTCAAAAGTTAACCCAGTAGTGCCAACGCAATTGATTGTTGATCACTCACTTGCGGTAGAACATGCTGGTTTTGATAAAGATGCGTTTGAGAAAAACCGCTCGATTGAAGACCGCCGTAATGAAGACAGGTTTCACTTTATCAACTGGACTAAAACGGCATTTAAAAATGTTGATGTTATCCAACCGGGTAACGGTATTATGCATCAAATTAACTTAGAGCGTATGTCGCCAGTGGTGCATGCGCAGAATGGTGTGGCGTTTCCTGACACCTTAGTCGGCACCGACAGTCATACGCCCCATGTTGATGCATTAGGCGTTATTGCCATTGGTGTGGGCGGCTTAGAAGCTGAAAGCGTGATGTTAGGTCGTGCATCTTATATGCGTTTACCTGAAATTGTGGGTGTTGAAGTAACGGGTAAACCGCAACCTGGCATTACCGCGACCGATATTGTATTGGCGTTAACGGAATACCTACGTGCGCAAAAAGTGGTGTCATCGTATCTTGAGTTTTATGGTGAAGGTACTACCCATTTAACCCTTGGCGATCGCGCCACGATTACAAACATGACGCCAGAATACGGCGCTACCGCAGCGATGTTCTACATCGATAAGCAAACCATTGATTATCTGACATTAACCGGTAGAGAAGACGCGCAAGTAAAATTAGTTGAAACCTATGCCAAGCAAGCGGGTTTATGGGCTGACACACTTACTCATGCTGTGTATGAACGAGTGCTGCACTTTGACTTATCTTCAGTGGGCCGTAACATTGCAGGGCCATCAAACCCGCATAGTCGCGTGCCAACCTCTGAGCTAGCAGCTCGCGGCATTAGTGGCGTGGTTGAAAACGAACCCGGCAAAATGCCCGATGGTGCTGTGATTATCGCCGCGATTACCAGTTGTACTAACACCAGTAATCCACGCAATATGATAGCGGCTGGCTTATTAGCGCGTAATGCTAATGCCCGTGGTTTATTACGCAAGCCTTGGGTGAAGTCATCACTGGCACCTGGCTCGAAAGCGGTGCAGTTGTATCTAGAAGAAGCGGGTTTATTACCAGAACTTGAAAACTTAGGCTTTGGTATTGTTGGGTTTGCCTGTACTACGTGTAACGGCATGAGCGGTGCACTTGATCCGGTTATTCAACAAGAAGTGATTGATCGCGACTTATACGCCACAGCAGTATTATCCGGCAACCGTAATTTTGATGGCCGTATTCATCCTTATGCTAAACAAGCATTTTTAGCATCACCACCTTTGGTTATCGCTTACGCCATTGCCGGTACGATTCGTTTTGATATTGAAAAAGACATCTTAGGTATCGATAACCAAGGTCAAGCTGTCACATTAAAAGACATTTGGCCAACCGATGAAGAAATCGATGCAGTTGTTAAAGCAAGCGTTAAGCCTGAGCAATTCCGCAAAGTCTACGAGCCGATGTTTGATATAAAAGTCGAATATGGTAGTCACGTAAATCCACAATATGACTGGCGTCCGCAAAGTACTTATATCCGTCGTCCGCCTTATTGGGATGGTGCCTTAGCAGGAGAGCGTACCATGAAAGGTATGCGTGCTTTAGCGGTATTAGGTGACAACATCACCACCGATCATTTATCACCATCAAACGCGATTATGTTAGACAGTGCCGCGGGGGCTTATTTACACAAAATGGGCTTGCCAGAAGCTGATTTTAACTCTTATGCCACTCACCGAGGTGATCACTTAACAGCCCAACGTGCTACGTTTGCTAACCCTAAACTATTTAACGAAATGGTGCAGGAAAACGGCAAGGTTAAGCAAGGATCGCTCGCGCGCCTTGAGCCAGAAGGCCAAGTGATTCGCATGTGGGAAGCGATTGAAACCTATATGGAACGTAAGCAGCCACTGATTATTATAGCTGGTGCTGATTATGGTCAAGGCTCGTCACGTGACTGGGCGGCAAAAGGCGTACGTCTAGCTGGCGTTGAAGTGATTGTTGCTGAAGGTTTTGAGCGCATTCACCGTACTAACTTAGTCGGTATGGGGGTGTTACCGCTTGAATTTACTTCAGGTCATAACCGCCATACTTATCAGATAGATGGAACTGAAACCTATGATGTGGTTGGTGATCGTAAACCGGGTGCTATGCTTGATGTCATCATGACCCGTAAAAACGGTGAGCAAGTGACTATCGCGGTAAAATGTCGCGTCGACACGGCTGAAGAGTTGTCAATTTATGAAGCCGGTGGCGTATTACAACGCTTTGCACAGGACTTTCTAGAGTCAAGTTCTGCGCAGTCATTGTAGCGTACAACGATAATCAATCATCAGATTTAGGCGGTGTATGGGGTTGCCATCACCGCCTTTTTTAAGGATAAAATATGACATTTAAACCACAACTAAAAATATCTGCAACCTACATGCGTGGCGGCACTAGCAAGGGAGTCTTTTTTAATATCTCTGACTTACCCCTAGCAGCGCAAGTGGCTGGCGCAGAACGTGATGCAATCTTACTCAGAGTGATTGGCAGTCCAGATCCCTATGGTAAACATACTGACGGTATGGGCGGGGCGACCTCAAGTACCAGTAAAGTTGTGCTTTTATCAAAAAGTACCCAGCCTGATCATGATGTGGATTACTTGTTTGGCCAAGTGGCGATAGATAAACCTTTTATCGACTGGAGTGGTAATTGCGGCAATTTAACTGCGGCAGTCGGTTCATTTGCGATAAGTAATGGATTAATCGATGCTAACCGCGTGGTTGATAATGGCATTACGGTTGTGCGTATATGGCAAGCAAATATTAATAAAACGATTATTGCTCACGTACCTATGACTAATGGTGACGTTCAAGAAACGGGAGATTTCGAGCTGGATGGTGTGACGTTTCCAGCCGCTGAAGTGCAAGTTGAATTTATTGATCCCGCCGATGGTGAAGGGGCGATGTTCCCTACAGGTAATGTGGTGGATGAATTAGTTGTACCAAATATAGGTACATTTAACGCTACCATGATTAATGCTGGTATTCCGACCATTTTTTTGAATGCAGCAGAAATTGGTTATACTGGACTAGAATTACAAGATGCAATTAATAATGACACTGCAGCATTAGAAAAGTTTGAAATTATTCGAGCCTATGGTGCATTAAAAATGGGATTAATCAGCCATCTAGATGAAGCTAAAATTCGCCAACATACACCTAAAGTGGCCTTTGTAGCACCTACAGCGGATTATGTTAGTTCAAGTGGTAAAGCCATAAATGCTGCAGAAATCGATTTATCGGTTAGAGCGCTATCAATGGGTAAACTACACCATGCCATGATGGGTACCGCTGCGGTAGCTATTGGTACCGCAGCAGCTATACCAGGTACATTAGTTAATCTTGCCGCTGGCGGTATTGAGCGCCAATCTGTTACCTTTGGTCATCCATCAGGTACTTTGCGGGTTGGGGCGGAAGCTAAGTTGATTAAAGGTGATTGGCTTGTAACTAAAGCGATAATGAGCCGCAGTGCTAGAGTGTTAATGGAAGGAAAGGTGCGTATACCTCAAGACTAACTTTTCTAGTTTAGATCATTATCTTGTTTCAAAGCCTAAGCACTGTCTTAGGCTTTATTATTTAAAAACGATTTATAATCAATATGTTGTTTTATTTTTCATCAAAAAATATCAATTATAATTTAGATCTAAAAATGACTTGATCACAGCTAGAAATTAGTATTTTATATGCATAAATTTATATGTTGATGTTCTGTCTCGATAGAAATTTTTATTACCTTAATATCATTAACTTAGCGGATAAGTATGGCAATCACCTCATTTGTAAGCGATGGTTTTTTAGCCAGCGTGATTACTGTGGTCACACTTTAGTAATAGCTTGGTGAGGTTAAATAGGTTTATCAGACTTTGATTGCCCCTATAGGTCAATCCTTAGCGGAAAAACTGTTAGGCAACTAAAGATTAGTCAGTACTTGAAATCTTGTACTGAGAATAAGAAAAGGAAAATATTATGGTTGAACACATCACGGGTATGCTGGCATTAATCGGTGTATTGTCGCTTTTGTGTCAATGGGCAGGCTGGAAATTAAGATTACCTGCAATTTTGCCGCTATTACTATGTGGATTGTTACTCGGACCAGGATTGAATATTCTTAATCCAGATGAGATTTTTGGTGATCTATTGTTCCCTATCATTTCATTGGGCGTCGCGGTGATTCTTTTTGAAGGGGCGTTGACGCTCAATTTCAAAGAGATTAAAGATAACAGCCGCATGGTGACTAATCTTGTGACTATAGGCGCACTGATTACTTGGGCATGCATTACGCCTGCTGCGCATTTTTTGATGGGATTCGATTGGCCAGTAGCATTTCTATTTGGCGCCTTAGTTGTAGTTACCGGGCCAACGGTAATTGTACCTATGCTGCGCACGGTAAAACCTAAGGCTAAATTAGCCAGCATTTTACGCTGGGAAGGTATTGTTATTGACCCCATAGGTGCGTTATTTGCCGTTCTAGTTTACGAATATGTCGCCGTTACGGCTGATCCCACAACACACGTACTTTATGCATTAGGCCTTACTTTAGTGCTTGGTTTTGGTATCGGTGCTGCCGCGGGTTACTTTATTGGTGTCGCATTAAGAAATAACGTCTTTCCACATTATCTGCGTAACACGGCTGTATTAACAATAATGTTAGGCGTATTCGTCGGTTCAAACTTATTACAACATGAATCAGGACTATTAACCGTTACTGTAATGGGTATTTGGCTTGCCAACATGCGCGGTGTAGACATCGCCGATATTCTAGAATTTAAAGAAACCTTAACCGTTCTGCTTATTTCAGCACTGTTTATTTTGCTTGCAGCCCGATTAAACTCTAACGCTATGCTAGGACTGGGGATAGGCGCTTTTGGTGTGCTGTTCGTGGTAATGTTTATTGCGCGTCCTTTAAGTATTTGGACTTCGGCATTAGGCACCAATTTGACCTCAAAAGATAAGTGGTTTTTGAGTTGGGTTGCTCCCCGCGGTATTGTTGCGGCGGCAATTTCATCACTGTTTGCAATTAAATTAGAAGAGTTAGGTGTACACGGTGCAAGTTCAATTGTGCCATTAGTGTTTTTTATCATTATTGGTACCGTTGTTATTCAAAGTTTAACCGCAGGTCCTTGGGCAAAATTTTTGGGGGTTAAAGAAGATTCAAATCAAGGTTTACTTATTTTTGGTGCATCTAAATTTGCTCGAGAATTAGCCACCCAGCTATTAGCTAAAAACATTAAAGTTATCTTAGCAGACAGTAACTGGGACAGTATTCGTCAAGCACGTATGGAAAATATTCCGGTCTACTTTGGTAACCCTGCATCTGAACATGCATCTAATTATATGGACTTAAGCGGTATAGGCAGAGTGCTAGTCATGTCTCCTTATCGTCAGCTGAACCCATTAGTCAGTTTCTACTTCCAAGATTTATTTGGCTCAGAAAAAGTGTACGGTCTTAATAATAGTGAAGCTAATGTTGGCAGCGGTCGCCATCAACTGTCAGAGTCTTACTTACAGCGGTTATGCTTATTTGGCGAAGGAATAAGCTATGCCAAAATAGCCAGTTTAATGGCCAAAGGTGCAGTACTCAAAGTCACTAATATTACCGAAAACTTCAGTTATGAAAAGTTTTATGAGCGTTATGGCGAAACAGCTATACCTTTGGTTTATATAACTAAAGAGGCTAAGTTGAAAGTCATTACAGCTGAGACTCAAAAGTTACCTATAGGTATTGAGTTAATTAGCTTGTTACCTCAAGAAGCACAGGAACAAGCAATCATTCAGCGTGCGTTAGATGAGGAAGCGGCTCGTTTAGCTAAGATAAAAGCGGAAGAAGAAGCAAAAGCGGCTGCTGAGGCACGCGCTATCCGTGAAGCTGAAGAGGCTGAGCAACGTGCAATCGAGAAAGCACGTCGTAAAGAAGAAGAATTGACTCTGTTTGAGGAACAAGAGAAAGCTAAGTTACTTGAAGAAGAGCAGGCTACTTTGATTGAAGAGGCTAGAATTGAGAAAGAGTCTGAGACTTTACACATTCAATTATCGAATGATGAGGTGCTTAACGATACCTTAGCTACAGATGAAGGTGAGTCTTTAGATAAAAAAGAACAGCCGTTAAAGTCATAGTATTTTAATGGTATAAATCTTGAAAAAAAGGCTTAGTTAATACTAAGCCTTCTTATTTTTTATCACTTTGCATGTTTGTCCGTTAGTGATGACAATCTAATATTTATGTTATTTACAGAGTTCTAATACTACTTGGTGATGATCTTTAGTTTTAAATTTATTGATGAACTGAGTGACTTTACCTTCAGTACCCACAATAAAGCTAAGCCTATGTATTCCATCATAAATTTTTCCCATAAACTTCTTTTCGCCCCAAACTCCAAATGCATCAGCAACGGCATGATCTTCATCACTTAGTAAGTGAAAATTGAGTGCTTGTTTATCTGAAAACTTTTGTAGCTTAGCAACAGGGTCTGGGCTTATGCCTAAAATAGTAATATTTAAGTTATCCAGTTGTTGCTTAATATCACGCAAGCCTTGTGCTTGAACAGTACAACCCGGTGTGGATGCTTTTGGATAGAAATAAACCAGGACAGGGCCTTTATCCAGACAGTCTTGTAATGAAATAGCTTCGTTAAATTGATTTTGCAATGTAAATAAGGGCGCTTTATCACCCGCTTTTAAGGTGTTCATAATTATTCCTTGTCAGATAATAAGAAGCGGCATTTCTAATCATTAATCAGATAAAATACACTTGGTAATGAAATATAGTTTAACTCATGTTTATTGAGATGAACTTGTGCCCTGCATTAACTTGATGCTGCACTCTAGATTCATTTCTTCAGCCAATTGATAAATTGATGTTTCTAGCTTAGCTAAATCGACCTTATCAGGAATATTAATCGCTAAAAATATCGACTGTGTTTGCAGGCCTTCATTATCATCTGCATGAGAACGCACTGCGGCCAAATCAAGTGAACGTTCGGCTAAAAATTGGGTAATTGTTTTCATGGTGCCACGTTGATCTTCACCACTAATGCTCACTTCAACACGCGACACATAATTCTTCGGTACGTGTTTAGATGTGCGTTTCATCACGGTCATCAGCTCTAATTCAACACTAAGACTGGGTAACATAGTTTCAATTTTAGTAATTGCTGGCCATGAGCCCGAAATCATCATTATTAGGGTAAATTCATTACCAAATAACGCCATACGGCTATCAACGATATCACAATCACAATCACTGGCTAACCGCGCTAAGCGACTAACTAAACCAGGGCGATCTGTACCCATTGCGGTAACGACCAGATAGTTGGTCATGGATTTTCCTCATTTGTTCGAATGAAATATCGAGTGACGTCTGTAAACATACTATACGTCTATGCAGCCGATAATATTATCATATCATCGTAACAAACCCCCTTTAAACGATAGAATAAAAAAATTACCGAGTGTAATTGGTGTAATTTTAATCAGCTGAAGGGTGGATACCTAAAAAAACGATCAAGAATGTGTAATCTCTGCGCTAGAAAGCATAAAATGTGGTTACTTTATGCCGAATCCAGGTGAAATGGCTTTTTCGGGTAATTTTGATTTGAACACTGCTAATGCTTGTCATTAGTTGATAGCATCAGTAACATAGCAAATCCTGAAAACTTGGGGAATATAGATGATAAACGGAAGCATCGTAGCCTTAATCACACCAATGAATAGTGATGGCACAATAGATTATGCGAGTCTTGAAAGACTGGTAGATTTTCATATTAATCAAGGCACCGATGCCATTGTTGCCGTTGGTACAACTGGCGAATCAGCTACGTTACCAATGAAAGAACATATTGCGGTTGTTAACCAAACCGTAAAATTTGCCGCCGGACGAGTGCCTATTATTGGTGGTAATGGCGCAAATGCAACTGCTGAAGCCATCGAGCTGACTAAAGGCATGCAAAATTCAGGCATCAGTGCCATGTTGGGTGTTACACCTTATTATAACAAGCCAACACCTAAAGGCCTTATTGCACATTATAAAGCCATTGCAGCCAGTACAGATATTCCACAAATTCTGTATAACGTTCCTGGACGTACCGCAGTAGACATGAAACCGGAAACGGTTGCTGAGCTATGTACTGTGAGCAATATTATAGGCGTAAAAGAAGCGACTGGTGATGTCAGCCGTGTTGCTTTGTTACGTCAATTATGTGGCGATGATTTTATTTTATACAGTGGTGATGATGCGACTGCTCGCGAGTTTTTACTCGCAGGTGGTAATGGGGTTATTTCGGTTGCGAATAACATTGTTCCCCATGCGTTTAAGGCTATGTGTGATGCCGCTTTGGCGGGAAATACTCAACTGGCTGCTGAAATAGATGAACCACTACGTAGCTTATACAGTTCATTATTTTGTGAAGCAAACCCTATCCCAGTTAAATGGGCTGTTCATCGTATGGGACTTATTACCCACGGACATATTCGTTTGCCATTAACTGAACTTTCTGAGCAGTTTCATGGTCTGTTACTCGAGTCTATGAAAAAAGCGCAAATTAAGGTGCAATAATACATGTTTAAAAAAGTCACCCCTCTATTACTGATAACCACGCTTGCAGCCTGTAGTACGGCTATAGATCGTCGCCAAGCTAATGGTAATGAAGAGTATGTTCAAACTCAATCGGCCGCATTGTTGAAGATCCCGTCTGGATTAAAGCAACCTAATTACAGCAAAGAGTACGATATACCTAATGTCAGTAGTAAAGTTGATACCACTATTGTTGGTAAGCGATTAGATATTCGTCCACCATTGCAGATTATTGCAATGGCTGAAGGTACTCATGTTGAAGAAAGTAGCAATAATATTAAAATTATCATTGAGTCAGTTGATAATTCAACCGACTTAAAACAAGAGATATTTAATGTTATTAATGGCTATTTAGCTAAAAACAACATTGCTAAGCGTACAGAAAACTTTAATACGGGGGTTGTTGAAACCGACTGGATAGACAGCCAAGACGTGTTAGAAACAAGTTGGTTTGGCAATGATAAAGTGTATTTGCTGCGCCAACGTTATCAGTTTGATATCAATGTTAAACCCCACGGTAGAACGGGGGATGTTGCTATTAGCCTAGTTGAACACGAAGAGTATTTTGATGAAGATCTGCAAGATATATTCTTGACGGGCGATGATAAACGTCGTTATACCATTGATATGCTAAATAATACCGTGTCATACATGGGTGTTGAACGTGAACGTACTCTGCAAGCCGCACGTATTGAGCAAAGTTTAGGAATAGAAATTGATCTTGTTGAAGCAGGTGCAGGCGCAGAATCATATTGGCTTGCAAAAGCTGACTTCAATAAGACACGTGATCGCTTACGTATCGTGTTACCTGAATTAGGTTTCGATGTCGTCGATATGGATGTTAGCAAAGGTTTATTTTATATTAACTTAGAAGAAAGTGGTGGTTTCTGGAGCTCATTATGGGGTGAGGAGAAATTAACATTAGAGAAAGGTAACTATCGATTGTTATTGCGCACAACCGATAACAAAGATGAAACTAAAATCCTACTGCATGATGTAACAGATGAACCGCTTAAAAAAGAAGCCATAGCAGAAGTTTATGAGCGCCTCTATCAAGCGATGAAAGAGGATCGAAAAGTTCGGTAATAGCTAATATTGAGTTATTATTATCTGAAAAAAAGATGCCGATTGGCATCTTTTTTTTGGAGCAAGGTTGTTCTGTTAACCCGATTACTCATTTCCTAAATGTGTCTAAAGTGTCTAATTTGTAAGGAAAGGTAAAACGGCTTGCAGGCAATAACTAACTGAGTAAAATCACTATCAAATAATTTACCTCATTGGGTTTATGTAGTACTCATATCTGAAAAATTAATTAAATAATTGCAGTGATGAGTGATCTATTTTCAATAGTTTGCACTATTACTCCACTCAACACTTATCTGACACTGCATAAAAATATTATCCAGTGTTAGTTGATTGCATGATTACAATATCCCGATAAAGAATGGTTAACTGATGAAAAAAATATTATTAATAATCGCAGTTGTTGGCATTGCAGCTTATAGCTACCAATTCATGCAGCCTAAACAAAATAAAGTTCAACACCAGAAGCCAATCCCTAATGTGGTATTTGCTACCACTAAAATGATGCAAATTCGTGATGAAGTAGAAGCAATAGGAACGGGCAAAGCTTTCGAGTCAATTATTGTTACCTCAAAAATTACTGAAGTGATCACAAGTGTTAATTTTGAAGACGGTGATTTAGTTAATAAAAATGACTTATTAATCCAGCTTCAAGATGCTGAACAGCAAGCTAAAGTTAAAGTCGCTAAGGTTAAGTTGAGTGAACACCTTAGAGAGTTTGATCGAATCAGCTCATTGGTCACCAGTAAAACGATTGCAGAGCTTGAGCGTGATAGGCTACAAAGTTTAATTGATTTATCTCGAGCCGACATTGAGCTGGCAACATCCGCATTAATTGATAGAAGAATTACCGCGCCATTCTCTGGGCGATTAGGGTTACGTCAGGTTAGTCTTGGTGGCCTAGTCTCAACTGGTGAGCAAATTACAACACTGGATGATGTCAGTAAAATTAAACTCGATTTTTCTATTCCAGAGCGTTTTATTCAAGAGCTAAAGCAAGGTAAACAAGTGGAAGCGCAAGCAGTTGCTTTTCCTGATCGTATTTTCTTAGGTACCGTGACCTCCATTGATAGCCGAGTTAATCCAGATACCCGTGCAGTTGTGGTAAGGGCAGTATTATCCAATGATGATTATGCACTACTGCCGGGATGTTAATGAAGGTGAAACTGATTAAACAAAGTCGACAAGGGCTGCTACTACCTGAGGCTGCCATTATTCCTATTCAAGACAAGCATTATGTCTATAGCACTAATGAGCAAGATGAAGTGATTCAAATTCCGGTCAAATTAGGCGTTAGGATGCGCGGTTGGGTTGAAATTACTGAAGGGCTAACAGAAAACCAACAGGTAATTATTCGCGGCATTTTAAAAGTCCGACCTGGTGATAAAGTCAAATTACAGCAAGCTGAAAACTTTAATTTCGTCAATATTAACTCGGCGGAGACAGCAGCATGATCTTAACGGATTTATCGGTAAAACGTCCCGTTTTTGCCTCAGTTATCAGTATATTACTGATCGTACTAGGCTTGGTGTCATTTGATAAATTACCTTTACGTGAATATCCAAATATTGACCCTCCAATCGTATCTGTTGAAACCAGCTATCGCGGCGCCAGCAGTTCTGTGGTCGAAAGTCGAATCACTCAATTAATTGAAGACCAAATCAGCGGCGTGGAAGGCATTCGTCATATTAGTTCTTCAAGCTCTGATGGACGATCTAGCGTAACAATTGAATTTGATATTGACCGAGATATTGAAGCGGCAACAAATGATGTACGAGATAGAATATCAGGCTTACTAGAGCAGTTACCCGAAGAAGCCGACTCACCGTCAATTTATAAGGCTAATGGCAGTGATGAAGTGATCATGTGGCTTAATTTAGTCTCAGATCAAATGGATATTTTGCAGTTGACAGATTATGCCAACCGATATTTAGTTGATCGGTTTTCTGTCATTGATGGTGTGTCAACATTGCGTTTAGGTGGTGGGAAAGTCTATGCAATGCGCATATGGATAGACAGACAAGCTTTGGCTGCACGAAAGTTGACAGTAACTGATATCGAAAACGCCTTGAGAACGGAAAACGTGGAGTTTCCTGCCGGATCCATTGAGTCTGAAGACCGCCATTTCACCGTAAGATTGGAGCGTGCTTATCGCACCCCAGAAGACTTTGCCAATTTAGTGCTTACCCAAGGCGAAGACGGTTATTTAGTTAAGTTAGGTGATGTTGCTCGAGTTGAGATTGGCAGTGAAGAAGAGCGGATTGTGTTCCGTGGTAATAAAGAAGCAATGATTGGGCTTGGTGTCAGTAAGCAATCAACGGCAAATACGCTAGAAGTTGCCCGAGCTGCAAATGCACTTGTTGATCAACTTAATCCGACATTACCAGCCGGTATGGAAATCAAGCGTTCTTATGACAGCTCAGTTTTTATTGAGCGTTCAATTGACGAGGTCTACCAAACATTATTTATCGCGATGATATTAGTCATCATTGTGATTTATTTATTCCTAGGCAGTGTTAGAGCAATGCTTATCCCTGCCATTACCGTTCCGGTATCATTATTAGCCACATTTATAGTGCTATATGCACTTGGTTATACAATTAACTTATTAACTTTACTCGCGATGATCCTTGCTATTGGTATGGTCGTTGATGATGCTATTGTTATGCTAGAAAATATTCACCGAAGAATAGAAGAGGGCGATTCGCCACTAAAAGCGGCATATTTAGGCAGTAGAGAAGTGGCTTTTGCGGTTGTGGCAACTACCCTTGTACTCGTCGCGGTATTTATGCCAATTACTTTCCTTGAAGGGGACTTAGGCAAGTTATTTAAAGAGTTTGCGGTAACCATGAGCGCCGCGGTTATCTTCTCAAGTCTCGTTGCATTAACTCTTAGCCCAATGATGTGTTCTAAGCTGCTTAAACCTTCTAGCGAAGATTCATGGCTAGTGCGTAAAATTGATAAACTGATGAACCGTTTATCATCTATGTATAAAACCACTCTTGCTAAAGCATTTGAAAAGCCAATATTTGTCAGTGTGTTAGTGCTTATCTCTTTTGTTATTAGTGGGTATCTGTTGCAAAAAGTGCCGCAAGAATTTGCCCCGCAAGAAGATCGCGGTTCTATGTTCTTAATGGTGAATGGCCCACAGGGTGCAAGCTTTGAATATATTGAAGAATATATGGATGAAGTTGAAGGTCGTTTAATGCCATTAGTGGACAGTGGCGACATTAAACGTCTGCTGATTCGAGCGCCACGGGGGTTTGGCACCGCAACGGATTTCTCTAATGGCATGGCGATTATTGTGCTTGAAGATTGGGGCCAACGCCGAAGCGCTAATGAAATTGTTGTTGATATTCGAAACAGACTTTCAGATTTAGCCGGTATTCGTGCATTTCCGATTATGCGCCAGGCATTTGGTCGTGGGGTAGGCAAGCCAGTTCAATTTGTGCTTGGCGGCCCTAGCTATGAGGAATTAGCCGAATGGCGTGACATTATTCTTGAAAAAGCCAAAGACAATCCAAAGCTAATTGGCTTAGATCATGACTATCAGGAAACCAAGCCTCAACTAAGAGTGATCATTGATCGTGTCAGAGCTGCCGATTTGGGCGTATCTGTTTCACATATTGGCCGTACTCTAGAAGCTATGTTAGGTTCAAAGCTAGTGACTACCTTTATGCGTGATGGTGAAGAATATGATGTCATCATTGAAGGCAGTCGAGAAAACCAAAGTACAGCCAGTGATATGGAAAACCTTTATGTACGCTCTGCGCGCACTAATGAATTAATTCCACTATCTAACCTAGTGACAATTGAAGAGTTCGCAGATGCTAGCTCACTTAATCGTTATAATCGCATGAGGTCAATCACGCTTGAGGCTAACCTAGCCGAGGATTACAGTTTGGGAGAAGCGCTTGCTTATCTTAACGATTTAACGGCAACCTATTTACCTGCTGAAGTCGTTGTGAGTTACAAAGGGCCGTCTCTAGATTATCAAGAGTCAGGCAGTTCAATGAACTTTGTCTTCCTGTTAGCGTTAGGAATTGTGTTTTTAGTGTTAGCGGCACAATTTGAAAGCTTTATCCATCCAATGATTATCATGTTAACTGTGCCGCTGGCCACCTTAGGTGCGTTATTGGGGTTGTGGTTGACCGGGCAGAGTATCAATATTTATAGTCAAATTGGTATTATCATGCTGGTAGGCTTAGCCGCTAAAAATGGTATTCTCATTGTCGAGTTTGCTAACCAGTTACGCGATAGAGGTGTGGCATTTAGTGAAGCAATATTGCAAGCATCTACCCAACGTTTAAGGCCTATTTTGATGACTGGGATTACAACAGCTGCTGGCGCATTACCTTTAGTGATGGCGGTTGGTGCGGGCTCAGAAACTCGTTATGTGATTGGTGTTGTGGTGTTATCTGGTATTACTTTGGCGACATTTTTTACGTTAATAGTAGTGCCGGTGGCTTATAATTTGTTTGCTAAAAATAGCCATTCTCCAGATACGGTTGCTAAGCAATTAGAACAAGAGTTACGTGAGTAAATTGGTTACTGGGTAACACAGGTTCTTAACCTAGTATTGCTGCCAATTGAGCATAAAAAAGAGCCCGTCATTTGACGGGCTCTTTTTTATATGCAGATCCTAACGGCTTACCATACAACTTGCAGTAGCCGTTGCAAGCAATCGACCTTGCTGATCGGTCAGCCTTGCTTCAGATATCGCTAAACTGGTGCTCAAATTAACTAGCTTACCTACGGCAATTACCGGTTGATTTTTGGGTACAGGTCTAACCATCTTAACATTCAAGTCGATAGTGGCGTAGCTTGCGCCAGCTGGCAGTGCAGAATGAACCGCGCAAGCCGTAGCTGAATCAAGTACTGTAGCGGCAAAGCCGCCATGTACTCCACCCATAGGATTAAGGTGCCTCTCATCTGCTGTTGCTTCAAAGGTTATTTCTCCCTCGCTGACGGCAACGGCTTTCATTGGCATTGTTTTGGTGATTGAAGGGGCGGGCAGATCACCCGCTAACATGGCTTGCATGATTTGCAGGCCTGTCATTTGACGTATATTCATTGAACTTTCCTCAATAAAAAAGGGTAAAGCTTGGCTTTACCCTTAATATTACTTTAATCAGTGACTCAGTTAAGCAGCTTTTTCTTGCTTAGCGGGTACCTTGATATTGGCACGTAGTTCTTCTGTGTCAAAATCATCAACATTGATAGACTTCATACGACCAATTTCAGCACGTTCTAGTAATGCAATTTCAGCTTCACTTAGAATACCCAATGCTTTACCTTCAGCAGCAATTTTATCAAGCCACATGAAAGGGAGTCGTTTACCTGCCGCTTTACACACTTTATCGTATAAAGGCTCACAAGCTAAAATATCGATAAAGGTTTGCTCTTGAATACCGACAGCGTTGTTTTCACAGTTAGTAAAGAACTGACCTTTACCTAAGCGATCACGGCTTGCACAAGGTGTTTGCATTATTTTAGCCACTTTGTGATCCATTACATCAGTAGGACGTTTAACTGGACGACCGAATGGGAAAATAACTAAACGCAGTACATAACCTAATCCCATAGGGAAGTTGTTAAGTAAGTCATCTAAAGAGTCTTGTAGTTTATACAACGAATCTTCAACAGCCCACTGAACTAAAGGTAAGTCTTCAGTTAAACGGCCTTCATCTTGATAACGTTTCAATGTTGCTGACACAAGATATAACTGGCTTAATAAGTCACCTAAACGAGCAGAAATACGTTCTTTACGTTTAAGGTTACCACCTAAAGTCGCCATTGCTAAATCAGACAGCAAGGCTAAGTTAGCACTGAAGCGGTTCATCTGTTGATAGTAACGTTTAGTCTTATCTGAGTAAGGCGCATTAGAGAAACGAGCACCTGTTAATCCCATCCAGAAACTGCGAATAAAATTAGAGATAGCAAAACCAATATGACCAAATATTGCATCATCAAAGGTGGTTAAACCTCGTGCTGCATCAGTGTCAAACGCCGACTCCATTTCTGTTAATACGTAAGGATGACAACGAATAGCCCCTTGACCATAAATGATCATTGCACGGGTGAGAATATTCGCACCTTCAACCGTAATCGCGATAGGAGCTGCTTGATAGCCACGGCCTAAATAATTATTTGGGCCTAAACATACACCTTTACCGCCATGGATATCCATAGCATCGATAATACATTTCTGCATTCTGTCGGTCAGGTGGAATTTAACAATGGCTGAAATAACAGATGGCTTTTCACCTAAATCGATAGCAGTGGTTGTTAAGCTAGTGACTGCATCCATTAAGTATGCATTGCCGCCTAAACGTGCCATTGGCTCTTCAATGCCTTCTAATTTACCAATCGGCAATTTAAATTGACGACGAATACGTGCGTAGGCACCAGTAGCGATGGCAGCTGTTTTTACACCACCGGCAGAGTTCGATGGTAATGTAATACCACGACCCACTGATAAACACTCAACCAGCATACGCCAGCCTTGGCCAGCCATTTCTGGCCCACCAATAATAAAGCTTAATGGCACAAACACTTCTTCACCACGTGTAGGACCATTTTGGAACATACAGTTAAGTGGGAAGTGACGGCGACCGGTTTCTACACCCGGAATATTAGTAGGAATTAAAGCACAGGTAATACCAAGTTCTTGTTTATCACCTAATAACCCATCTGGATCGCGTAGTTTAAATGCTAGGCCA
Source organism: Shewanella sp. OMA3-2 (assembly GCF_021513195.1). Classification (NCBI taxonomy): domain Bacteria; kingdom Pseudomonadati; phylum Pseudomonadota; class Gammaproteobacteria; order Alteromonadales; family Shewanellaceae; genus Shewanella; species Shewanella sp. OMA3-2. The sequence goes on along the minus strand of NZ_CP090974.1, from coordinate 2,733,022 downwards.
AGCACAGTTGCAACTGGTGCAAGCGTAATATAACGCTTGTTCCATGTTAGCTTCATACCCAGTACTTCTTCACCTTCAAACTCGCCTTTACATACAATACCAAAATCTGGAATTGAGCCTGCGTCACTGCCAGCTTCTGGGCTGGTAAGTGCGAAACAAGGCACTTCTAAGCCTTTAGCTAAGCGAGGTAAATAATGGTCTTGCTGCTCTGTAGTACCATAGTGCTGTAATAACTCGCCAGGGCCTAATGAGTTAGGTACGCCGACTGTAGATGCAAGTTCGCTGCTGACACCGGCTAGCTTCTGTAATACGCGAGATTGTGCAAAAGCAGAATACTCTAAACCACCGTATTTCTTTTTGATGATCATCGCAAAGAATCCATGGTCTTTTAGGAATTGCCACACTTCTTGCGGTAAATCGCCAAGTTCATGCGATACCATATGGTGATTAACCATTTTACACACTTCTTCAACAGGGCCATCTAGGAAGGCTTGTTCGTCTGCGGTAAGGCGAGATTGTGGGTAGTTGTGTAGTTTACTCCAGTTAGGATTACCAGCGAACAAATCCGCTTCCCACCAAGTAGTACCCGCTTCAATGGCTTCTTTTTCAGTAGTAGACATTTCAGGCATGATACCGCGGTACACTTTAAGCAGCGGACGGCTGATAAAATTCTGTCTAAATGATTTGATGTTAAAAGGTAATGCCATTACAAGGAATACAACCCATGTAATAGTACCAACGATGTCCATGGCGCTACCAACACCTAAAACAACAGCAGCAGCTATTGTGGTGGTGACAAGCGATACCCTGAGGTAAGACATTGTGCCGAGCACAAAGATCATCGCGATGATCAAAAATAGGGTGGTCACTTTACTCTCTCCTTAAAGCCAGTTTCAGTGTGAATGGCTAGTTTTTATTGATCTTAATCACAAGTATAGACCGTGGTCAGACCTGTGCTACATAAAATTTAACCTTATGCAGCAATGAATACAAGTATTATTCAAACAATTGTTTAAATTTATATGTATCAATCTTGTTTCACTGATTTATCACAGAAGATACAATATGTTTTATAGCGTAGAATTGATCAATTAGTAACGAAAAGGCTTGATAAATGTGCGAATTGCTTGCTATGAGTGCCAATGTACCCACTGATATTGTGTTTAGTTTCACCGGTCTTGCTGAACGTGGCGGTGTCACTGGGCCACATGTTGACGGTTGGGGTATTACTTTTTATGAAGGTAAAGGTAATCGTACCTTTAAAGATGCTCGACCAAGCAGTCAATCTCATATCGCCCAACTCATAAAGTCATACCCGATTAAAAGTGAAATCGTGGTGAGTCATATTAGACAAGCTAATAGAGGAGGGGTGTCATTGGAGAATACTCATCCATTTACCCGTGAATTATGGGGACGCTACTGGACCTATGCACATAATGGTCAGCTAAGTGCATATGAGCAAAAATTTACTTCCAGTCGTTTTCAAGCCGTTGGTGATACGGACAGTGAAATGGCATTTTGTTGGATACTTGAGCAAGTCTTGCAGCGCTTTGGTAACACGGCACCCGAAAATATGAATGCGGTGTTTGAGTACATAGCTAAACTGGCAGATGAGATCCGCACCCTAGGGGTATTTAATATGATTTTAAGCGATGGCATTGATTTAATGGCCTATTGCACCAACAATTTATGTCATATCACTCGTCGAGCCCCCTTTGGTAAAGCAACTCTTATTGATACCGATGTTGTGATTGATTTTCAAAAAGAAACTACCCCGAATGATATTGTTACTGTGATAGCCACTAGACCGCTGACTAATAATGAGCAGTGGCAAGTACTTTCTGCTGGTGACTGGAGGCTATTTAGACGCGGTGATATTCGGATTGAACATACTGCTATTTAAAAGTATTACGCTTGAAACATCACGCCAGCTGTTGGCGTGATGTCATTATGGCATTACAGGATAAAATATTAATCAATCACCATTTTTTTAATTTCTAAAATCTCTCTCTCGCTAATGTTATCTTGGCTGACATCAGGAAAATCCTCATCATCTGTTATGACTTTTTTAGCTGTGTCACCTTGCTCTAATAGAGATTTCTCTGCCATATAGGCGTTGAATATCTTGTGTTCATGGGCAATATCTAAACTAGGTACATCCGTTAATGGTTTATCGAAATGGTATGTAGCAAGTTGAATATCAAGTTGTTTACTGCCTTTAGAGAAATGGCTTAGTCTAATCGGTAAATAAGCAAGCTTAGGTGCCATCCAGAAAAAGGTTTGTCTTTTGGTGCTATCACGAACCACTTCAAATTTTACTGTTTCAAAAGTACCGCCAGCCACTGTGATGGTTTCATTACCAATGATTTTAAAGTCATATTCATCAACTTCTTTTTCTTTAACCATTTTATAGTTAAGTGGTCTTTTATTACCTATGACATCCATTCTAAACTGTAATTGAACCATTAAAGGGTCAAATATTAATTCCTGATAATCTAACTTCAGCGCTTGTTGTTTATAAATGGTATGGATAAAATTTTGTGATTTAGCAAAAGCGGTTTGTTCGGTGTAATCACTGCCTGTTCCCGTTCTTTCATGTACATATCTAAAGGGGGTCAGTTTACCGTTCTCAAGGGTGAAATCACTTTGTAGTTTACGTTCATCAGACAACATCAGTAGCCCAACTTCGCTTTCGAATAGATAATTATAATAGCCGCTATCAGTAGCTGGCAGGGTATATTTAGCATCACCTAATTCAATACTGCCATAATAAGCCTTGTACTGCGCTGTGTGCGGCGTCAGTGGTAATAAAATGGTCTCTTGAGCGACATTTTGGATGTTATCTGTTGCCGATATTTTACTGGTTAAAATGGGATCTGTTGCAAGAGTACTGCTGGTTGCACTAAAAGAGGCCATCATTAAACAAACCATTAATGGCGACAGAAGTTGATAAGTTGACTGTGATTTTAAAAGAGTAGTTTGCAAGTTTTTAATCCTAAAAGAGATGCCGACTAAAACGGAAGTGTCATGACTAATGTGACTAAGTCAGGTTGCCATAAATACTTGGACAATGGAATCTTGCCATTGTTCACTTCAATGTTCTCTAATCGCAATAATTCAGTTTGTTGTTGAAATAAAAGGGTGTTTTGGGGAAACGAAATTCGTCCAGCAGCGTTAATTACCCTATGCCAAGGTAAATTAGCGGTTGATGGAGCAAGCTTGAGTGCGCGTGATACATATCTTGCTCGTCCAGGTAAGCCAGCAAGATCGGCAACCTTGCCATAAGGAAGTACTTTCCCTTCAGGTATCATTTTGATAACAAAAGCAATTTTATCCTTTGCTTGCCATTGATGCTCATCAGAATGCTTATAATCAGAATACATATGAGTCAATATTAATTACTTTATCGCTGATTCTGCATCAAAAAATCGCTATTGAACAGCATACAAAGGGCTCAGTTAACCTTTAAAGGGAAATATATTAATTTGTGACCAGAAAATACACACACAGGAAATGTGAAAAAGCCCCACCGAGAACAAACATATGCCAAATGGCATGATTATAGGGAATTTTTTTATTGGCATAAAAAATTACCCCTAAGCTATAAAATAATCCACCTATGATCAATAGATTAAAGGTTAACTCTGACATATTAGCAATAAGGTCTTGCATGACAGTAACGCAAAGCCAGCCCATTAATAGGTATAAAAATAGACTGAGCGCTTTGAATCGACCAATAAACAAAGTTTTAAATACAATTCCTCCTAATGCAATACTCCAGATTATCGTTAATATGATTAACGCGCTATCATCTTGTAAAGCAATCAACATCAGCGGAGTGTAAGTACCTGCAATAAGCGTATATATGGTACAGTGGTCAGCCATTTTAAAACGTTTTCGCCATACAGGTGTACGGCTAGTGTGATACAGGGTGGATGATAAAAATAACGCTATGATACTGATACCATAAATAATGACACCCGCAAGCTGAATGGTAGACAAGTCTTCTCTAGCATTGGTTAACATTAACACCAGGCCAAATAAACCCGCAATAACGCCGAATCCGTGAGATAACCCATTAGCTAATTCCTCTTTAATGCTATAATCGGGAGCATTATTAAGTATTTGTTCTGCAGTAAGAATGTCTAATTTTTCGTGCATTGTTATTATTACTCAATTAACAGTCGAATGATATTTTCTAGTCTAACAGGGCTAGGCTGTAAAAACTATAAATAGTGTACACGTGTACTCTCAGTTTTTAGCCGAAGTTTTCCTTAGTATACTTTGGACTATTTTTTAGGGGGATGAGTGAACTTTATCAAGGATTTATATTCAAATCAGCAGAGTTAATGATATATGGATATGTTTTTAAAGACAGCAAACAAGATGGATAGAAGAAATAAATCATTAAATAGAGATAGTGATATCTTTAGGATCTGTATTGACCATGACCATAACCCCGAGCTTGAAAGCGAGCCCGTCATCATTAAAGATAGGCGAGGGTTAGTTAAGTCGGTGTGTCTTGCGCTTGGCGTACACCTTGTTTTTTTCTGTGTTATTGCCTGGTTTTGGCAGCAAGCGAGTGATCAGAATCAGTCGAATTTAATCATAGCCCCAGAAGGGATCAAAATTAACAGCTATATTATTACCACTGAACAATATGAAGCTATGGTGAAAGCAAGTGAATCAAAAGTCGATATTGATAAGCTAGACATAAACAAACTAGATATAAACAAACTAGGGGATGATGAGCAAAATTCAAATACTGAAGTCGAAACATCTATACAACCCATTACACCAAATGATGCTCTGCCAGTATCTAATTTACAACAACAGGTTCCAGCAGAACCTAAAGATAGCAATGCACCAAATATTAATACACCAGATCATCAAGATAACAGCAGTAATAATGCCCCGACGATTAACGGGGAAGTTTTCAATAAAGCAGTGGCCAGTGGAAGTGATAGCGAAATTGAGAGCGTGGCAGTACTTTCAACCCATGCGATTAGTCAGGCATCAAGCCAGTATTTACAACAGATTAATATCAATGAGCTTGAAGCCTTGATAGGGTCGCAATCTGCGTTTACAAACAAGCCTAGCGGAACGATGAGTGAAATGGATCCAGACTTGACATTTATTGAATTAATTTCAAAAATTGATACCAGTCAGCCTCATACTTACAACCATAGACTTGATCCTAATCGAATAGTTAAACAAGGTGACTATTGTTACCGTGTGGTCAATTTAGCCACTCAGGTTAATCCCTATGGTGAAGGATTAGGCTATGCAGAATATTGTGGCCCAGATGACATGAAGACCGCTTTGACAAGCGAAATTAACAATCGACTAACAAAATGAAATAACGTTTTTAGTCACTACTTTTAATAGTTATTTTTTGTAGCGAAATTTGTTAGCAATAGTCAGCCAAAATATCGCGCATATTAGCCCAGCAACTAACCCAACTAAATGAGATTCAGTAGCCACCCGAGCATTAATTAATGCCGATATACCCGCACTTGCCCCAAAATACTGCTCATAACCGACCTTTGCTATTACGCCTATTAGCAGTAAATAGCCAGAACGTAACCCTTTACGGATATCCATTACCGCGCCAAAGGCAAATAAACCATGTAATAAGCCACTTAAACCCACATAGGCCTTTAGTTCCGGTAAAAGAGGTATAAACCAAGCCCTTCTAGAATACAAAGACACAGAAAAAGCAGCATCAATTTAGCCGTATGTCTTTGGTAATGTAATTCGTGTAAAAACACGATCACCCAAAATCCCGCCAAATTCATTACTAAGTGCCATACGTTAGTATGGAGTAAATTGCCGGTAAGAAGGCGCCAAATTTGTCCATTGGCAATAGCATCATGTTGAAATTTGAATAAGTAGTTGGTATCAACAATGATAGGATTAGTGATACTCAAGGCAAATAAAACAATACAGATGACACTTATAACCAAGGTGAAGTGATATGGCTTGATTAAGGATGACGTTGATTGGCCCATATTAACCTCTATGTCGATGACTGCATTTTAGCGTTCAATGACTGCATAACTTGTTGTTGATTTTGTAGATAATCATTTAATCCGCGTTGACGCAATAAACACGATGGGCAATCGCCACAACCGTCACCAATGATACCGTTATAGCAAGTCAGTGTTTGCTGTTTAACGAGATCTAATTGTTTGTATTTATCAGCTAAAGCCCATGTTTCAGCTTTGTTAAGCCACATCAATGGGGTAATGATTTTTAATGGTTTATCCATGCCTAAGGCTAAAGTGTGTTGCATTGATTTAACAAATTCATCTCTGCAGTCTGGATAGCCCGAAAAGTCTGTTTCACATACACCCGTAATAATGGCATCACAGCCGAGTTGATAAGCATATACGCCAGCTAGCGTGAGAAATAAGATATTTCGCCCGGGAACAAAAGTATTAGGTAAACCGTTATTCATTAATTCGTGAGACACTGGAATAGCATCTCGGGTTAATGCTGAAATGGCTAACTCGTTTAACAGTGTGGTGTCTAAAACTTTATGGCTGACTAAGTTAAGTTGTGTTGCCAGAGCTTTGGCTACATCAATTTCTTGTTTGTGGCGCTGGCCATAATCAAAGGTAATACCATGTACTTCATCATATTCGGTTAACGCTTGAATAAGGCAGGTGGTTGAGTCTTGACCACCACTGAAGACGACTAATGCTTTGCTTGGCAATGAAGATTGAGACATGAATAATAACCTAATGCTAAAGAGTATAAGAGGGTAATAATTTATTAATTATAGGTATTTTATCTTACAGTTTCCTGCAATAGCAAAGTTAATGGTTCATATATACCAATTGGCACACCACTAGCCTTGATACTGAGGTAGAAATAAACTATAAATGCGGCCCTAATGTATAAAGCAGGTGACAAATGAATTATCCAGTTAATGAAGTGTTTGAAACGATTCAAGGTGAAGGGGCTTTTACCGGTGTGCCCGCACTCTTTGTTCGTTTACAAGGCTGTCCGGTCGGGTGCTCTTGGTGTGACACTAAACAAACTTGGGATGTACTCGTTGAGAACAAGGTGTCACCTGAACAAGTCATCGCGGTTGATGGCACCATTGGCCGCTGGGCCAATCATGACGGCATGAGTCTTATAGCGGCATTTAGTCGTAAAAAGTATACTGCAAAACATGTGGTGATTACTGGTGGTGAACCTTGCTTGTATGATTTAACTGAGCTAACTAATCAATTAATTGGCTCAGGCTATAGCGTTCAAATTGAAACATCAGGAACTTTTGAGGTGCTTTGCCATCAAGATGCCTGGGTTACCGTGTCACCTAAAATCAATATGAAGGGCGGTTACAAGGTATTAAGCCAAGCATTAACACGTGCAAATGAAATTAAACACCCAATCGCCACAGATAAACATATTGAAGAGCTTGATGATTTACTAAAAGATATTGATGTAGAAGGTAAAACTATCTGCTTACAACCTATTAGCCAAAAGCCACGCGCGACAGCATTGGCGATGAAAGTATGTATTGAGCGGAACTGGCGTTTGTCGATTCAAATGCATAAATACTTGGATATTGATTAAGCCATAAAGGCAGCCCCAAAATATGTTTTGGGGCAAATCGATTTAGCAATCCAATGGACTGAGTAATCCACTTTGATTAAATTCACTGAGCTGTTGTTCAAACGGTTTAAAGCAACCGATATTGTTCTCAATCCATTGGGGATTATAGTAAGTATCTAGGTATCTTTCCCCCGCATCACAAATCAAAGTCACAATAGAGCCCACTTGCCCTTGTTTTTGCATTCGCGTGGCCAACAGTAATGCACCATATAAGTTTGTCCCTGTTGATGCCCCCGTTTTTCGACCTATCAAGGTTTCTAACCACTGCATAGTGGCAATTGATGCTCCATCGGGGACTTTATGCATTTCGTCTACGACACCAGCAATAAAGGATGGTTCGACCCTAGGTCGCCCAATGCCTTCAATTTTACTGCCTTTTTGGCCTGTCAGTGTTTTATCGCCACTGTGAAAATAATCATAAAAAACCGAGTTTTCAGGATCAACTACACACAGTTGAGTCGATAATTGTTGGTAGCGAATATAACGGCCAATAGTGGCGGAGGTACCACCAGTGCCAGGGCTCATCACAATCCAGTGGGGAATAGGGTGCGGCTCACGTTGCATTTGGATAAATATCGAGTCAGCAATATTGTTATTGCCTCGCCAGTCTGTGGCACGTTCTGCAAAAGTGAATTGATCCATGTAATGACCATTTAGTTCTTTAGCAAGACGTTCTGATTGTGCATATATTTGTCTGCTATTATCAACAAAGTGACATTGACCACCATAGAACTCAATCTGTTGAATTTTCTTTTTCGCCGTCGTTGAGGGCATCACAGCAATAAACGGCAAACCAATTAAACGTGCAAAATACGCTTCTGATACTGCTGTACTGCCAGAAGATGATTCAATAATGGTTGTATGTTGATTAATCCAGCCATTACACAGGGAATATAAGAATAATGAACGGGCCAAACGATGCTTTAAGCTGCCCGTAGGGTGGGTACTTTCATCTTTAAGATAAATATCAACGCCGTTAAGTTGTGGTAAATCGAGTTTTATAAGGTGAGTATCGGCAGAACGTTGATAGTCTGCATCAATCTTAGCAATGGCTTGGTTAACCCAATTAGTCGGCATGTTGTTGTCTCATTTTGATTGTTATTCAGACCAATCTTAAATAAAAAACATACTTAAACCTAGCGGGAAATAGAACAGGAGTAAAAAGATTAATCTGGGAGATAAAACTGAGGGTAAACGAATTGCAATTGTGATGTGTTAACTTTGAATTTAGCTTAATTCAAACTGTGGTGACATAAAGTAAAAATGGTGGAGGGAGAAGGATTCGAACCTTCGAAGGCTGAGCCGTCAGATTTACAGTCTGATCCCTTTGGCCACTCGGGAACCCCTCCACTGAATAGAGATAAATGAATAAGAAAGATGGTGGAGGGAGAAGGATTCGAACCTTCGAAGGCTGAGCCGTCAGATTTACAGTCTGATCCCTTTGGCCACTCGGGAACCCCTCCACATATTTCTTTTTCGTCTATCTAAATTACATCGCAAATGGTGGAGGGAGAAGGATTCGAACCTTCGAAGGCTGAGCCGTCAGATTTACAGTCTGATCCCTTTGGCCACTCGGGAACCCCTCCTCAATTGCGGCCGCCATAGTAGTCATAAACCCAAAATATGTAAAGGCTAAAAATGAATATTTTTCTAAAGTTTAGGTGTGTTTGGTCGATAAAATAGCATCGAGTCATAATAGTGTTGTTTTTATATGCAGATTGAGTCACTACTGGTCAATGAATTACAATTAGGCGGTCGTTTAAATGCGGCTGTCGAGAACCAGCGACGTGGTGAATTTGGTTTACTGCTAGCCATGTTGTCAGCAGACAGCAGTGATATGGCACAATTTCAGTTTGATAAAGACCTCACCATTAATCAAAAGCTCTATAAACAGTTTCAACTACAACAGCCACAAAAGTTAGTCGATGATTTATCCTCCATGACAGAACATGTTAATAATGGCGCTGTTTTTCATTCCCAAGGTTTACGTCAATTTCACTTACAACAAAGCTTATCTCCTGAGGCAATAGTGATACGTGGCAAACATGATGACGCTATGGTCCAAGCATTAGGTAATAGTAGCCATTTGGTGCGTACAAAATATGAAGGGCTAGACACTCACTATGAGGCCGTAGAAGAGATGCATTTTGTGGAACAATTAGAGCGTCAACGACAGATTAGTCAAACGATGGTAAAGCTCACAGCGTAAAGTACACATGCACATACTTAGTTATGGCATAGAAATAACCTTAAGTAGATTTGTGAGCCAAGTGAGGGAAATGGTCATTGAATTATTTTATGATGTTGAGATATAAATTTACGTTATACCTCAACATTTAAGTGGCCAACTATGATTAAAAAAATTAGACAACAACAGCAGAACGTAAATGACTCATGCCGTGATTGTGGCAGTGTTGTCGATATAGGTGCTGTAATTGATGAACATGATACTGAGCTAGTTTTAGTCTTTAAAACAGAAACGGCTCAAGCAGATGCTCAAAATATGATTGTCAAAGCACAAAATCGATTTGATCAGGTTAATGTTAAGGTTAATCAATTAGGTTATGAAGTTGAGTTAATCTTGGCGTTTTCGGTAACAGTTGAAAAAATGCTGTTCCAATTAGAAAATGGTTTGTAACTATTATGGGATATAAATAGTATTGCGATTTGTCAATTGTAAGTGTATCTTCACTCAAAATAATTTTATTATAACCTTTGATTATAAAAGGTTATAAAACAGCTTATAATAAAGCTCCCAACGGGATGCATTGAGTTATCTGCACGTTGCTGACTATAGCGGGCTAATAATAATTCAGTAGAATGACAATGTATGATGTCTTTCGGGAAACTAATGACACAAAAACAAAATCAGCACCTTTTAGAACTCATTGTAAATTCTAGCGCCAAACAGCAGGGTAACTTTACAAAAACCTCTGAACTGGTTAGTAAGCTATTGCAGCAACATTTTATCGCTTCTTTAGTTTCAGTTTGGCTATTTGATGAAAAATTTGATAGCACAAAAACTGCTGAGGTTAGGGCTGAACAAAGCTCTTTCTTATCCTGCTCTAAAAGGTTAATTGCTCATTATTGCCAAACCCACCATAACGACCCAAAACATACTCTAGATACCAAACAATCGGACATAGAGTTCAGCTATTTTGAACAGCTAAAGAATCATCGTTATATTGCGGTGAATCATATTTTGCCGACTGACCAGCTAATTCACTCATTTGATTATTATCAAACCAATCATATTGTTAGTACTCTTAATGTTGCTATTCGTATTAATGGCCACATTGAAGGTGTGTTATCTATTGAATTTAAAACATTATTTGAATGGTCGCTTGACCAAATTCAAATTGTAATTCAGTGCGCTGATCAGCTCGCATTAACTTTAGCAACCCGTCACTCCTATGATAAATCAGAGCAAATTCATTTATTGCGTAATGCGACAGAACATTCAGACCATGTAGTTATGATTGTTAACACTGACACCTTAATGGTGGATTATGTCAACTTCGCTCACCAAAAAATGACAGGGTTATTACGCAGTGATATTGAACATCATAGCGTGATGAATTTAGATATATTTAGAAATAACCCTGATACTCTGCAATATATGTTAGATAAAATTGCCAATAATGAAAGTGTTGTTGGCGACATAAAACTTAAGCGTATCGATAATAAATACTATTGGTTGCATTACCATGTTACTGGGTTTATGACAGAACAAGGTAACCGCTATGCACTAGTGTCAAGCTATGATATTTCTTCACAATTTGAACATAAAGCAGAGTTAGAACATCTTGCATGGCACTGTAGTTTAACTGGATTACATAATCGGTCTTACTTTACGCCACAGCTGGATAAAGCCCAAGAAGGTATATTATTACTGGTGGATTTATTAGGTTTTAAACGTTTCAATGATACCAACGGACACGTACAAGGTGATCTGTTATTAATTGAGGTTTCTAGGCGTTTAAAGCACTTTGCAGCAAACCATAAAGCAATTGATGTGGCTCGAATTGGCAGTGATGAATTTTGTATTTTATTGCCCAAAATGATGCCAGAAAAAGAATTAGACGGATTGGTGAGTAAACTCATTAACAATTTATCAGCCTTTATGATTATAAATAGAGAAAAAGTTGAGCCTAAACCGGCTGTCGCTATTGTCGATATTGGTTCGGTAATTGATCTATTTTCACCTTTATCCTGTGCCGATATTGCATTGCAATGCGCAAAAAAGCAGTCCAACGGTTATTACCAATTTTTTAACCAAGAATTACTCGAACAATTTAAAAGTGATGCCAATATAGAAAAAGATTTACAGTATGCGATTAAAGGTCGTCAATTTGAGCTGTATTATCAACCACTAATGGATTTTGAGAGTCATCAGTATGTTGGTGCTGAGGCATTAATTAGATGGAATCATCCTCGTCAAGGGGTGTTATATCCAGGGGCATTTATTGAAATAGCTGAGCAGTCGGGCATGATTAATGCAATTGGCTCATGGGTATTAGAAACCGCATGTAAACAATTAAACTTGTGGCAGCATAAAAATGTTGGCATTACTATGCATGTTAATGTCGCGGCAAGACAGTTTTTTAGTGGTGATTTATTTGAACAAGTTTGGGATCTGTTAAATCGTTATCGTATTAAACCAAGAAGTCTTATTCTTGAAATTACTGAAACTGAACTTATGGGCGATATTCGTTATGCCATTAACCTTTGCCATGAGCTGGCTGATTTAGGTGTCGGGATAGCTATTGATGATTTTGGTACTGGCTACAGTTCAATGAAGTACCTTAAACAGTTTCCTATCACTAAGCTGAAAATAGATCGTTCATTTATAATGGATATATCATCCAGTAAGCAGAGCCGTGAAATTGTTAGTGCGATAATCGCGATGGCTAAAGCGCTGAATATGTCGATCACAGCTGAAGGGGTTGAAACGGTTGAGCAAGCAGAGTTTTTAGAGAAAATGATGTGTGATCAAGCACAAGGTTACTTATATAGCCCAGCTATTAGAGTCAATGATTTTAATGATTTAGTCCTAAATTCACTACAATAGCTGGCGGTACTAATCGCTCACGACGAGTAAAATCGCGCCGACTGAATAATCCTACTATTCTATGTATAGCCAGCATTAGCTGATACAACATTGTTTAAATTTCTTACCACTTTGGCACACACATGGATCATTCCTCCGCGGTAAATCAACCTCCATTTGCACACCTTGAGTATAAAACCATTTACCTTCGTGTCGCACAAAATGTGACTCTTCAAAAATAGCATCAACGCCTTTATCAAGCTTATACCAGGCTTTAAATACCACAATGGCTTGTACGGTATCGATAAATGTAAGATTAAAAGCCGGATGACTTTTATCTATCAATTGATGTGTTAATACCTGCAAACCTAACCATAATGTATTACCTTGGGATAGTTTTTCTGTCGTTAAGTCTGCCAAATATCGTGGGTGATGGGTATTGATTAAATAGTCGAACTCACCCACAACAAATGCACAATAACGAGAGCGCATTAATGTGTCGGCACTGTCAGCAACGCGTTGTTGTGTGTGATAAGCATGGCAACAAGCTTGGTAGGTTATACCGCTAAGGCATGGGCAGGGTTGATTATAGTTAAAGGTAGCAGATAGCATCATTGAGCTTGTTCTGTAGCTTGTTGAATAAATTGCTTACCGTAATACCAGTTAGGCATAGGTTTGGCGCGGTAATAAAATTCAGGTTTTGAACGAGTGTTAGAATCAACATTTATTTGCCATTTGCCTTCGGCGGTACGCTTGGCGACGGTGACAAATTTGCCGGCAAACTCACTGATGGGCTCGCCTGATTCTTTACCTGGGTGGAATCTAACCAAGTAATAACCTATATCGGTCGATTGGTCTTCTGATAACTGACGAACCGCCACGCGAAAATCAATTTCAATTTTAGCGTTTTTTCGTTTAATTTTATCAAAAAAATTACGGTATAAATTAATAATATTTTGCTTACCGTAAAGTATGTCTTTATCTTGTGTTTCAGATATATACACAGCATTGTCACTATATATATCATTAAGAACCTCAATATTAAGGTTATAAAACCCCTTTGCTAGGAGGGTATAATTTTCGTTCAGCATGTCATTATCTGCATTTGTATTACTGTAACCTGGCATTGAGGCGATAGTGGCAAGCAGACAGACTAGTATCATTATTACGGGTTTTAAAAGCTTCATTAAAACAAGTTTCTCGTCAAATTGATTTATTTTACAACATTGTAGGTACTATAAATTATTCTTTACCGTCGCCATAGAACATAATCATTACAAAGTGTGTAGGGAAGTAATGTGCTTCAAGATGATAAAGTACTATTTTTTTGAAGAGATGTTTGGTGTCATACCGTTAATTAAGGATATCAATAAAACACAAGCTGTAAGCTTGGTTGATCCATCTTGATCAACAGCAGGGCAATTAGCCAAGCAAGGTGCATTAAACCAGCATGAGTTATTTGCTGTTTTACCGCTGATGCCTTATCAATTTTCGCCAGTTAATCCAGATGAAATAGTCAGTCATTAGCATGATGGGATGCAGATGCCGTTTTTAAACAATTACCCTTGGGTTTTAATGATATTAAAACCAGTTTAGATGTGCATGAGTATTACTTACCTCAAGCAAGGCTAAATTTAGTTAATTGTATTTTTGGCGCGTTTGAACGGGGAGAGCGTAATATTCTGGTTATTCATGGTAAAGGCAGTGGCGTTCGATAAGTAAAGTCGATAAGCAGAGAAATAAAAAACGCCAAATATTCTTGGCGTTTTTACTTCAGTCGCATCACATCATGATATCGCTTAAATAACTACCAACCACATTGACGGTTAGCATTGCTATTTTGTTTATCTAGCCAAATGTGTAACGGAGCAAAGTAATCAAGTACCGCCTTAGCATCCATTTGCTTAGTGCCTGTCACGATATTTAATGCTTCAGGCCATGGCTGACTAGCCCCTATTTCCAGCATTTCATTTAATTTAGCCCCAGCCTCTTTATTACCGTAAATACTGCAGCGATGAACTGGTCCTTTATCTTGTGCAATATCACAAAGGGCTTTATGGAATTGGAATTGCAGCACATGTGCTAGAAAGTAGCGGGTGTACGGGACATTACCAGGGACATGGTATTTAGCGCCTGGGTCAAAATCCATTTCGGTTCTGGTAATAGGAGCTTTAACTCCTTGATATTTTTCACGCAACTCCCACCAGGCTTGGTTATAGTTTTCTGGCTTAATAGTGCCGTTAAATACCTGCCAACGCCATTGGTCTATCATTAAACCAAATGGCATAAAGGCGACTTTATCTAATGCTTGTTTTAGTAACAAGCCAATATCTTTATCAGCATCTGGTAAGGTATCAAGTAGGCCAATTTGTTGTAGATACTTTGGGGTAATAGATAATGCAATGGTGTCGCCAATTGCTTCATGAAATCCGTCATTAGCGGAGTTTTTGAAAATAAAAGGTTGATCTTTATAGGCTCTTTGGTAGAAGTTATGACCTAACTCATGGTGAATAACGCTAAAGTCAGCAGATGTTTTTTGGATGCACATCTTGATACGAAGATCATCTAAATTGTCTAAGTCCCATGCTGAAGCGTGGCAGATGACGTCACGGTCTTGTGGCTGTACAAATAACGAGCGAGTCCAAAAGGTGTCAGGTAAATCTTCAAACCCAAGCGAAGTAAAAAAACCTTCAGCTTGTTTAACCATTTTGACTTCATCATAGCCATTTTTCGCCAGTAGCGCGGTAACATCATAACCTGGGTCGGCATTATCTGGGGCGACTGAGTCATAAATAGTCCCCCACTGTTGTGCCCACATATTACCTAATAAATGCGCCAGGATAGGACCGGTATTTGGGGCGACATCATCCCCGTATTGCTCATTCAACTCGCCACGAACATAACAATGAAGTGAATCATATAAAGGTTTTATTTGTCCCCATAGCCTATCCAACTCGGCAGAAAACGCGTCGGGTTTCATATCATATTGGCTGCGCCATAATTCTGATAAATCTTGATAACCTAGATCTCGTGCGCCTTCATTAGCTAATTCAACTTCACGTTGAAATAATGGCCGCATGGGTTTAGCTATTTCACGCCAGCCTTGCCAAGCTTCTAACAGTACAGCAGGATCATTTGAAGCAGCCATTAAATTTGATAATTCAGGTTGCGTTAGGCACTTTCCATCGGCAAAGCAATACTTACCTTTACCGTACATCCCATTTAATTCAGAGCTGATTTTTGCCAGCTCTGCATTTTTAACTGGGTCTAGTGGTGCAGGTAACACTAAGCTACTGCGTAAACTATTTAGCTTACGGGCGTTAACTGCGTCTAGTTTTACATTGGCAAACTTGGCAGCTTCAGTTGCATAGCGCACTGATGTTGAAATGACTTTCTCGCCCATTGCAGCAGAAAGCGCCGCGGTATCTTCAGTAATAAAATTAGAATATATCCATTCAGCGCGATTAGCTTCAATGGATAGGTTGGCAAGCTCTGCTTCTGCTTGATTAATGAAGGCAATGGCTGTTGTTGAATTAATCTCAGCCGAGGGAGTCTTGCTCGCATCTTGTATTGATTCAACTGTGGGCAGATTATCTTGTTCACCACATGCGGTGATACCCAGTGATAATGCGATTAAAAGAGCAATTTTAGACGGTTGTTTTAAAGCTCGTTTCATTTGTTATGTCCTTATTGTTATTTTGGACAACAGTGTACATAAATTTTTTATATATTACATATAAGTTAAAAATGTTGCGCTGTTTAAGGCGTTAGGACCGGTTTTTGCTGCGAAAATAAGCCAAATTTAAATTGACATCTGTGCGCTCAATGATTAATTTAAACAGGTGTTTAAATTGAGAGTGGGTTAGAGGATGGCAAGTCGTACTGATACGAAAACAAGAATTCTAGATTCAGCAGAAAAACTGTTTGCTGAGAGAGGGTTTTCAGAAACGTCATTGCGTTTAATCACCAGCAAAGCTGAGGTTAATTTAGCTTCGGTTAATTATCATTTCGGTTCCAAAAAAGAGTTAATTAGAGCAGTATTAGCGCGTTATCTTGACGTGTTTATGCCTGCTGCGGCAAATGAGATAAAGCGTTTACATCTAGCGCCAGAACATGCCTCGCTTAATGATATTTTTTCATGCTTAATCAAACCATTATTAGAACTTAATAAGGTGAGAAATGGCGGCACTATTATATTCCTGCAGTTGCTTGGTCGTGGCTATATTGAAAGCCAAGGACATTTACGTTGGTTTATCACTACGCATTATGGGCAATATTTGACTACCTTTGTACAAGCTGTCACCGCCAGCGTGCCGCACATACCTCAGGTTGAAATGTTTTGGCGTTTGCACTTTACGCTTGGCACTATGGTATTCACTATGGCATCAGCCGATGCATTAAATGAAATTGCCGCTTCAGATTACGGCGAACACAATAATATTGAAGCAATTATAAGAAAAGTTATTCCCTATATGGCAGCGGGTGTTGCCGTGCCAGTAATGTCCAACTAGTTAAAACTTAAGAAGGTTAAAAATGAGTATCATCATATTGCTTATTATTGCAATCATAGTGCTCTTCGGAGTGCGAAATATCAGGATGCAAGTTATTACGCGTCCTGCATTTGCGTTTTTTAAAAAAGTACTTCCTCCGTTATCTAGCACTGAAAAAGAAGCTATGGAAGCGGGTGATGTATGGTGGGAAGGTGAGCTATTTCGCGGTAAACCGGATTGGAATAAATTACATGGTTACGCAAAACCGACCTTAACTGCTGACGAACAGAGCTTTTTAGACAATCAAGTTCAAACTGCATTAACTATGATTGACGACTATGACATTGTGCATAATCGTAAAGACTTACCACCTGAACTGTGGCAATACTTTAAGGAAGAGGGCTTTTTTGCGCTAATTATTCCTAAAAAATATGGCGGTCGTGAGTTTTCTGCTTTTGCTAACTCAACCATAGTGGCGAAAATAGCGACTCGCAGTGTAAGTGCCGCGGTGACGGTTATGGTGCCTAACTCTTTAGGCCCTGGCGAGCTATTAACCCATTATGGTACTCAAGAGCAGAAAGATCGTTGGTTACCGTCTTTAGCTGTAGGTAAAGATATTCCGTGTTTTGCATTAACCGGTCCTGAGGCGGGCAGTGATGCTGGCGCTATTCCCGATATCGGTGTGGTGTGTCGTCAAGAGTTTGAAGGCGAAGAGACTTTAGGTCTGAGTCTAACGTGGAACAAACGTTATATTACCCTAGCGCCTGTTGCTACTGTGTTAGGTTTAGCATTTCAAATGCGCGATCCTGATAAACTATTAGGTGATAAGAAAAACCTGGGTATTACCTGTGCACTTATTCCAACTGATCACCCAGGTGTTGAAATTGGACGTCGTCATAATCCATTAATGATGGCCTTTATGAACGGCACCACAAGCGGCAAAGATGTGTTTATCCCATTAGACTGGATCATTGGTGGTCCACAATATGCCGGTAAAGGTTGGAGAATGTTAGTTGAATGTCTGTCAGCTGGTCGCGGTATTTCTTTACCCGCTTTAGCAACCGCATCAGGCCATATTACCACCAAGACAACAACGGCTTATAGTTATGTTCGTCAACAATTTGGTATGCCAATTGGTAACTTTGAAGGTGTGCAAGAAGCGCTGGCTCGCATCATTGCCAACACATATCAATTAGAAGCAGCACGCCGTCTAACCACTACGGGTATTGATGCAAATGTTAAGCCGTCAGTGGTTACCGCAATTGCTAAATATCACATGACTGAACTTGGTCGTGATGTGTTAGAAGATGCTATGGATATTCAGTCTGGTAAAGGCATTCAGCTAGGACCTAAAAATTATTTAGGTCATGCGTTTATGGCAAACCCAATTTCAATTACCGTCGAGGGTGCGAATATTTTAACCCGCTCGTTGATGATTTTTGGACAAGGGGCTACACGTTGCCATCCATATGTGCTTGCCGAAATGGAAGCCGCTGGAATGGAAGATGAAACGGCGGCGGTAGATCGCTTTGATCAACTGCTATTAGGCCATATGGGTTATGCTACTCGTAATGCATTGAGTTCATTTGCTAATGCACTCACTGGTAGTCGATTCTCATCTTCGCCTGTCAGCGGTCCAACCCAAAAGTATTATCGTGATATGAATCGTATATCGTCTTCATTAGCGATTATGACTGACTTGTCGATGTTAATAATGGGCGGCGATTTAAAGCGTAAAGAAATGATTTCTGCCCGTATGGGTGATGTATTAAGTCAGCTGTATTTAGCATCAGCGACCTTAAAGTTCTATGAAGATAATGGTCGTCAACAAGATGACTTACCAAGTGTTCATTATGTCATGTCACAGCGTTTACACTTTGCTGCCAAAGCATTGGAAGATGCTATACGTAACTTCCCAAGTAAAATAGCGGGTATATTGTTACGTGTGCTTATTTTTCCATTAGGTAATCACTTCAATGCGCCAAGTGATAAAGCCGCTGTTGAATTGGTTAAAGGTATGCTTAAACCAAGCCCAGCACGTGATCGTATCACATTCTTATGTGGCGAGTTTGAAGGCGATACCAGCGGCATTGCTGAAGTTGAAGATGCGTTTCTTGCAAAATATGCCGCAAGAGATCTGTACAAAAAGCTTAAGAAAGCTCAACGTAGTGGTCATATAAAATCTAAGCTGCCTATGCTTGAGTTATTTGATGTGGCGTTAAAGAAAGATATTATTACCGAAGCTGAATTCCAGCAGTTACTTGAAGCGGATAAAAAACGTTTAGCCGCCATCAATGTAAATGACTTTGAAAAGCTCTAATCGTTTAATTTTTTAGCTTATCATCAAAAAACGCTGATATTGTTCAGCGTTTTTTTTTAGTGTTGTTATAGCTGTAACCATATAAACCTATGCAAGTCACTCTACTCACGCAAAATGGCCATATTCAGAGAACAACAGTCGTATTAGAATCCACTCTTAGTCTTATTCAAATGCAGTTTGTATAGCCTATACTGGTAAAATAACTTACATTTAACAAGCGTGTGATTTCGATATTATTAAGCAATAAAACTGACAGCTTGTAAGTATATTCGACAGGTATCAATATAAATAAGTTCATGATGAGAACCCTATGATCAATCAACTGCAGATAAAGTATCAACTGTCTTTATTGTTATTACTTAGTGTTGTAGCAATATTGGGTGTTTTTCCATTCGTCATTACCCGTTATCTTGCAGGAAATTTCGTCGCAGCAATGATTGATATGATGCTAGTGCTGGGTATTATAGTGTTAGTCGCTTATGCATATCACTCGAAAAAAATTAGGCTTGTGAGTGCAGCAATTGCATTATTTATCAACATGGGTGTAGTCGCTATTGTCATTAAGAATGGGCTAGATAGCTTTCTATGGGTTTACCCTGTTTTTGCCAGTACTTTTTTTTAATTAAACCAGTTGAAGCTTTATTGCTCAATATTATCGCTGGAATTTCTATTGTGACTATGTCTGATATTTTGGACTCCGTCTCACTAGACTCCTATGCTGTCACTATTTTAATGTTGTCGATGTGCGTGTTTATATATGCTAACCACAGTGCTAAGCAGTTTCTATTACTGAAAACGCTGAATAGTGTTGATGAGCTTACTGGTGCGTTTAATCGACGAGCCATGAGAACCGGTATGCAAGCTGCATTGTCTGATGCTGAAAATAATGATACTCAACAGCTATTAGCCATTCTAGATATGGATTACTTTAAAAAGGTAAATGATAATTACGGTCATGCTGTTGGTGATCAAGTACTTAAAGATTTTGTCCGTATAACTACATCACATATTGGTAAAAATGACAGACTTTATCGATTCGGTGGAGAAGAGTTTGTATTATTGGTCCCAAATTATACTGATCAATCTACTTATATAACGGCTCTTATGGCGGCGATTAAAAAGGAGTTAAAAACGCCAGATGGTAAAATCATAACTGTATCATATGGTGTGGCTAAGTGGCTGCCTGGAACCACAATCGATACTTGGTTAAAGCGTGCTGATGTGGCGCTTTATCTTGCTAAGGAAAAGGGACGTGACTGCGCTGTGTATAATGATGATTAGCTTGGTGTGTTAACATCATCACAGGTTTGTTCGCGAACGGTATTTTTTATATAGTTTACCAAACCAAACCAAACCAAACCAAATAACAAAAACGCCAATCATATGATTGGCGTTTTAAATGAATTTGGCTAATGCCGCGCGATTAAGATTAAGCGACGACTAACACTTTACAAGTATTAGTACCGCCAATGGTTTCCATTGCATCACCTTTGGTCATTAATACCATGTCACCACTGCTTAAGTAACCTGCAGCAACCATAGTGTTTAATGCCTCACGTGCCAATTCATCGGCGCTGTATGCCGTTGAATCAAAATACATAGGTTGTACACCACGGTATAATGCCATTGTTGCTAAGGTTTTCTGATGACGAGAAAGGGCAAATATTGGCAATGCAGAACTAATACGAGACATTAGTTTTGCCGTTGCACCAGATTCTGTTAATGAAATAATCGCTTTTACACCTTCAAGGTGGTTTGCTGCATACATAGTAGACAGTGCAATTGTTTCTTCAATAGAAGTAAAGTTTTGCTCTAAACGATGCTTAGACACCATCACACTTGGGTGTGACTCAGCACCAAGACAGACATTGGCCATTGCTCTAACGGTTTCTTCAGGGAAGTCACCTGCAGCAGTTTCAGCAGACAACATCACCGCATCAGTACCATCAAGCACGGCGTTTGCTACGTCCATCACTTCTGCACGGGTAGGCATTGGGCTAGAAATCATTGATTCCATCATTTGAGTTGCAGTAATAACTGCTTTATTCAATTGACGTGAACGTTGAATTAAACGTTTTTGAACCGCAACCAGTGCAGCATCACCAATTTCAACACCTAAGTCACCACGGGCAACCATGACCACATCTGATGCTCTGATCACATCATCCATTGCTTCGTCAGTTGCAACCGCTTCAGCACGCTCAACTTTAGCAACAATAAGGGCATGACTACCGGCTTCAACAGCCAATTTACGGGCTAGATCTAAATCAGCACCAGTACGTGGGAACGACACAGCTAAATAGTCAACATTGATTAATGCCGCTGTTTTGATGTCGGCCATGTCTTTTTCAGTCAATGCTGGCGCAGTTAAACCACCCCCTTTTTTGTTGATGCCTTTATTATTTGATAAAGGACCTGCAACAGTAACTGTTGTAAAAACTTTATTACCTTCAACGCTGTCAACTCGAAGCTGAACACGACCATCATCCAGCATTAAGATATCGCCAATCACCACATCTCTTGGTAATTCTTTATAGTCGATACCCACTTGCTGTTGATCGCCTTCACCTTTGCCTAAATCGGCATCAAGGATAAATTTATCCCCTAAAGTCAGCTTAATTTTCATGTTGTCTTTAAAGGTAGAAACACGAATTTTAGGCCCTTGTAAATCGCCTAAAATGGCGACGTGTAGACCAAGCTCTTTGGCGATAGCGCGAACATCATTGGCGCGTTTTAGGTGATCTTCAGCTGAACCGTGTGAAAAGTTCATTCGAACCACGTTGGCGCCAGCTATAATAATTTTACGTAAATTATCATCGCGATCAGTAGCTGGACCTAAAGTTGTAACGATTTTTGTTCTGCGGAACATGACATACTCCGTTATATAAAAGGAAAGTTTTAAAGATTTAAAGTTTTTGTAAAAAATTAGGTTATTAAAAGTACGCCAAAACTGGGTACTAAAAATGATGTATATATAGTAACAGACATTCTTTTAAAATGTAGTAAAGTTACCAACAAATAGTCAGTGTTTAATGTGTGTTTTTTGTGACAGATAAATCATTTTTAGTAAAAAAAAGGCTAAAAGACACCAGTCTCTAGCCTTTTAAACAAAAGAATAACAGCTAAATTTAGCCGTTATTATTTAATAATTTTGTTGTAAGTCACATTCATAATGAGCACAAATAGGGTTTAAATGGTCATATCTCGGTTTACACGAGACTCTTTTAGTACTTCTTTTACACGCTTCAAATTATCGCGAAAACGCGGGCCGCGGCGTAAAGTAAACCCTGTGGCGAGCACATCTATGGTGACAAGCTGTGCTAAACGAGAAGCCATTGGTAAGTATAAATCAGTGTCTTCTGGTACTTCCATGGTCACAGGAAGCGTGCATTCAAGTGAAAGCGGGGAGTTTCGGGCGGTTATTCCTATGACGGCCGCGCCATTTTCACGAGCGATGCGGGCTATTTCTATTAGTGATTTAGTCCTGCCTGTGTGTGAAATCAACACCACGACATCACCTTCATTGCAGTTAATACAGCTCATGCGTTGCATGAGTACATCATCAAAACAGATGACGGGTACATTGAAGCGGAAAAACTTATTTTGGGCATCATGCGCTACCGATGCAGAGGCGCCTAGGCCAAAAAATGAGATTGTTTTAGCTTGAGTGAGTATATCAACTGCTTTATTTATTGCCGCTATATCTAAGCTTTGGCGGGCGGTATCAAGCGATGCCATTGAAGATTCGAATATTTTTGTTGTATAGGACTCTGGGGTGTCATCTTCTTCAACATGGCGACTGACATAAGGTGTGCCATTAGCAAGACTTTGAGCTAAATGTAACTTAAAATCAGGGAAGCCCTTGGTGTCTAAACGGCGGCAGAAACGATTAACCGTAGGTTCACTGACATCGGCCATCTTTGCTAAAGTAGCAATGCTGGAATGGATAGCTGTTTGTGGTGAAGCCAAGATAACTTCGGCGACCTTACGCTCCGACTTACTAAATTTCGCAAGGTTGTTTTGAACCTTTTCAAGTGTATTCATAATCATGCATCCGCCAATATAGGGTAATGTAATTTTAAATCAGAAGTTTATTTAATAGAGGAAATTAAGTTGTTTTTTTACCTCTGAAAGTCAATTGTAGTAAATTTTCAGTAGTTCTTGAATTGACAAAACTTCTGTCACTGTCTGTGAGTGGAGAAAATCATAGCAGATAACGTATCAAAATGACTATATAGCTATCAAGAGATTAATTGCAAAATATAGATGCATAAATCAAATTCTGTTGTTATATTACAACAAAAGTGTGTTTTTATTCATCGTTTAGAACGATTCAAACACAAAATAATAAAGGAGAGTCGTCACCAATGGGCAAATCATCAAGTGCGAAGGCGTGTGATTTTGTATTGTTTGGAACCAAAGGGGACCTTGCAAGACGTAAACTATTACCTTCTCTGTACCAACTAGATAAAGCTGAGTTATTAGATAAGGACACCAAAGTTATCGGTGTTGCTAAAGATGCCTTTACTCAGGAACAATTCATCGAGCTTGTCACCAAGGCGTTAAACACTTTTGTAAAGGATGAAATTTGTCCGGAGACACTTGGGCGTTTCTTAGGCCGTTGTCATTACATAGGCACTAATTTTACTGAGCCTGAAGGTTATGCGGCATTCCATGATTTATTAGAACCGACAAAGCGAGTGATGGTGAATTACTTTGCTACGCCGCCTTCAATTTTTGGTGCTATCTGTCGCTGTCTTAATGAGCAAAAATTAATTCATGCTGATACCCGTGTGGTGTTAGAAAAACCGATAGGTACTGATTTAGAATCGTCTCACGTTATTAATGATCAAGTTGCAGAGTTCTTTAATGAGAATCAGGTTTACCGTATCGATCATTATTTAGGTAAAGAAACGGTGCAGAATTTGATTGCACTGCGTTTTGCTAATTCATTATTTTCGTCTAAGTGGGACAACCGCACGATTGATCATGTACAGATCACTGTAGCAGAAGAAGTTGGGATTGAAGGGCGTTGGGGATATTTTGACGGCGCAGGTCAAATGCGCGATATGATCCAAAACCATTTATTGCAGGTGTTAACACTTGTGGCAATGGACCCGCCAGTTAACTTAGATGCTGACAGCATTCGCGATGAAAAAGTAAAAGTGCTTAAATCGCTACGACCAATTAATCAAGACAATGTGTATGAAAATACCGTTCGTGGTCAATACAGTGCAGGCTTTTTGAAAGGCTCTCCTGTTCCGGGTTATTTGGAAGAAGAGGATGCTAATCAGAAATCTAATACTGAAACATTTGTGGCATTACGGGTTGATATTGATAACTGGCGTTGGGCTGGCGTACCGTTTTACTTACGCAGTGGTAAGCGTATGCCGTTCAAAAGCAGTGAAATTGTGGTTTATTTCAAAAATCCGCCGCATAACCTGTACCGTGCAAGCTACCGAAATTTGCCACCGAATAAGTTGACTATTCGTTTACAACCCCATGAAGGGGTTGAGATCCAGATGATGAATAAAGTCCCAGGTCTGGAGCAAAAACAGCGCTTGCAAACCACCAAGTTAGATTTAAGTTTTTCTGATACCTTCAAAAACGAGCGCATTGCTGATGCTTATGAACGTTTATTGCTGGAAGCTATGCTAGGTAATCAAGCATTGTTTGTGCGCCGTGATGAAGTCGAACAAGCTTGGAAGTGGGTTGATGGCATTATTCAATCTTGGGAGCTAAGTGGCGAGCGTCCTAAGTCATATCCAGCTGGAACATGGGGGCCTGTAGCCTCGGTTGCCTTGATCACTAAAGATGGTCGCTCTTGGGATGAATAAGGAAAGTAACATGATTAAAGAAAGCGTATTTAAATCATTCGAAACACCTGCATGTCTTGAATCGAGCTTAGCAGATAAAATTGCTAATCAATTACAAGATGCGATAGATAATCGCGGTAAAGCCAGCTTGGTGGTATCAGGCGGTTCTACTCCACTGAAATTATTTCAATTACTCAGTCATAAAACCTTAGAGTGGAGTGAAGTCTATATCACTCTTGCCGATGAGCGTTGGGTTGAAGCTGATGAAAATGACTCGAATGAGCGTTTAGTGCGTGAGCATTTATTACAAAATCGGGCCGCTAACGCTAAATTTCGTGGTCTTAAGAATATGTTTGCTAGCCCAGAAGCCGGCGCGGCAATGGCAGGGGAGTCGTTAGCGAATTTTCCACGTCCATTTGACGTCGTCATTTTAGGCATGGGTACCGATGGACATACCTGTTCATGGTTCCCTTGTAGTACAGAATTAGATAACGCATTAACTACCCAAGAGGTGTGCGCCGCGGTTAATCCGACTACGGCTCCGCATGCCAGAATTACCTTATCTAAAGACGCCATTTTAAACAGCCGTCAGATTTATTTACATCTGGTTGGTGAAGCAAAATTAGCCGTTTATCATCAAGCTCTTGAGAGTGATGATGTAACAAAAATGCCCATTAGAGCCGTTTTAGCGCAACATAAAACGCCCGTTGACGTGTTCTACAGCGCATAAAGGAGTTGTCACATGCACTCAGTTGTCCAGTCGGTTACTGATAGAATTATTGAACGTAGTAAAAATTCACGTAAAAACTATTTAGCAGCAATTGAAGAGGCTAAAGCCAAAGGTGTTCATCGCAGTGCGTTAAGCTGCGGCAACTTAGCCCATGGCTTTGCGGCTTGTAAACCTGCGGAAAAAGATTCGTTACGTCAGTTTACGAAAGCTAATATAGGTATTGTCACCTCGTTTAACGACATGCTTTCAGCACATCAACCCTATGAAGATTACCCTAAGCTATTAAAGCAAGCCTGTGAAGAAGTTGGCAGTGTTGCCCAAGTTGCTGCGGGTGTTCCTGCAATGTGTGATGGTGTGACCCAAGGTCAGCCAGGTATGGAGCTAAGCTTATTAAGCCGTGAAGTGATTGCGATGGCAACTGCGGTAGGCTTGTCACACAACATGTTTGATGGTGCTTTATTACTGGGTATTTGTGACAAAATTGTACCAGGTCTACTGATCGGTGCATTAAGTTTTGGCCACTTGCCGATGATGTTTGTGCCGGCAGGTCCAATGAAGTCAGGTATACCCAATAAAGAGAAAGCCCGCGTTCGCCAAAAGTTTGCCCAAGGCCTAATCGGTCGTGATGAGTTATTAGCAGCTGAATCAGCATCTTACCACAGTGCGGGTACATGTACTTTCTATGGTACAGCTAACTCTAACCAATTAATGCTTGAAATCATGGGTTTACAGTTGCCTGGGTCATCGTTTGTTAACCCTGATGATCCACTTCGTGAAGTATTAAGCAAAATGGCAGCGAAGCAAATATGTCGTTTAACTGAAATGGGCACGCAGTACACTCCAATTGGTGAAGTGGTTTGTGAAAAATCAGTTGTAAACGGTATCGTTGGCATACTGGCAACAGGTGGTTCAACTAACTTAACCATGCACATTGTTGCCGCCGCTCGCGCCGCTGGCATTATCGTTAATTGGGATGACTTCTCAGATTTATCTGATGCAGTGCCTTTACTGGCCCGTGTTTATCCTAATGGTCATGCTGATATTAATCACTTTCATGCAGCAGGCGGAATGGCCTTACTCGTAAAAGAATTACTGGATGGCGGATTATTACATGAAGATGTCAATACCGTTGCTGGTTTTGGCTTACGTAAATACACCCAAGAGCCGAAGCTGATTGATGGTCAATTGCTTTGGGTTGATGGTATTTCCGAATCATTAGATAAAGAAGTGTTAACGCATTTAGCCACACCTTTTCAAGCTAATGGCGGACTTAAATTACTCAAAGGTAATTTAGGCCGTGCAGTGATTAAAGTCTCAGCTGTGCCAGATAACAACCGAATAGTTGAAGGTCCTGCGATTGTAATTAACGATCAAAATGACATTGATGCGTTATTTAAAGCCGGTGCTTTAGACCGAGATTGCGTGGTTGTAGTTAAAGGTCAAGGCCCTAAAGCCAATGGTATGCCTGAGCTACATAAGCTGACTCCTTCCTAGGCAGTTTGCAGGATAAAGGTTTTAAAGTGGCATTAGTCACCGACGGTCGTATGTCTGGTGCATCAGGCAAAGTGCCAGCCGCTATTCATTTAACACCAGAAGCACTAGATGGCGGAATGATTGCCAAAGTTCAAGATGGCGATTTAATTCGTGTTAATGCTAATACAGGTGAATTGACATTATTGGTTGATGCAGCCGTTCTCAATGCGCGCGAAGCTAGCGTGGTTGATTTACATCATTCAAGTTATGGCATGGGTCGTGAGCTGTTTGGTGCTTTACGCCGCAGTTTAAGCAGCCCAGAAACCGGTGCAAGAAGCACCAGTGCTATTGACGAAATTTACTAATTAAGGAAAAGTAACGAATGTCTGACAATAACTGGTCGCTTCAACCACAAGATGTGTTTAAGCGTAGTCCTATTGTACCTGTAATGGTTATCAATAAAATCGAGCATGCTGTGCCTTTAGCAAGAGCACTTGTAGCGGGTGGCATTAGTGTTTTAGAAGTGACTTTACGTACCCCTTGCGCACTTGAAGCAATAGCTAAAATTGCCAAAGAAGTCCCTGAAGCGCTAATCGGTGCAGGTACTATTTTAAATGAAGCTCAATTAAAGCAAGCCGTTGATGCTGGATCACAGTTTATTATCACCCCAGGTGCCACTGTTGATTTACTTAAAGCGGCTAAAAAAGGCAAAGTGCCTTTAATTCCAGGTGTGGCGAGTATTTCTGAGGTTATGGTAGGCATGGAATTGGGTTATACCCATTTTAAATTCTTTCCAGCAGAAGCTTCAGGTGGCGTGAATGCGCTTAAGTCATTCTCTGGCCCTTTAGCCAATATTCGTTTTTGTCCTACGGGCGGAATTAGTCCAGCCACATATAAAGACTACTTAGCATTAAGTAATGTTGACTGTATTGGCGGTAGTTGGATAGCACCAACAGATGCTGTTGACTCTGAAGATTGGGCACGTATTACCCAGCTGTGTAAAGAAGCGTTAAACGGCCTGTAAACCGTTTAATAAACAAAAAGCCAGCAATGATTTGCTGGCTTTTTTGTGGTTAACTTTTCACTTAACACTCATACTAAGCACTAACTATTTATTATCTTATAACTTTAAGTAAAGGCAGTATTTTACTGACTTTGTCAAAACACTCTTGATATTCTGCTTCGGCATTTGAGTCTGCTACCACGCCACCGCCAGCCCAACAGTAAATGCGATTATTTTCAGTGACTAAGGTTCTAATGGTAATACTGGTGTCCATAGTGCCATCTTGACTGATATAACCAATACTGCCGCAATACATACTGCGCCTAGAAGGCTCTAACTCTTCAATAATTTCCATTGCCCGTATTTTGGGCGCGCCAGTAATTGACCCGCCAGGGAAACAAGCTTTTAATAAATCAGTTGCACTGTAAGCAGAGGCTAAAGTAGCAGTAACAGTGCTGACTAAATGATGCACAGCGGGAAAGCTTTCAATCGCAAACAGCTGCGGTACAGCGACACTGCCAGGGGCTGCGACTTTGCCAATATCATTACGCAGCAGATCCACTATCATGACATTTTCAGCGCGATCTTTTTCAGATAACTGTAATTTAGCCGCTTGTTGTTTATCTAAAACAGTGTCGTCTACTCTGGGTAATGTACCTTTAATCGGCTTAGTTTGAATATTATCACCATGCAATTGTATGAAGCGTTCTGGAGAAATAGATAATATCGTGTGTTTTGGCAAACGTATAAAGGCTGAGAAGGGGGCTTTATTCGCTTGCGTTAACTGACAATAAGCTTGCCACTCATTACCTTGGTATTGAGCTTCG
Source organism: Shewanella sp. OMA3-2 (assembly GCF_021513195.1). Classification (NCBI taxonomy): domain Bacteria; kingdom Pseudomonadati; phylum Pseudomonadota; class Gammaproteobacteria; order Alteromonadales; family Shewanellaceae; genus Shewanella; species Shewanella sp. OMA3-2. Next base: position 2,703,687 of record NZ_CP090974.1, on the reverse strand, counting down.
AATCGTTGGGTTAAGTTAATTTGATAGCAATCACCACTTAATAAATACTCTTGGACTCGATTAAAGTGGCTTAAATAGGTTTGCTTACTTGTTTGATTGTGCCAATCAGTCGTTAATGAAAATGTGTCACTTGGGCAAGATGCGGGTGGTAACGATTTAAGCCGTATTAACTGCTCAATGGTCGCAGCAATAGAGTGTGATTGCGCCGCGCCATCATAGGCAATATGAACCCAATTCTTATTTACATAATCATAAACTAAGCATTGATCGTAAAAGCCAATACTGAGCTCACTAAAATCAATGTCTTTAGTGGCTTTTTCTGTAATGTGTTCAACTGAGCGGCCAAGATCATAACTTAGTGCCCCCAATGCGCCACCACTAAATGGATAAATACAAGGGTGTTTTATTGGATATAACTGCGTTAAACAATATTTTAAGCTATCAAATGGGCTTTGGGGATTATTCAAAAAACGCTGCTGAATATCACTAAACTGAGTCGATAGCGTTTGCTGATGTTCATCTGCTAATCTGGGTTCAAAACAAAGCACATTATTATGACTGATTAGAGTCGCAATAGGATTAAAAACGATAATATCAAAACGGGCATCTTGATGCGTAGCATTAGCAGAATCGAGAAACATTGACCAAGGTAGATGACTGACTAATTCAAATAAATACTGGCTAGAATAAGTCCAAGTTAATGGCGTAATCATTAATGCATTGTCACCACGCGGTTTCATCAATTACCCTTAAATAAAATGTGCTGTAGCTCAAAAAGGATGGAAAGAGTATCATATTGGCCATAAAAGAATTATACCAAAACCCAAAATAACGTTGATTTGATCAACTTTACATAAAAACGATAAATAAGTTAGGCCGCATGGCTGCTGGAGCGCCCCATTATGTCTATGAACACCCACAATTCATCTTCACCTGTAGTGATTAAACAGGCAGATTTTATTGAAAGTATTGAAGATTCTCTACAGTACATTTCTTACTATCACCCTAAAGATTTTGTTGACGCTATGTATGCTGCATATCAGCGCGAGCAAAGTGTTGCGGCAAAAGATGCTATTGCACAAATCTTAATTAACTCACGTATGTCTGCAGAGGGTAAGCGTCCACTTTGCCAAGATACCGGCATTGTGACCACATTTGTTAAAATTGGTATGAATGTGAGTTGGGATAAAACCGACATGACCGTTCAGGAAATGGTTGATGAAGGTGTGCGCCGTGCATACACCAATCCAGACAACCCATTACGTGCCTCTATTGTGGCAGACCCTGCCGGTGCCCGTAAAAACACCCGTGATAACACACCATCGGTTGTGCATATTGATATGGTTGCGGGCAATCATGTTGAAGTGATGATTGCGGCTAAAGGCGGCGGATCAGAAAATAAATCTAAAATGGCGATGCTAAATCCATCAGATGATATTGCTGCTTGGGTAGAAAAAACTTTGCCGACTATGGGCGCAGGCTGGTGTCCACCAGGCATGTTGGGAATAGGTATTGGCGGCACAGCTGAAAAAGCGGCTGTAATGGCAAAAGAATCGTTAATGGACCCGGTTGATATTCATGAGTTAATCGCTAAAGGCGCTGAAACCACTGAAGAAAAACTGCGCTTAGATATTTTCGAACGTGCTAACAATCTAGGTATAGGCGCACAAGGTTTAGGCGGATTAACCACGGTTTTAGACATTAAAATTAAATCAGCGCCAACCCATGCAGCTTCTAAGCCTGTGGTGATGATCCCCAACTGTGCAGCAACTCGCCATGTACATTTTCATTTAGACGGTACAGGCCCAGCAGATTTAGTGCCACCATCATTAGCAGACTGGCCAGAAATCACCCGTGAAGCGGGTGAGAATACCCATAGAGTGAATTTAGACAACATTACTCAAGCTGAAATAGAAACCTGGAAGAGTGGTGATACCTTATTACTGAACGGTAAAATGCTCACCGGTCGTGATGCGGCGCACAAACGCATTCAAACCCTACTAGATTCAGGTGAAGGTTTACCGGCTGGAGTTGACTTTAAAGGTAAGTTTATTTATTACGTTGGTCCAGTTGATCCTGTTGGCGATGAAGTCGTCGGTCCAGCGGGGCCAACTACAGCCACCCGTATGGACAAGTTTACCGATATGATGCTGGAAAAAACCGGATTAATGGGCATGATTGGTAAATCTGAACGTGGACCAGAAACCGTTGCTTCGATTAAGAAACACAAAGCCGTTTACTTAATGGCTGTTGGCGGCGCAGCCTATCTAGTGTCAAAAGCGATTAAAAAATCTCGCGTAGTTGCCTTTGAAGAGTTGGGCATGGAAGCGATATACGAATTTGAAGTTCAAGACATGCCAGTAACAGTAGCGGTTGATTCTAATGGGGTAAATGCCCATGAAACCGGGCCCGCTATTTGGAAAATTAACATTGCCAATAGTAAAGCTTAATTTAAGCTTGTCACTGTAAACTAATGTGACTTAAACGCTCAAGCGTCTTTATTGTTTAAAGGTTGCTTGAGCGTTTTGCTTTCGTTAATCTGCCAATAAATAAACATAACAAGAGATAATCAATAATATGAAAACTTCTTCAGTGCTTTTTGCATTGGTTGCCGCAGGAATGGCAACATCAGTGCATTCAGCTGAGCCTTTTACAGTTCAGCACTTAGTTAATATGAATAAACTTCATTCATATGCGGTATCACATGACGGCAACACCCTAGTTTACGGCGTTAAAGTGGTTGATGCTCAAGGTGAAGCAAGCTCAGATCTTTATTCATTGGATTTAAGCAGTAAAACAGCCACACCTAAGCAGCTAACGTCAGCCTCAGGTACCGAACATGAGGTCAGTTTTTCTGCTGACAGTAAAAGTATTTACTTTTTAGCAGACCGCAATGGCAGTAGCCAACTATATCAGTTACCGCTAAATGGCGGCGAAGCGCAGCAGGTGAGTGATTTACCTCTTGATGTTAATGGCTATAAATTGTCGCAAGATGGCAAACAAGTTGTGATGACTCTGCGGGTATTTCCAGAGTGTAAAGACTTAGTATGTTCTAAAGAAAAGTTTGCAGCAGAGCAAGAGCGTAAAACCACTGGCCGTGAATACAAACAGCTTATGGTGCGTCATTGGGATACATGGGAAGATCATGCCCGTAATCACTTATTTGTCGCTAACCTTAACGGCACTAAAATTACCGATGCCGTTAACGTGACCCAAGGTCGTGACACTGAAACCCCACCAAAGCCATTTTCAGGCATGGAAGAAGTGACCTTTACCCCAGATGGCAAGTTTATCGTATACAGTGCCAAGGCGCCGAGTGCAGATCAATCTTGGACAACTAATTACGATTTATGGCAAGTACCTGTCGCTGGTGGCAAAACGGTTAACTTAACTGAAGCCAATAAAGCCTGGGATGCCCAGCCGACTTATTCAGCCGACGGCCGTTATATGGCATATCTGGCGATGACAAAACCTGGATTTGAAGCTGACCGCTATCGATTAATGTTACTGGATACGGTAACCGGGCAGGAAAAAGAAGTTGCTCCTTTATGGGACAGAAGCCCAAGTTCAATTAACTTCAGCAAAGATGGACGTACGCTTTATGTCACTGCCCAAGATGTTGGTCAGGTATCAATATTTGAAGTTAATCCGCAGTTTGGTGATGTGCGTCCAATCTATAATGATGGCAGCAACAGTATTGTTGCGGTCACCAATAATAAAATCATCTTTAAAAATGCCTCACTAGTTGAACCAGGTGATTTGTACACCATCAGCTTAGAAGGTGAAAATCTAAAACGTTTAACCCATGTTAACCAAGATAAACTGGCTGATATTAAATTCGGTGAATTTGAACAGTTTAAGTTTAAAGGCTGGAATGATGAGACTGTGCATGGTTACTGGATAAAACCTTCAAATTACAAAGAGGGTGAAAAATATCCGATAGCATATTTAGTCCACGGCGGCCCACAGGGATCATTTGGTAACTCATTCAGTGGTCGTTGGAACGCTCAGTTATGGGCTGGAGCCGGTTATGGTGTGGTGATGGTTGATTTCCATGGTTCTACCGGTTATGGCCAAGCATTTACCGACTCTATCAGTCAGGATTGGGGCGGAAAGCCATTAGAAGATTTGAAAAAAGGCATGGCAGCAGTCACTGAGCAACAACCTTGGTTAGATGCAAATAATGCCTGTGCACTTGGTGGTTCATATGGCGGCTACATGATGAACTGGTTCCAAGGTCATTGGAATGACGGCTTCAAGTGTTTGATAAACCATGCTGGTTTATTTGATATGCGCTCAATGTATTATGTGACAGAAGAGCTGTGGTTCCCAGAATATGAATTTGGTGGAACTTATCACGACAACAAAGACTTGTACGAGAAGTTTAACCCAGTTAACTATGTTGAAAACTGGAAAACACCTATGCTAGTTATTCACGGTGAAAAAGACTTCCGTGTACCTTATGGTCAAGGTTTAGCCGCATTTAGCTTTATGCAACGTCAAGGTATTCCATCTGAATTACTCATGTTTCCAGATGAAAATCATTGGATCTTAAATCAAGATAATTTACAGCAATGGTATCAGAATGTGTTCCGCTGGATGGATCGCTGGACTGCAAAATAAGCTTAGATAATGTGAAATAAGATGTGGTGTCAGAAATGACCCACATTTTTTTTATCTTGGTAATAAATTAAGCGGACTTCTTTTGAGCGTTAGCCAGTTCAGCTGCATCAAACTCTTTGTCTTGATATGGCTTAGTTATCCATAAAAAATACGTCATTCTTCTTCGCGAACTACTGAATTTACGACTATTATTTTTTTGGCAAACTTTATTACGCACTGCCATAGAAATCCTTATAAATATTTCTATTAAACTTAAATCATTTTTAATATAAAACATTGTACCTTAATGTCGATTTTAAAACACATTGACAGTACAGTTATTTTGGTAAAATTACATTATAACGTCATTTTTTGGTTGAATAATATTCACCTGTAGTGTTAGCAATGTTTTAATGGTTTGCGGTTGTACATTTGTGGTTGCTTAGTTACAAAATTGTGCTTAATTAATGATTATTAAGGGATATCAATAAAACCCATGAAAAACTTGTGATTTTATTGAAAATATCACTTCTATAAACAGACAACTTACATTACAGTAGCGCTCTTTTTTTATGTGCTTTAAAAACAATCTATTTAGAGGGTATCTCATTGGATTACATGCTTTACATCAAGTTCTTTTTAGGGCTTTTAGCGATTATTAATCCTGTTGGTCTGCTGCCTGTTTTTGTCAGTTTAACCAGCCATCAGACCGACTTAGAACGAAAACACACTAACAGAGTGGCTAACTTTGCCGTAGTGGTTATCTTATTTGTCACTATTATTGCGGGTCAGCATATTTTAAACATGTTCAGTATTTCACTGTCAGCGTTTCGAATTGCCGGCGGTAGTTTGATCTGTATTATTGCTATGTCGATGCTGCAAGGTAAAATCAGTGAAGTTAAACGAAATCAAGAAGAAGATCGTGAGTCATCGGGTATGGAATCTGTTGCGGTTGTGCCATTAGCATTGCCTTTAATGGCAGGTCCTGGTGCAATTAGTTCAGTCATCGTATTTGCCGCTGAACACAATACTTTAATCGATTTTGTTGGTATGTTCGGTACAGTACTGTTTTTTGGTTTATTGAGTTGGTCATTGTTTAACATGGCTCCAGCCATTTTCAAACTATTGGGCAAAACCGGTATCAACGTGATTACACGTTTAATGGGGTTGTTAATGTTATCTTTAGGTATTGAAGTTATTGCTGCGGGTGTTAAAGGCTTGTTCCCTCAACTTATGGGCTAAATACTTAATGTTGCACAGCATTTGTGCAAACGCTAGAGTGGTTGGCTTTTTAACTTGACCCAACATCGCCATTTGCGTAAAGTAGCGGCCGCAGAGTGATTGACTCTATAAAACAATCTTAAGGTGACGTGTCCGAGTGGCTGAAGGAGCACGCCTGGAAAGTGTGTAAAGGGCAACCTTTCGAGAGTTCGAATCTCTCCGTCACCGCCATATTCTCAAACGAAGACGTCCTAGGACGTCTTTTTTTGTGCCTAAATTTTTGAAAGTATATAATTTAATGACTTTTAAACATCCAATAGTGTTTTTTAGCATCCACACATCTTAGTCCCATTCAATGTACCACCAGATAAAATGAATGTACCACTGGCAGGCCAGTGGTACATTGAGTGTCTGATAAACTTAAATTCCCAGTGGTACATCATGGCTAGGATATCTACCACAGCAAGGTCATGAACGTTTTAAGCTCAACATCATTGATCAATAACACGAACGTGCATGCTCTTGCTGTGATCAGTAATCTTCTAATAATAGGGCGTTCAAATGCGGCCTATTATTTTAATATTCAAACCTTGCTTGACCTGTGTGTAACACATAGGTTTATAGTCAAGCTATCGTAACGGTTAATCTTAGCTTTGGGAGACAATATGAAAGTGAGTCAACTTGCTAATGAATTAGGTATTACCGCTGACACAGTGCGATTTTACACTCGTAGTGGATTGCTTAATCCCAATAAATCACCCGTTAATGGTTATAAAATCTATAACGACAAAGATAAGTCGCGTATGCAATTTATTTTAAGCGCTCGTAAACTTGATTTTTCAGTTGATGAAATTAAAGTGATTTTTTCAAAAACCGATCATGGTGAAAGTGCATGTCACCTTGTGCGGGCATTAGTAAAACAAAAGCTCGATGAAACAGAGCAACAATTTAATGAAATGCTGAAGCTCAGATCACGACTTTCACAGGCTGTAGAACAATGGTCAACCATGCCAGATAACCTGCCGACAGGAAACATGGTGTGTCATTTGATTGAAGGCACTCATCAAGCTAACCTTCCTACAGCAAGTGTTCCTCAGCATAACAAGGTTAACTTAACACCAACGGAGGTTAAGTAATGGATCATACGACACACTCACCTATGCAACTCAATATCCTCGGCGCAGGTTGCGCCAGTTGTGTAGGCAAAATTGAAAAAGCGATTAACAGCGTGCAAGGCGTTGATTCGGCCGAGATGAACTTTGCCGACAGAACGGTACTGGTTACGGGTAAAGCATCTGCCGAGTTGATTATCAAAGCGGTAGAAAGCGCCGGTTATAACGCCACTCAAATACAGGCCGAGTCGGCAGAAGATGCCATGAATGAGAAAGAACAGGCTGATTTACAACATTATAAAAGTTTATTGCGCCATACCTTTATCGCGTTGTCCGTCGGTATTCCGTTGATGGTTTATGGACTGTTTATTGGCGAAATGACGGTATCAACCCTATCAGAGCAAGTGGTGTGGGGGTTGGTTGGTGTGATGACTCTGGCCATTATGTTGATCTCCGGTCGGCATTTTTATATTGGCGCCTGGAAATCATTTTTAAACCATAACGCCAATATGGATACCCTTATTGCCTTAGGAACTGGAACAGCTTGGGTTTACTCGATGTTGATTGTTGCATTTCCACAACTATTTCCCGAGATGGCAAGGCATGTATACTTTGAAGCGACCGCAATGATTATTGGTTTAATTAATCTTGGTTTAGCACTCGAAGTTAAAGCACGCGGTAAAACCTCAGAAGCCATTAAGCGTCTCATTGGCTTGCAAGCCAAAACAGCTCGGGTTATCCGTGATGGAAAAGACCTCGATATCGACATTGCCCATGTATTACTTAACGATCACGTTAGAGTTCGCCCAGGCGAAAAAATCCCCGTAGATGGAGTGGTTATTGAAGGTAACAGCACCATTGATGAATCAATGTTGACCGGTGAGCCAATGCCGGTTGAAAAAGTACTCGGTGATGATGTGGTCACTGGCACCTTAAATAAATCAGGCTCAATCATATTTAAAGCCACTCGAGTAGGTAAAGATACCGCACTGGCGCGCATTATTAGCATGGTCAAACGGGCGCAAAACTCTAAGCCGCCGATTGGACGTTTAGCTGATGCCATAGCCGCTTACTTTGTGCCAGCGATTATGATTATCGCGATAGTCAGTGCCATGGTGTGGTTTAACTTTGGCCCTGAGCCATCGAGCGTATTTGCCATCGTGTCTGCTACAACGATATTAATTATTGCTTGTCCTTGTGCGCTAGGACTCGCAACGCCAATGTCAGTCATGGTCGGCGTAGGTAAGGCGGCTGAATCAGGGGTGCTTATTCGTAACGGTGAAGCATTGCAAACCGCGTCTAAAATCACCGCCATGATATTAGATAAAACTGGCACTATTACCGAAGGTAAACCGCAGGTTACCGATATTATTCTGGTCAATGCCGACAGTGAAGAGCAGGTACTTGGGCTGGCCGCTGGGATTGAAAGTCACTCAGAACACCCATTAGCCCAAGCCATTGTTGAAAGCGCACATGCTAGAGGCGTTGATGCGATTAACACAGAACACTTTACTGCCATTTCAGGCAAAGGTGTCGAAGCTGAAGTGGATAGCCAGATATTATTATTTGGTAATAAAAAACTGATGCATGACAAACACATTGATATTGATCTTCATGAAGCAAAAGCTCAAATATTAGCAGAAGAAGCTAAAACACCAATGTATTTGGCACTTGCGGGGAAGTTACTGGCCATTATAGCGGTATCAGATCCAATAAAGCCTGACTCAATCGAAGCGATAGCGAGACTGAAACGCAGTGGCATCAAAGTGATTATGTTAACTGGGGACAATAAAGCGACCGCAGCAGCAGTGGCTAAAAAAGTCGGTATTGATGACTTTTTCGCAGAAGTCATGCCAGAAGATAAAGCCAATAAAGTGGCAGAACTTCAGCAACAAAATGAAGTGGTTGGTATGACCGGCGATGGCATTAATGACGCCCCCGCATTAGCGTTAGCCGATGTCGGCTTTGCTATTGGAACAGGCACAGATGTGGCGATAGAAAGCGCTGATATTACCTTAATGCGTGGCTCTCTTCATGGCTTAGCAGATGCGATAGCCATTAGTAAAGCAACGCTGCGCAACATTAAACAAAACTTGTTTGGCGCATTTATTTACAACATCGCCGGTATTCCCTTAGCCGCGGGTGTGCTTTTTCCAGTATTTGGAATTTTGCTTAATCCAGTGATTGCCGGTGCTGCGATGGCCTTTTCATCACTAACAGTAGTGAGTAATGCTAACCGTTTACGTTTGTTTAAAGCGAAACAACACTAGGAGGTTTAACATGTTAATTAATTTACTGTGTATCGCATTAATCGGTTTTATCATTTGGTGGTTTTGGTTATATAAACCGGCAAACGGTGCGAGTGTTGACGCTAGCACATCGATACTGGTTAAAGACGGTGTGTATTCGCCAGCACGAATTAAGATTGCGGCTAATACACCAACAAAAATAACCTTTTTACGCCAAGACAAATCAGGATGTTCAGCCACAGTCTTGCTACCCGACTTGGAAATTAGCCAGGACTTAGCGCTGGATAAGCCAACGACAATAGCCTTACCGGCCCTGGAAAAGGGGGAGTATCCATTTCATTGTCAGATGAAAATGTATCAAGGCGTGTTGATTGTTGAGTAAGTATTACCATAGTTACTAATGGGGTTAATAAAACCCCATTATAAAAAAATAGGCCAGTGGTGATATATCAGGAAAGTGTCGTATTAAGCTAAAGCTGTAATGTTATATGCGCGAACTAAATAACGCCTTAAATAACTAACTCTTGTTTAACAAGCTATATTTCACTATCCTATTTACAGTTTCTTTTGGAGTCTCAATGCGTAAAGTTCACTTAATCATGATGTTTGTTTTACTGACGTTTGTCGGTCAAACTTTTGCATCTGTGATTTTGCCATGCTTTATGCCTATGACGACCTCAAATATAGCTGCCGATAAAGGTAATGGCAGTGCATGTCATGAAACCAATATGCAAATGAACATGATGGCAGAGAGCAATGACAATATAAGTGATGATTGTTGTGATCAAACTTGCCATTGTCCTGTCGGTTCATGCTTATCTGTTGCTTTAACAATGGCTATGCCAACGCTTAAATCAGAAGTCAGTCTATTTAATGCTACAACAATGTTTACCTCAGCAATTATGCCTCAGCATCGTTCTTCTTTATACCGTCCTCCCATATTTGTCTAACATAGGCACAGTTACGCCTTTTTTTTGCTAACTGTCCTAGCCAATCATGTAGTTTCAATTTTTTAACTTTTTCGGTTAATAAACTGGCATTAAACCGCGTTGTTTAATGTGACGAAATTTGATTTGGAGGCAATATTATGTCTGATTTATATCGCAATGCTATTCGTTTTTTTGGTGTTATAGGCACTGTTTTTATTCTGCAAATTATGGGAGGGATGTTACCTGCCCATGCAACGGAACCTGACTCTGCAGCGCCATTACTCACTGTTTATAAAGATGCCAATTGTGGCTGTTGTGAGAAATGGCTAACGTATATTAGTGAGCGTGGCTTTAGTGTTAATGTCCACAATATTGACAACCTTTATAAGTTTAAACAATCAAAGGGTATTCCTGCTTCAATGCAATCTTGTCATACCGCAGTGTCATCACAAGGTTATGTGTTTGAAGGGCATATCCCTGCAAAATTCATTAGTCGTTTTTTAGCAACACCCCCTAAAGATGCTATCGGCCTAACCGTACCCGCTATGCCTGTGGGCAGCCCTGGTATGGAGTACCAAGATAAATTTATGCCGTACCAAGTGATACTGTTGAAAAAAGATGGCAGTAGCCAAGTTTACGCCCAAGTAAACTCGCTTGAGGAGTCTGTGCAATGAAATCTCAATATATGATAAAACCCATGATTCAAACGACAAACAGTGAACCCAATAACAGTCGACGCCGGTTTGTGTTTGGTGCATCCGCCATGTTGGCATTGATGTCGATCCCTTTCCCTAAAAATGCCTTCGCTAATGCGTTAAGCCAATCGTTGAGCCAGCTTTCTGGCAAAGTGTTCGACTTATCAATTGACTATAAGATGGTTAATTTTACCGGAAAATCTGCTCGGGCCACTGTGGTAAACCAATTACTGCCCGCGCCGTTATTACGTTGGAAAGAAGGTGAAACAGTCACCTTAAGAGTGAAAAATAATCTCGATCATGATAGTTCTATTCACTGGCACGGTATTATTTTACCCACCGAAATGGACGGTGTGCCTGGCTTTAGCTTTGATGGCATAAAACCCGGTGAAACATTTGAGTATCAATTTACCGTCCAGCAAAGTGGCACTTATTGGTATCACAGTCATTCAGGTTATCAAGAACAAACCGGTTTATTTGGCGCTATTGTGATAGATCCTGCGAGCCCCGATCCGGTCATATATGACCGTGATTATGTGATCATGCTGTCTGATTGGTCTGACGAAGCCCCTGAAAATATTTATGCGAAATTAAAGAAACAAGCCGATTACTATAATTATCGTGAGCGTACGATAATGGATTTTTTCTCTGACGTGAATAAAGATGGCTTAGCCAATACCTGGAACGCCCGTTCGATGTGGAACAACGCGCGCATGAGTGACAGCGATATTTCTGATGTGACTGGCTCAACTTACACCTATTTAATGAATGGCAACCCTCCGCAACAGGGCTGGCAAGGGTTGTTTAAACAAGGTGAGAAAGTACGCTTACGCGTTATAAATAGTTCTGCTATGACCATATTTGATGTGCGCATACCGGGCCTTAAGATGAGTGTTGTTGCCAGTGATGGTCAGAACATTCAACCCGTTTTGGTGGATGAATTTCGAATAGGCGTCGCCGAAACCTACGATGTGGTTATTGAGCCTGAGGTTGACAATGCCTACTGTATTTTCGCGCAGAGTATTGACCGCACCGGCTTTACGGTAGGTAATCTCACCTCAGATGCCAATTTACATGCGCCTATTCCGCCAATGGATCCTAGGCCAGTGCTTGGCCACAGTGATATGGGCATGGACATGAGTGACATGGACATGAATGGTATGGATCATAGCAAAATGGACATGGGCGCTGGTGATATGTCAGGCATGGATCATAGCAAAATGGACATGGGCGCTGGTGATATGTCAGGCATGGATCATAGCAAAATGGACATGGGCGGCGGTGATATGTCAGGCATGGATCATAGCAAAATGGACATGGGCGGCGGTGATATGTCAGGTATGGATCATAGCAAGATGGACATGGGCGCAGGTGACATGTCAGGCATGGATCATAGCAAAATGGACATGGGCGGCGGTGATATGTCAGGTATGGATCACAGCAAGATGGCGATGGGCGCTGCGAAAGCGACAGTATCAGGATTAGGGCTTGCAGGCTTTGGCAGTAACAATGAAATTAAACACATTGAAACTGAGTTCGGCCCACAAGTGGATATGCGTGCCGATGCGCCAAAAAGTGGCTTACACGATCCCGGATTGGGCTGCGTGACCATCAACAGCAATTCAACCGTAAAGTATTAACCTATGGCGATATTAAAGGCTTACATCCTACTTACGACACGCGCCAACCTAGCCGCGAAATTCAACTGCATTTAACCGGCAATATGAACCGATATATGTGGTCTGTGAATGGGGTGAAATTTATGGACGCCGCGCCATTAGAGTTTGAATACGGTGAAAGACTGCGGATCACCTTAGTGAACGACACTATGATGACTCACCCTATGCATTTGCATGGTATGTGGAGTGAGTTAGAGACAGGCGACCCTGATTTTATTCCACGTAAGCACACGGTATTAGTTCAGCCAGGTTCTAAGATCAGTTATTTGGTCACAGCCGATGCAAAAGGGCAATGGGCATATCATTGCCACTTGTTATTCCACATGCCAGGCATGTTCAGAAAAGTCGTGGTGAAATAAGGGCAATACAAATGAATAAAACGAATTTAATGGCCTTGGGGCTGTTGAGCCTAGGCGCCACATTGACCAGCTCAGCGGTGTTTGCCGGCGGTAATGATGACCCTCTATTAACAAAAGTCATGCTGGATCAATTTGAAAAAGGCGTGGAATCGCACGATCCCACCCAATTTAGTGCACAAGCCTGGCTCGGTTACGATTTGCACAAGTTGTGGCTTAAAACCGAAGGTGAATATGCAAATAGTGATAAGCAAGACCTTGAAATACAGACTCTTTACAGTAAGCCCATCGCACCATACTGGGATGTACAATTCGGTATTAAAACCGATATCAAACCGACGCCGACCCGTAATTGGGCTGTTATTGGGGTTCAAGGGTTAGCGCCATATTTCTTTGATATTGACGCGGCCTTATTCATAGGTGAACAAGGCCGTACGGCCATGCGTTTAAGTGCGGAATATGAACTGTTAATCACTCAAAAGTGGATATTAACACCTGAAGTAGAAGTTAATTTATTTGGTAAGGACGATGCAGAACTTGGAATTGGCTCTGGCATATCAGACGTCAGTGCAGGGCTGAGATTGAGATACGAGATTGTTCGAGAGTTCGCGCCCTATATCGGTGTCGATTGGCGTCAGAAACTGGGTAATACCGCCGATTATGCCCGAAGTGAAGGGGAAGAAACACAAGAAACCCAGTTTGTCATTGGTTTTAGCGCGTGGTTCTAAGACCTCGTTCGTACACTTAGTTGAAGGCTTGGCGCCAAGAGGTTAGCTAAGCCAATATTTAATCATTTATGTGAACCGTTTTCGTTCGTTATAAACAATATAAAAGGAAATATCATGAAATTATTTAACAACGTTTTAGTCGTAGCAAGTCTATTGCTGAGTGCTTCAGCATTTGCTCATGTCGGACTGGGCAGTTCAATGCCCGCTAACGGCGCTATGCTAAGTCAAGCCCCAACAACACTTGAACTGACCTTTACGGCTCCGGTGCGTTTGGTCAAATTAACAATGCAAGATGACAAGCAGCAAAGCGTACCGCTAACATTACCGGCAAGCACGAGCAGCCAAGCAGCATTTTCATTCGCCCTACCATCATTAAGCGCAGCTAATTACACGGTTAACTGGATGATCATGGGTGACGACGGTCATAAGATGAAAGGCAACTTTAGCTTTATGCTTCACGACTCTGGCATGAACTCTCGCAGTGCACCGCCTATGAAAATGGAGCATGAGATTAGCGAGCACACTGCACACCAATAAATGGATGAGTAAACATGATATTAACCGTATTTGAAATATCGGTGTTGATATCTAAATGGGTTATTTATCTGAGTGTTGCCGCCGTTATTGGCGGCACATTGATGCAATATCTCATTAAGGGTCAACGTAATCTCAGCATTAGCGTTGCAAAATATACCGGCCTAGGTGCCGTTTTGGGCTTGATTGCCGTGAGTGTCAATTATTTTGCTCAAGTAGGCGCTTTTGCTGAAAGCGGCTTGATGGGAATATTTGATGCGCAGATGCATGCGTTTCTTTGGCCAACCCAGGTAGGGCAAACGGTACTTTGGCGCTTAATCGGTTTTGGTTTAATGCTAGTGGCCAGTGGTTTACGGTTACATAAGAACCGCTATATCAAAACGTTTTCTGCGGTATTAGCGATTCTCAGCTGTCTGTTAATGGCTGTCACGTTTACTTTTATTGGCCACAGCACTGAAGTTGGATTACTTGCTCAAGGCTTAATACTGATACACGTGTTGATCATTGGTAGTTGGATAGGCGCTTTTTATCCATTATGGAAATTATGCAGCACCGATGACCACAGTAATGACAACGTCTATGATAACCGCGTCATAAAAAATGTCATGGATACATTTGGTCGTTTAGGCATAGTGATTGTCATTCTAGTGTTGCTTTCAGGCATGGGAATGGTGTGGATGTTGTTTGATAGTCCCACTGAATTACTCAGTACCAATTATGGTATAGCGGTCACCATCAAGCTAAGTTTGGTGGTTATCATTTTGCTTATAGCGGCATGGCATAAATGGGTTTTAGTGCCTAAGTTAACGATTGCGACCACATCGCACGCTAAAAAAGCATTACAAAAATCGATAGGGTTAGAGGCGCTAGTTGGCATATTTATATTAGCGACAACTGCAGTACTCTCTAGTGTGTTAGGCCCTATTAGTCTCGGGTAATCGATAAATAGAACTAATCGATAAATAGAACTAAGGGGTAATAATGAAAAGTAAAGGAAGAATAATGAAAAATAGACAGGTAGCTGTAATACTAACGGGCGCGATGTTACTGATATCAGCAGGGTACAGTGGCTTAAGTTTGGCCCATGGAGATGAAACCCATGTCGTCGAAAAGGCTCAGTTTATCGGCGTAGATTCCGCTGCAGGCCAGCTTGTTAAGCAGTTTCATAATGCCTTACAAACCGGAAATGAAACCATTGTTAGGTTATCACTCGCTGAAAATGTGCAAATTTATGAAGGTGGTAAAGTGGAACGTTCATTGGTTGAGTATGCCAGCCATCACTTACATGCTGATATGGCATACCTTAAAGGGTTAACCGTTACCCTAAAAGAGCATCAAGTAAGCATAACCGGTGATATTGCTATTTCTACAGCAATTAGCCACTCTCAAGGAGAGTATAAGGGCAAAGTTGTCGACTCAATCAACATGGAAACCCTGGTATTAACCAAACAAGGCGATGGCAGTTGGAAAATAACCCACGTGCATTGGTCGTAACTATCTAAACCTGCAGGTCGCGATATCTCTATTTAATAGCGTGACCTTGTGGATATTCTCAATATAATCACACAGACTCATACTATCTAGAGATATATGGGGCTGTGTGTAAAGCAATTCGGCCTGGTATCAAATTCTGTGTCAATTCCACTCTGCAATTAGAACTCCCGGTTCATTTTGGCGAAACATTCTGTTAGCACCTCAATTGAGCTTTCATCTAAGTTACGCGTAATGTCCTCAGTCAGTTGGATATGCATACGATTATGGTGTGTATGAAGCTCAATCCCTTCAGTTGTTAGTCCAACGAGTATTGAGCGCCTGTCGTCTTCGTGTGGAGAGCGGGTAATTAATCCAAATTTTACCAGCTTCTCTACCTGAACAGTTAACGTACCTGTAGTAATTCCAAGTCTATCTGCTAACTCCTTCATTCTCATCGGTCCATGAGAGCCTAACACCTCTATAGTGTGTACTTGCGCTAGTGAATACCTGGTATCTTTAACGACAGACTGCTCCCAAGAAGACAGTTTGTCGTAAAACTCGATAATTAAGTTATTCAAAGAATGCATAAAAGGCCTTAGCAGTAATTCACTTCGAGGGTTAAGTGGCTTAGCTTATCAAACTTATTCAAAGAGTGTTTAAATGTTTCAACACTGGTATCTGTTGTTGTGCACAATGCTATTGAAGCAGAATAATGATCAGCGCTAATTTTCCAGATATGGATATCAGTAACTTTAGTGTGCTCATCATTAATCGTGTTAATGATGTCTAGTTGATATTCTTTGTCGATGTTTTCATCTAAAAGAATTGGGCTTGTCTGCTTCATAAGACCCAATGCCCATTTAGTTATAATCACCGCACCAACGACGCCCATAATGGGATCTAACCAATACCATCCAAGGAATTTTCCGACTAGAAGTGCACAAATGGCTAACACCGAGGTTAATGCGTCAGCAAGTACATGGAAGTAAGCAGCCTTGAGATTATGATCGTGACCACTATGATGATCATGGTGTTCATGCTCATGCTCATGTTCATGCTCATGTTTATGCTCATGTTCATGACTATGGTGGTCACTGTGGTCATGGCCGTGATGTTCATGACCCAATATAAACATACTGGCGATATTGACGATGAGTCCGACGATAGCAACAAGAATGGATTGATTAAATTGGATTTCAATAGGTGATAGTAGACGATGTAAAGATTCAGCTAGCATTATGATAGCGACAATACCTAATGCTATTGCACTGGTATAGCCGCCGAGCACGCCAACTTTGCCCACACCGAAAGAGAACTTGTTACTACTCGCATGCTTTTTGGCATAGCTATAGGTGAACAGTGTGATGCAAAAGGCTGCGGCATGAGTTCCCATGTGCCAGCCATCAGCGAGTAAGGCCATAGAACCATAAACAGTGCCGGCTATAACTTCGATGACCATGGTGATGACTGTGATGATAAGTACATACCATGTTCGTCTTACATTTTGTTCATTAACAGATGCGAAGTTATGTTGATGGATATATTTTTCAGCAATCGTTTTCATGGTTAATAGTTTGATTATCAAATAATGGTTCAATATATATTATTTGATAATCAAGGTAAATGATTGTGATTACTCAATAATACATATACGGAAAATATCTTTGTACCACTAGGGTCTACTGATCTTTGCTGGTCGAACAATTCGCTGCCAAAACAACCTTGAAAGATCAACCGGCCCTATAGATCATCATTTTCAATTTTTTACCAGTTTTCCTAGCCATTCTAAGTGTTGAAATGCATCCGTCGATAGCCTCTTTCGCCATATTCTAAAAGAAAGGCGTTCTTGGGCGTCTTTTTTGTTTATAATGACTTCAATTCTTGCCAATCACCTTGTTCGAGCACTTTTCTATGACATTTTTATCTCTTGGGTTACACCCCAGCATCGTCGCTAACCTAGCAAAGTTAGGTTATGAGACACCGACCGCTATTCAACAAAAAGCGATCCCTGAAATCCTTAATGGTAAAAATGTTATAGCGGCGGCACAAACCGGTACGGGTAAAACGGCCAGTTTTGTATTGCCCATTTTAGATAAATTAGCCAAAGGCGAAACGGGTCGTAAAAAAAGAATGCGTGCGCTGATATTAGCGCCCACCCGTGAACTAGTATCCCAAGTGCATCAAAATATTGAAGGTTACGCGCAAGGTTTGTCGCTGCGTGCTATGGCTATGTATGGTGGCATTGACAGTAAAGAGCAAAAAGCGGCATTGCTTGATGGTGTCGATATTGTGGTGGCAACGCCAGGTCGTTTATTAGACTTGTATACTCAACGCGCATTACATTTTGATGAGCTAGAAGTGTTAGTGCTTGATGAAGCTGATCGTATGCTTGATATGGGCTTTATTGAAGACATTAATAAGATTTTGGCAAAGCTGCCTGAAGACAGACAAAACTTATTATTTTCAGCCACACTGTCAAATCAAGTTAGAGTGCTAGCCAAAACTGCGGTACGTAATGCAGTTGAAATAACTCTGAATAAGCAAGTCGCCACTAAGCCAAAAATTGAGCAATGGTTGACTACAGTTGATAAAGATAAAAAGTCAGCACTGTTAAGCCATTTGATACAAGAACAGCAATGGCCACAAGCCTTAATCTTTATTGAGACTAAGCAAGGTGCTGCAAAGCTTGTGAGTCAACTTGCTAAACGTGACATTATTGCTGAATGTATTCACGGTGGACGCAGTCAGGTTGTGCGCGAACAACTGCTTGCTGATTTTAAACAGGGCAATATTCAATATCTTGTCGCTACGGGTGTCGCAGCGCGTGGTATTGATATTGATGATTTGCCCGTTGTTGTTAACTACGACCTACCTTTTCCTGCTGACGATTATATTCACCGTATTGGCCGAACAGGCCGAGCAGGTGCAAGTGGCTTAGCGATTTCGTTAGTATCGAACGATGACTTTAAGAACCTGTGTATGATTGAAAGCCGTTTGGGTGAGCTAATTGAACGTAGAGTCATAGCAGGTTTTGAACCGAAAAGACCTATCCCTATTTCAGTATTGAACTTTGTTCCTCAAGCGCGTCATCAAGCCAATAAAGATAAAGCACCTCAAGTAAGCTTAGCTTTAAATAAAGGTAAAGAGTCGGCAAGAGGGCGTTCAGCACCTAACTTCAGTAGCGAACCTAGTCGCAATAATAATAGTGTGACATCTCAGTCTTCATCGGTTTCAAGTACTGAATCGTCAAGTAATGCGAATAAGCCGTTACCGTTAAATCCATGGGGCTTACCAAAAGGTTAAGCTTAAAAACGATAACGGTTAAATATTCAACAGGGCGCAATAACAAACACAGGCAGTTGTTGCGCCAATATAAGTTAAGCGTTGTTGATTTTTTGTGTTAAGCCATATGAATCGTCTGTGACAAGCCGCTCTAAAACTTCAACACGATCCCGCAGTGCGCTTACTTCCTTCAGTAATGAGTTATTATGGCTGTCATGTTCACTGGCTGCGCGTATTTGGCGCTCTCTGAGTTTCATTATACTGACAATAAAGCTGCCTAAAATGGCTAAAATAGGGATAAGTAACGCTAAACTACCTGTATTCATAATATTTCCTAATTGATCTTGTTATTTATATTCATATATTGATTGTATTCAATTGCTTTAACCAGTGACATTTGTCACCAAAAATGCATTTATTTGATGACGTCATTAGCTACATTGAAGGGCAAATAACCTTAATATTAAGATTACCTCTGGTTATATTCTTGACCATTAGTCTTAATCTTGCTGCAGTAGATACACTCAAAAACGGTTATATTTAGGTAACTGGTAGACATACAAGTCTTTAGCGTAAACCGTCTTAAATGATATGATATGCCAATATATTGCAACCAAGCTAATACTCATCTAGTGAAGACTTGGTCAAGTCGGCCTAACTATCCACGTGATAAATGCGATAAATCGATTTTTATTTGAATGGTATGAACTGTATTTTTTCTGTCGTCCTATGTTAGGGCGCACACTTTTATGTTTTTTCAGCATTTCTGGAGACAAAATTAATGACAAACGCGAATATGGATGCCACACAGTTAACCACTAAGCCATCTGAAGATGGTTTTCATATGCCCGCAGAATGGGCGGCGCAGCAAGCTGTGTGGATGCTTTGGCCATATCGTCCGGACAACTGGCGCTCTGCAGGGGCTTATGCTCAGGCAACGTTTGCCAAGGTGGCTGATGCCATAGGTGCAGCTACACCTGTTTATATGGGGGTACCTAAAGCATTTTTGGTACAGGCCAAAACGGTTATGCCTTCCCACGTTACTTTGGTTGAAATTGATAGTAATGATTGCTGGGCTCGTGATACAGGCCCAACAGTCGTGGTAAATGCCAAGGGCGAATGCCGTGGTATCGACTGGGGTTTTAATGCCTGGGGCGGTCATAACGGTGGTTTGTACTCTCCATGGGATAAAGACGAGCAAGTGGCGCAACAGATGAACGCGCAACATGGTTTAGAGGGGTATCGCGCGCCGCTTATTCTTGAAGGTGGTTCAATTCATGTCGATGGTGAAGGCACTTGCATGACCAGTGCTGAGTGTTTACTTAACAGTAACCGTAACCCTGATTTGACTCGTGCACAGATAGAAGCATTACTGTCTGATTATTTAAATGTGCAGCAGTTTATTTGGTTGGAAGAAGGCGTGTACATGGATGAAACCGACGGACACATTGATAATATGTGCTGTTTTGCTCGCCCTGGTGAAGTGATTTTACATTGGACTGATGATCAAAATGATCCGCAGTATCCTCGCTCAAAAGCGGCCTTAGATGTGTTACAAAATGCGGTAGACGCAAAAGGTCGTAAGTTAAAAATCCATTTAATGCCACAACCAGGCCCTTTGTATTGCACCGAAGAAGAAGCGCAAGGTGTAGAGGTGGGGACCGGTGTACCACGCACGGCGGGTGAGCGTTTAGCGGGTTCTTATGTAAACTTTTTAATCACCAACAATCGCATTGTTTTCCCGTTACTTGACCCGACAACCGATGATATTGCCGCACAAAAACTGCAGGAAATTTTTCCTGAGTATGAAATTGTGGGTGTGCCTGCGCGTGAAATATTATTAGGTGGCGGTAACATCCACTGTATTACCCAACAAATCCCTTCAGGACAGTAAGTAAAACCATGACGAACACAGTGACCATTTGTGTCACTGTTGTTGCAACGCAATTGGCTTTCAATAAGAGGTCGTAACACATGTTCGAAGTCACTGAAATTTCTATTTCCGAGTTGCGTGCTGCACTCGAATCAGGCCGTACTACAGCGGTTGAACTGGTGAAGTCTTATCTAGCTCGAGTTGATGCTTATGACGGCCCAGCGACACAAACCAAGTTAAATGCATTGGTGGTGCGTAATCAAGATGCGCTAAAAGAAGCCGAGGCTTCTGATGCGCGCCGAGCTAGTGGTGAAACACTTAGCCCACTTGATGGTATTCCTTACACAACCAAAGATAGTTACCTTGTTAAAGGGCTAACGGCGGCTTCGGGCAGCCCAGCCTTTAAAGATTTGGTGGCCCAATATGATGCATTTGCTGTTGAGCAGTTACGTAAAGCGGGTGCTATCTGCATAGGCAAAACCAACATGCCGCCTATGGCTAATGGTGGTATGCAGCGTGGTCATTATGGTCGTGCAGAAAGTCCATACAACGCAAACTATCTTACCGCACCTTTTGCTTCGGGTTCGTCTAATGGCGCAGGTACTGGTACCGCGGCAAGTTATTCAGCCTTTGGATTGGCCGAAGAGACATGGTCAAGTGGTCGAGGCCCAGCATCAAATAATGGTCTGTGTGCCTATACTCCGTCACGAGGGGTGATTTCTGTACGTGGCAACTGGCCGTTAACACCGACCATGGATGTGGTCGTGCCTTACACTCGTACTATGGCAGACATGTTAGAAGTGCTTGATGTTATCGTTGCCGATGACCCAATTACCCGTGGTGATTTATGGCGCCTGCAACCCTGGGTTGAAATCCCAAAAGCATCAAGCGTGCGTCCACAATCTTATTTGGATTTAGCGGCTCAAGCCGACTCGCTTAAAGGCAAACGTTTCGGCGTACCGCGTATGTACATCAATAAAGATGAACTGGCTGGTACGAGCGAAAACCCAGGTATTGGCGGACCAACCGGTCAGCGTATCAATACCCGTGCGACAGTTATCGACTTATGGGAAGCGGCGCGCACAGCACTGGAATCTGCTGGAGCAGAAGTTATTGAAGTTGATTTTCCGCTGGTGTCAAATTGTGAGGGTGATCGCCCAGGTGCACCGACTGTGTACAATCGCGGTATTGTCACGCCAGAGTTTCTTGAAGACGAGCTGTGGGAGTTATCAGGTTGGGCTTTAGATGAATTCTTGCGTGCTAATAATGATCCTAAACTGAACAAGCTGGCTGATGTTAATGGTCATTTGATTTTCCCACACGACTTAGGCACCTTGCCAAATCGTGAAGGTGATTTAGCTGCAGGCATGGATGAATACGTCAACATGGCCAAAAGAGGGCTTAAGTCGTATAACCAAATCGACAGTATTCCCGATGGTTTGCGCGGCTTAGAGAAAACCCGCAAGTTGGATCTAGAAGACTGGATGGATGAGCTAAAACTCGATGCCGTGTTGTTCCCAACCGTGGCTGATGTTGGCCCCGCTGATGCGCACGTCAATCCAGCGTCTGCCGACATAGCTTGGAGTAACGGCGTTTGGGTTGCTAACGGTAATCTGGCTATTCGTCACTTAGGTGTACCAACGGTAACTGTGCCTATGGGCGTAATGGCCGATATTGGTATGCCAGTCGGGTTAACGTTCGCTGGCCGTGCCTATGACGACAACAACTTGTTAAGTTTTGCCAGTGCATTTGAGGCAACAGGCAATAAACGAATGATCCCACCACGCACCCCTACACTGGGTAAATAAAGGTAAAAGCTAAGCTGAAGTTTCAGTAAGTGAAAAACGGGATTGGTTTTAAATACCAATCCCGTTTTTATTCAAAATGAATTAACCCTTCATTGAAGCATGATGGAAACATAATATATTTAGTAAATGCTATTGGTCGTTTAAGTAAGAGTTTCAAGGTATTTTAAAGCTAGCTTAGGCAAGAGGTTGCTATTTAGAGTCGGTTATATGTAATAGCATTTGGTTCGTGATCGTTTTGTAAGCTATAAAAATTGACAAATCACTGATTTGGGGCTAAAAATAATATTAAAAATGGTTACATCTCTATATAACAGGAGGTTATGATGGGCCGGTCAACTGAATCATATATTTTTTTAGCAGAATCGGATTGCAATCAAGAACAAATCGAACAACTTAATAAAACATGGAAGATATTAAGTGTCGAAGATGATTTAGATTACCAAAGAGCCCTTGTTTCTAGTTTAGAATCATTGATTTTACCTAATCGCACCAGACTCCAAATACTTACGGCTAATTCAGCTTTTGAAGCGTCAACGATTCTAAACACTCATTCAGATATAGGTCTGATTTTATTGGATGTCGTGATGGAGGAAGACGATGCCGGCCTTCGTTTAATCAGTACCATTCGAGAAGATCTTGGAAACGCCTTAGTTAGAATTGTTCTTGTAACGGGTCAACCTGGATTTGCTCCTGAAAAAGACGTTATGTATGCCTTAGATATAGACGAGTATTGGAATAAAGCTGACTTAAAGCTAGATAAATTGCACTCAATCGTTTCCAGTAACTTTCGAACCTGGAATTATATATCAGAGCTTGCCGAAGCCAGTCAAAGTCTGCAAATAGTGCTCGACGCCGCGAGAAGTATAAGCAACCGTTATGAACTATCCACCTTTACCCGAACCGTATTAGCTGAAATCGCCAATATTATTGGTGCTAACGAAGGTGGTTTGATTTGTATGGGCAATAACCTGAACTTAATTAAGGATGCTCATGTCGTAACCGCGACGGGATGTTTTGAAAAACTGAAAGGGCTGACAATTTCAGATGAGCATCTCAATGAAATTTATGCAGATTTACAACAGGCACTTAATCAAAAACGTCATGTTATTACAAGACTACGTTCAGTGCTTTACTTTGAAACTAAAGATGTAAATGAGAAATGCTACTTGATTGTAGTAAGCTCATCTAAACCTCTAACAGATGCACATATCAATTTACTTAAAGTATTTAGTGAAAATATCAGTAGTGGTTTTACTAATATAGCTTTACTTAACCGTGTGACTGAACTTGCCTATACCCATAGTGATCTGAATATTCCTAATCGTAACTGGTTAAAAAAAGAAATTCAGAATATGAGCTCTTTAGAATGGAAAAAAACTCGCTTAATCATGCTAGAAGTGAAGTATTATGATGAAATGAAATTCACTTTTGGTTATGAATTTACACAGAGTGTATTGATTTATGTGCATAAAGTTTTACATGAGATTTTACCAATTAGCACACGAGTCACTTTATCGGGGCATAAACAATTCTCTATTTTATTAGATATTAATTTTGAATTGACTCCAGAGTTAATTCATAAGCTGACTTGTAATGAAATTGAAGTTGACGGCGTAGCACATATATCTTCATTTACTTTACTCGATATGCCGCTTGATACTCTTGATCAAAGTTCAGCTATCAAAATAATCAGTATGGCTGAATCAGAACTTAAACAAGCATCTTTAAACAATATCGCCTATATCCAACACTCACAACACGAAACAGACTTAATTAATCGTCGTTACGGCTTAATGGGAGAATTACGTGCTAGCATTCGTGAACGTAAGTTGAGTGTCATGCTGCAGCCTAAAGTCTGCTTATTCTCTGGAGAGATTGTAGGTTTTGAGTCTTTAGCCAGATGGCAACGTGATGACGGTAGTTTTGTGCCACCAGATGAGTTTATACCTATAGCGGAAGCCGCTGGACTAATTATCAAACTTGACTGCCTGATATTTGAAAAAACCATGGAAGCATTAAATACCTTAGTTGATATGGGTTACCGAGTTCCCATCGCTTTTAATGCTTCTTCTTTTGACTTACTACACCCAGATTATTTTAACTTTATCTCAAATTGTATCACTCGCTATGGCTTGCCTTCGGAGTTACTAGAGCTAGAGGTGACAGAGTCTCAGGCAATTGCAGATTACGACCGCATTCAAGAATCTCTGCAACGCTTTGTGGTTTTGGGCATAAAAATAAGTATTGATGACTTTGGAACGGGTTATTCATCACTTGCACATATTTCACACATTACCGCCCATTCGATCAAAATTGATCGAAGCTTTGTTAGTCAGCTTGAAGTAGATGAAAACAGTGAGCATGTTATCAATATGATTTTGAAATTAGGAAAAAAATTCAATTTCAGCATAGTGGCAGAGGGGATTGAAACAGAATATCAAAAGATGTGGCTTAAGAATGCAGGTTGTGATATTGCTCAGGGTTATTTATTCTCTAAGCCATTAGCTATCCAAGACTTGATCCAATGGCTAGCAGCATATCGCAAGTAATAGGCACTGTATTTATGTCTTTATTTACCGCCAATCTAACTATACCAAAGCGCCGTTTATTGTTGAAGTCTGTACTGGTGCTGGTTTTTTCAATAATACTTGCATGGTTGACCTATCAACTTCTTTATAAGAATAAAGTGGAGGAGCTAAAAAACATTCAAAGTCAGAAGCTATTTATTGCAACAAACCTATTTAGTCGTGAGCTGAGCGGCTTAGGCGATTTACTGACTCTACTGGCAAGTAGCCAAGCTCTTTTTCCAAAAAACGATCAAAGTCGCCAGACTCAAGGATTAACACTTCAATCAAAACAAAAAGTTCAGAACTATTTTATTAAATTTGGTAAAAGCTCGTCTAAAATCTCACAAATTCGTTGGCTTGATCACAATGGACAGGAAGTTGTAAGAGTCGAGTTTGTTGCCGGCGAAGTTGTGGTGCCGCAAGTAACAAGTCTACAAAACAAACAGGCACGTTATTATTTTAAGCAAGGAATGCAAGTCGCTGCGCCAAATATGTATGTTTCACCTATTGACCTGAATGTTGAACGCGGTGAAGTAATTAAACCATTTGAACCTGTTATAAGAGGAACAATCAAAACATCATCAGATACACATCTATTCTCTGGATTGCTCATAATCAATTATAGATTAGATAATTTGCTGGCAACCATCCGAGATCATAATATCCCGGAAGCTAAAATATCTATTATCAATCGTGAAGGATATTGGTTGCTACACCCACACCCCGATAAGGAGTGGGGCTTTATGCTAGATCAGCCAAGGTTAAATTTAAAAACTGAGTCACCAGAGTTTTGGCACTATCAAAATGAACATTCCACAGGCGGTGATTACATTCTTGACAACGTACTTAGTAGCTTTATTCCTTTAGCAATATTTCTAGGTGCGGAAACAGGTGCTAATACTAGCGAATTATTATTGTATGCGACCAGTAATCCAAACTTTTTGTCAGGTGCGAGGACTCAGTACTTATTTTTTGTATTAGTCATATTTTTGAGTTTAGCGGTATGTGGTTTCTTCATCATTTGGCGTGAGTTTTGTTATCAATGCAAGCTAATTGCACTTTCATTGAAACTACAAAACGAGCAGCAAGAATTAGAACGCGTTAATGATTCTTTAACAAAAAATATTGTTAGACAACAACTCTTACAGGACGAGTTGGTTGAGGCCAACAAGTTATCATCTTTAGGGTTAATGGTTGCTGGTGTCGCTCATGAACTTAACACACCAATTGGCGGTGCGATTATCTGCGTATCTAGTGCCGATAATGCTAATGAAAAGTTGAAAAAATCTATGTTAGAGGGCTTATCTAAAAGCCAGTTTAGCGCCGCAGTTGAGTTAATTCACAGCAGTCTGCACCTAGCAATAGTTAATTTAGATAAAGCCGTTAATCATTTAAAACACTTTAAACGCTTAGCAATTGATCGCGTGAATGAAGACTATATAGAATGCTTGTTGGATGAAGTGGTCAGTGACTTGATTGTTAGCTTACAACCTTTATTTATTAAGAGTAAAGTTGTTCTTGTTGAAGATATTGAGGCCAACTTAGCATTGTTAACTCGTCCAGGTATTATTTCCCAAGTACTAGAGAATTTTATTATTAATAGTTTGAAACATGGTTTTGCTCCAGGACAGCCAGGTATCATCGAAATAAAAGCGCGTAGGCTTAGTGAAAGTCAAATATCTATTTTAGTGTCTGACAACGGATCAGGTATCCCTTCAACTTTGCAAAATAATCTATTCGATCCCTTTGTTACAAGCGGAAGAGGGAAAGGTAATATTGGACTAGGTTTATATATGGTGAATCAATGGGTAACAAAACTTTTGGAGGGTCAAATAATGCTTAATTCTGAACAAAACGGTGATAATAAATTCTCCACTCAGTTTACCGTTTTACTACCAGTTAATTCGAAAAATCCCGAAGTGAATAATACAAATTGAGAGGTTATAGTAAATTAATATGTGACATACCTAGTGAGCTAAAATAATAGTGAAAAAAGTAAACCTATATCTTAGACGATTTATTTTTAGCACCAACAGTGTCGGTTACGCCAATGAGGCCATCACCGACACGGTTATTGTTGGCTGAAAAACAAATTGTTGTCGTTTTAGATTATATTAGAATAACTCGCCTAACTACTTTTAGCCAAAAGCTCTTGTCTAACGATCGCTGCGCCTGCATTTAATGCATTAAGTTTGGCCCTTGCCACTTGATGAGACAAGGGTGCCATACCACAGTTGGTGCAAGGGTAGAGCTTGTCGGCATCGACAAACTGCAGCGCTTTTCGCAGGGTGTCAGCCACTTCTTCTGGTGTTTCTATGGTGTTGCTGGCGACATCAATTGCGCCGACCATGACTTTTTTACCGCGAATAAGTTCAAGTAGCTCCATTGGCACATGGGAGTTATGACATTCAAGCGAGATAATATCGATACTCGATTGTTGCAGTTTAGGAAATGCTTGTTCATATTGACGCCACTCAGAACCTAAGGTTTTTTTCCAGTCGGTATTGGCTTTGATGCCATAACCGTAACAAATATGCACCGCGGTTTCGCATTTAAGCCCTTCAATGGCTCTTTCTAAACACTTGATGCCCCAATCATTTACCTCATCAAAAAACACGTTAAATGCAGGTTCGTCAAATTGAATAATATCAACTCCCGCTGCTTCTAATTCTTTGGCTTCTTGATTGAGTATGATGGCAAATTCCCAAGCAAGTTTTTCGCGACTTTTATAATGATCATCATAAAGCGTATCTATCATGGTCATCGGGCCAGGTAGCGCCCATTTTATTGGTTGAGTGGTTTGCTGGCGTAAAAATTTAGCGTCTTCAACAAAAACCGACTTTTGCCGACTCACTGGGCCAACAACGGTGGGGACGCTGGCATCATAGCGGTCACGAATTTTAACGGTTTTACGTTTTTGAAAATCAACGCCGTTGAGGTGTTCAATAAAGGTGGTGACAAAATGTTGGCGTGTTTGCTCGCCATCACTAACAATATCAATCCCTGCTTGCTGTTGATCGTGTAACGACAAACGCAGTGCGTCTTGTTTGCCGACAACTAACTCATCACCTTGTAACTTCCAAGGTGACCACAGTGTTTCAGGCTCTGCAAGCCATAAAGGTTTAGGCAAACTGCCTGCAGTTGAAGTGGGTAATAGTATTGGTTTTTTTAATGTTTTCATTATATTGACACCGTAAATTTTGACTAACGTAACGATTAAGCTAAGCGGATAAACCGTGCTGATAAATATATTAATTACGCATAATTAGCTGACCATTGTTCAAGTACCGCTTGATACGGTTTGATAAAATGCTCCGCAGCAAATTTTCCTTGTTCAGCCGCGAGTTGGCTACGTTCGGCGCGATCGTAAACAATTTGAGTCAGTGAGTGATCCAGGTTTTTCAAATTGGGTTGATAGCATTTACCCGCAACGGCATTGGCATTATAAATCTCAGGTCGATAGATTTTTTGAAAAGTGCCCATTGTGCTGATGGTGCTTATCAGCTCTAAATGAGTGTAATCATTGAGTAAATCACCAAAGAAGTAAAAAGCTAACGGCGCGACGCTATTTGGCGGCATAAAATAACGAACCTGTAAGCCCATTTTTTGGAAATATTGTTCAGTTAACGACGATTCATTTGGCAGATATTCAACCCCTAATACTGGGTGCTGATTTTCAGTACGATGATAAGTTTTGTTATCGGAAACACTGAGACAAATAACCGGTGGCTTTGTAAAGTGCTGCTTATAGGTATCTGAATTAACAAAATACTTAAACAGTTTGCCATGCAGTTCGCCAAAGTTATCTGGAATGCTAAATTGGGGCTGGTCTTTATTATGATCTGGCAGTAATACGCTAAAATCATAATCGCGTACATAAGAGGAAAAGTTATTGCCGACTATGCCTTCAATGTGCTTGTTGGTTTTTCTGTCGATAATATTAGTTTTCAATATTTCAATTGAAGGAAAAGTTTGGCCACTGCCTGCAATATCCATATTGACCGAAATAATGTCAAGTTCGACAGTATAGCGATCGCCTTTTGGGTTATCCCAATTTGCTAAAGCATTAAAACTATTATCAATCATTTTCAACGCATTGCGTAAATTGGCCTGGCGATAACTGCCTCTGGCTAAGTTAGCAAAGTTAGTGGTGATACGAGTTTTATCAGATGGATGGTAATTCTCATCAAGAGAAATGCTGTTAATTGAAAATGTAAAATTATTATTCATGGCTTTCTAGTATCCATTCTATGATTTCAAACCTGAGTTTATGCTTTGCGCTTTTAGACATTTTTTATGCTCTGGCTTTTTCATGTTCAGAATTGGTCAGTGAGTTGTCTTACGGTCTTGTTTGGCTGGTGCCCGATGGCCTAGTTAACAATCGACGGTAAGCTTGTCTATTCTTTATCTCTCTATTTATGAGAGCTTAGAGCGTTAGCGCTGAGTCAGTTATACGGGGTTCGGAACATGAACAAAAACGGTTTAATTTCACTTCGAACATGAGCCATATTCATCATCAATTTACAGCATAGTTTATATGGTTATTCGTACAGCTAGCCCAATACCAGCAGGGTTTGAATACTCTTTCTAACAATGGTCATTGAAGATGGTTGGACCAAGGCAAAGTATTGCTAACCTTAGCAGGAGCGCTTGATTATCAGTTTGATTAATATCCAGTCACGAATGCAGCTTTAGCGTTTCGCTATTGATTACTTGTGTCCAATGCTTGATTCGGTTTTTACATTTGAATCGTGGCAAAGGTGTCGTAATTAAAGTGAAAAACCGTTATGTTAATTTATTGTGTTAGTGGCTAGCAGGAGTTCTTGTTGCTGGGAGACTAGCTTATAACGCTATATGAGTTAGATTTACGGTTAAATAATTACCTCTATCAATGACTATCAGCCATATTGAAATTTGAGATCTATATGAAAATATCTATAGAAACAATAATTAATGCACCTTTAAATTTAGTATGGTTATCTTGGGTTAACCCTGATGAGATTAAAAATTGGCATTTTGCTTCGAGCGACTGGTGCTGTCCTTTTGCACAGATTGATTTGGTGGTGGGGGGAAAATTTAATTATCGAATGGAGGCTAAAGATGGCTCAATGGGTTTCGATTTTGAGGGTGAGTTTACCGCTATTGCTCCGCTTACCCATATCCGCTACACACTAGAGGATAATAGAGAGGTGGATATTCAGTTCTCAGAGTATCAAGGTCAAACCACAATAGCGGAAACATTCGAAGCAGAAGATGAAAACTCAGTAGAACAACAACGACAAGGTTGGTTGATGATACTCGAGAATTTTAAGCAATATGTTGAGTATAAAAAATAACCAAAGCGCAGATAGATTTGCCGAGTTTATGTTGTGCTATCGCTAGATTGAATCACATTATAATTCGTTCCTTAAATGGGCTTTATATGAACAGTTAATCACTCAGGAGATAATTTATGAATACTAATCCCGTAGGCTGGTTTGAAATTTACGTCAATGATTTAGCGAGAGCGAGAAAATTTTATCAGTCTGTCTTAGGCATAAATTTTGACGTTTTGGGTGATCCAAATGATGACAATATAAAAATGTTGTCTTTTCCATCCGATATGGAAAAGTATGGTGCTACAGGCGCATTGGTTCAAATGGAAGGATTTCCGGCAGGTGGTAATAGCACTTTGATTTACTTTGCATGTGAAGATTGTGCAATCGAAGAGTCAAAAGTCGTTGCTGCTGGTGGACGGGTGCAAAGATCTAAGATGTCTATTGGTGAATATGGTTTTATTACATTAGCTATGGATACTGAAAGTAATATGTTTGGCTTACATTCATTAAAGTAGTCACCACTCATTATATCACCACTAATTAGGTGGCCAAAATAACTATGCCACTTGTCTAATAACTTAATTAAGTACCAGATTTAAACAGCGGCATAGGCAATAGCCTGGGAAATATTCTCGTGTATCAGTTTCTTTCATCAGATTTAACTCATTACTCAATTTGATTAAGGTTAATAAGGAGCTTAAGCTCCTTATTTTTATGTTGATATGTTGTGGTTAAATTAATTAGGCAGATACTATTGGTGAGGCTTAGCTAAATGCAAAGGATCGAGTATTGCTTGTAACTCACTTTCGGTTAGCTCGGTTTCCTCAAGTGCAATCTCTAGGACTGATTTATGTTCTTTGTCGGCACGCTTGGCAATTTTTGCCGCCATATCATAGCCGACAACGGAATTCAGTGCGGTTGCCAGAATAGGGTTTTTCGCTAATGCCTGAGTTAAGTTATCCATATTGGGCGTAAACTCAGCAAACACTTTAGTTGTCATTGCTTGGCAGGCGTTGGTTAATAAATCGATGCTCGATAACAGTTTGTCGGCAATCAGTGGCAACATGACATTTAATTGAAAATTACCGGATTGAGCGGCGATAGTTACGGTGGCTTCATTGCCGATAACTTCTGCGGCAATCATGGCAACCGCTTCAGGGATCACAGGGTTGACCTTACCTGGCATGATTGATGAGCCTGGTTGTAATGCGGTTAAACGAATCTCTTGTAATCCGGCAATAGGGCCTGAGTTCATCCAGCGTAAATCATTGGCTATTTTCATTAAGCTGATTGCCAACCCTTTTAAGGCTGATGCCATAGCTAAGGTGTGATCTTGGCTACTCATATACAAGGCTGGTAGTTGGGCGGCTTGCCAGGGTAGCTTATCTTGCTGTTGTAGATAATCACAAGTCAGTTTGGCAAAACGCGGGTCGCAATTAACCCCAGTGCCAACGGCTGTGCCGCCCAAAGGCAACTGATGTAAACCTAACTCTGCCTGTTGAAGCTTAGCCTGAGCTGCATTCATTTGTTGCTGCCAACATAACAACTCTTGCCCTAACGTAATGGGCATCGCGTCCATTAAATGGGTTCGTCCGGTTTTGACCGTATCTGAATGCTTTTTGGCTAAGTAGGTTAACCTATCACTTAAATCCGTCATGGCTGGATACAAGAGCGCTTTTAAATGTCGCACTGTACTGATGTGAATACTGGCGGGTACCACATCGTTACTGCTTTGGCCCATATTGACATGATCATTAGGGTGAACTTTATCCTGTAAAATATCGCTGGCTAGGCTGGCAATGACTTCATTAACATTCATATTAGAGCTGGTGCCAGAACCTGTTTGGAACAGATCTAGTGGAAAATGCTTTGCAAAATCCAGCTGTTTACTGGCAGTAATCGCTTGTTGAATGGCGATGGCAATAGGTTTGTCTAGTAAGCCAAGCTGGCAATTAGCCTGAGCAGCGGCTGATTTTATATCGAGTAAGGCGAGTAATGCAGGAGCTGGGAAGCGCCGCTGAGATAATTGAAAGTTATCTAATGCGCGTTGGGTTTGCGCCTGATAGTAAACATCCTCTGGTACCTCAACTTTACCCATGCTGTCATATTCTATACGCATTTTGCTCATAGGATTTCCTTCTCGATTTTTGATTTGGATATGTTAGGGTAACCTTAGCATGAAGTGCACTAAACGTTTATAGGGAGATCAGTGATGAAAAATTCGATGCAATTATTGAAACAACTTGAAAGTAATGGAAACACATTCAAGTACTACAGCTTTGAGAGACTAGCCGAACACTACGATTTATCTCGCTTACCTTTCGCAGCAAAAATTTTATTAGAGAATTTACTGCGCTATGAAAATT
Organism: Shewanella sp. OMA3-2; assembly: GCF_021513195.1. Lineage (NCBI taxonomy): Bacteria > Pseudomonadati > Pseudomonadota > Gammaproteobacteria > Alteromonadales > Shewanellaceae > Shewanella > Shewanella sp. OMA3-2. Next base: position 2,670,895 of record NZ_CP090974.1, on the reverse strand, counting down.
CAGAATTTGTTCAACCAGAGGATATTGATACCTTAGCTCGTTGGGATTTAGATAACTGGTCAGAAACCGAAATCGCTTTTGTACCTTCTAGAGTTATTTTACAAGATTTTACCGGCGTGCCTTCAGTCGTTGATTTAGCCGCAATGCGCGATGCTATTGTGACATTAGGTGGCAATGCTGACGCGATTAATCCACTTAATCCTGTCGAGTTGGTCATTGACCATTCGGTAATGGTTGATGTGTTTGCTGAATCCGGCGCGCTGCAAAAAAATACTGCCATTGAAATTCAACGCAACCGTGAACGTTACCAGTTTTTGCGCTGGGGCCAGCAAGCCTTTGACAACTTTAAAGTGGTGCCGCCTGGGCGCGGTATTGTGCACCAGATTAATTTAGAATATCTGGCTCGGGTCGTGTTTGTTAAAGAAGATGAAGACAATTTATTGTATCCCGATACACTGGTTGGTACTGATTCTCATACCACCATGATTAATGGTTTAGGTGTGCTGGGGTGGGGGGTAGGCGGCATTGAGGCTGAAGCCGCTATGCTTGGGCAACCTGTTACTATGCTATTACCCGAAATTGTTGGCTTTGAATTTACTGGTACATTACCAGCAGGGGTGACTGCTACCGATCTCGTGTTAACGGTTACCGAGCAATTACGCGCATTTGGCGTAGTAGGCAAGTTTGTTGAGTTTTTTGGTGCGGGGGTTGATCAACTGACCCTGGCCGATAGAGCCACCATTGCTAATATGGCGCCAGAATATGGCGCTACCTGTGGTATTTTCCCGATTGATCAGCAAACTTTAGCTTACTTAGCGCTTACTGGTCGCTCCCCTGAACGTATCGAATTGATAAAAGCATATCTTGAAAAGATGGGGATGTGGGCCAGTGCGTCCGACAACAAAGCCTGTTATCACGCCACTTTACAGTTAGATTTGGGCAGTATTGTGCCGTCAATCGCCGGACCTAAAAGGCCGCAGGATAGAATTGCATTAGAGCAAGCAAGTATCAGTTTTCGTCAATGGTTAGACAGCCAAATTCCGGTTAGCCAAGTTGACGCTCAAGATGAGCTTGAAAGTGAAGGCGGCCCAGTGGTGCAAGTGCCAGTTGCCGATGGCGATAATGGTGTTGCCTGCCGTTATCGAGAACAAGATTTTGTCCTCGAAGCTGGCGCTGTCGTTATAGCAGCTATTACTAGTTGTACTAATACTTCTAACCCGTCGGTACTCATCGCCGCCGGATTATTGGCCAGAAATGCCCGCCGTAAAGGCTTGCAGGTAAAACCTTGGGTAAAAACCAGCTTTGCACCTGGCTCGCAGGTGGTGACAGATTATTTAATAAAATCGGGTCTGAATGTCGATTTAGATGCTTTAGGGTTTCAATTAGTTGGCTACGGTTGTACCACCTGTATCGGTAATTCCGGCCCATTGCCTCAGCCTGTCAGTGAAGCCATACAACAGGGCAGGTTAAAGGTGTGTTCAGTATTGTCGGGCAATCGTAACTTTGATGGCCGTATTCATCCTGAAATTCAAGCTAATTATCTGGCATCGCCGCCGCTGGTGGTCGCGTATGCACTAGCTGGTAACATGAAAGCCGATATAGCAAGTGAGCCACTTGGTGAGGATGCAGATGGTAATGCGGTTTATTTAAAAGATATTTGGCCGGATAATCAAGAAATTCAACAGGTCATGGCCAGCGCGGTAAAAAGTGATATGTTTGTGTCGCGTTATGCCGATGTTTACACTGGTGATGCAGATTGGCAAGGGTTAGAGGTGGTGCAGAGTCAGAAATATAACTGGCCAGATTCTACCTATGTTAAACAGCCGCCATTTTTTGACGGCATCACTGCCGAAGTGCCCACAATAACAGGCATAGACAACGCTCGTTGTTTACTCAAATTGGGCGACTCGGTGACAACTGATCATATTTCACCTGCGGGATCTATTGCACCAAACAGTCCAGCAGGAGATTATTTACAGCAAGCTGGCGTGGCAATTAAGGACTTTAATTCTTATGGTTCACGCCGTGGTAACCATGAAGTGATGATGCGCGGCACCTTTGCCAATGTAAGGTTAAGAAACTTACTGGCACCGGGCACCGAAGGCTGTTGGACACGTTTAATGCCTAACGGTGAATCGATGACGGTATTTGATGCCGCGATGCAGTATCAGCAACAAGGCACGCCTTGTATTGTGCTAGCAGGTAAAGAATATGGTACTGGTAGCTCGCGGGACTGGGCAGCTAAAGGGCCTGCACTGTTAGGTGTAAAAGCGGTAATCGCCCAAAGTTACGAGCGTATACATAGATCTAATCTAGTTGGAATGGGTATTTTGCCCTTGCAGTTTATGCCAGACGACAGTACTGAGGCGCTTAACCTCACAGGCGAAGAACAGTTTAGTATTCCTGCGGTCAGTGCCGGTCAAAAAACCGTTAAGGTGACCGCAACTGATAAAGCGGGTAAGCAACATTCGTTTGAGGCAAAAATCCGTATCGATACCCCTAATGAGTTCAGTTATTACCAACATGGCGGTATTTTGCATTATGTATTACGTAATTTGGTAAAATGAGTGTAATATTTAAGGTAAGTAGCTGTTTAAAAAGATAATAAATAAGCCCAGATTGAAAAATCTGGGCTTATTTTATATAGGCGCCTTTATTATGTTTTTAGATGCGACTTTGCACTTTATATAAAGGTAGCTAAAACATGGCAGAAAATAGAGTTGTTTTATTTAACTATTTGTTAACATTCAACCAAATCTGCTAGAGTTACTACTCAATACATGAATGAATTGAATATAAAATTATCAATGACTAATTTTTGAACGCACTTTTTTCCACATTTTTAGCACTATTTACTCAGGAAGTATGAATGATAAAGTTGTTAGCCAGTTTGAACCAATCTATTGTTAGTCACACTTTGATGGCGGTAGGTGTTCGAATTTTATTTGTCATTAGCATATTAACAACCATCAGTTATTTTCATATATTTTCCGAAATAGAGTCAACTAAGTTAGCTGAGTTTCAATCTTTCACCCAGGAAAGAGTTGCCAGAGAAAGCCAAATTTTTACCCTTGCAGAGGATAACCACAAACTGTTTAAGCAAGATATTTTGAATTCTTATCAGCCTGAAAATAAAGCCGCAACCCTGTCTCTCTTCGAGAGAGATTTTATTCGTCAAGACGACCACGCGATACGTTTTAATCCGCAGCTTTTTGATGCAGAGCAGCGTGCAGGTGTTTGGATTGCCAAAGATGTGCAGTTGACTGACGAGCTTAAATACCGTGCGGGTTTGCTCAATACATTGGTGGGCGACTATGGTAAAAGCTGGCGAAATCGTTTCATTAATACTTACGCTTATGGTATTGAAAATTTTGCGGCAATATATTGGCCAGAAATTCCTGATTTTACTTATCGTTTAGCCGCTGATTTTGATATTCGATTGGAGGAATATTTTACGATCTCAATTGAACAAAATAATCCGGCTAAAAAAACGGTTTGGACAGGTGTTTACCTCGATAAACAATCCGATATTTGGATGGTATCAATAGAAACGCCTATTTATTATCAGCAGCAACATATTGCCACTATTGGCAACGACATGTCATTGGATGAGTTGTTTGCAAGAACGATTAATCAAGCACCGCAAGGGGGCTATAATCTTATTTTTCGTCACGATGGTCGTTTGATTGCACATCAAAGCTATATTGATCAACTTAAAGCAGCTAATGGGCAGTTTATTATTGACCGCGATGGTGACGATTCACTGCAATCCATTTACCACGCGGTCATAACAGCAGACCCAAACCAAAAAATGATTGAGCTGGCACAAATAGATTCTTATTTAATGGTCAGTAAACTTTCAGGGCCAGGTTGGTATTATGTCAGTGTCATCCCTAAAACAGTGGTAAGCAATGTCGCTTCTAGTACGGCAATGATTGTATTTATTTCAGGGTTTATTGCGCTTGGAATCGAATTATTTGTATTATTTTTTGTGATGAGAAAGAAAATTACCCAGCCTTTATCAAAACTTAATCATGCCACACTAGCACTGTCTAGAGGTGAGCAAGCTGAAAAGTTAGATAATCTTCGCACCGATGAATTAGGGCGTCTTGCCAGTGCGTTTAATACTATGAATCAAAATTTAATTAAACGTGATAATCAGCTGGCAAGTGCAAATAAAGCCCTTGAAGTACAATTGCATCAAATACAGTTAAGTGAAAATAACCTTGCTAACGCACAAGCCGCTGCGCGATTGGGTAGTTGGCAATATGATACTGTAAGTCATCAATTAACCCTCTCCAGAGAGCTAGTTAAATTACTTCAACTGACACCATTTCAAGTTGACACCTTTAATATTGAAGCACTGTTTAATTGTTTGGCTCAAAATGATAACGGAGCTATATCTGACGTGTTTAAGCAGTTTCTTGAGCAAGGTGTCGCTTTTAGTCTGAGCCATGAGCTAATGAGTATTAATGATAAGCATGAGTGCTGTTATGTTCATTCTACCGGACAGGTTGAGCAAGATGGCAAGCGTTTGACTGGTACAGTACAAGATCTCAGTGAACAATATAAAGCGGAACAAGCTAAAAAACAAAGTGAGCAGCTTTTCCGTAATGTGTTTAATAACTCTACGATTAGCATGGCTGTGGTGGGACTGGATGGCAAAATATTACAAGCGAACAAGACACTCTGTAAAACCTTCGGCTATACCAATGATGAAATTTATCTACTGAGTTATGTTGATCTACTTCAGCCTGATGATCGTGAATTTGGTTATAAACAATTAGCGCTCATTCGTGATGCAGACGCTAAATCGTATGATGCTGAAATAACCTTGGTGTGTAAAAACGGTACAGAACTCTGCTGTTACATTAATGTTTATGTTCAGAAAAATATCGATGGCCTAGCCGACTATATTTTTATTCAGTGCATTGATATCAGTTTAAGAAAACAAGCAGAAGTGAAATTAAATCAATTAGCTTTTCATGATCCTTTGACGCATTTAGCTAACAGAACATTATTTATTGAATTTTTGACCAAAGCAGTAAAGCAGTATAAACGTGATGCTGAATACAATTTTGCCTTGTTGTTTCTTGATTTAGATGGTTTTAAGTTAGTGAATGATAGTTTGGGACACTTAGAAGGTGACAAGTTACTCATTGCAATTGCCGAAAGGTTGAGTCATGAAATTCGCAACTCAGATACGCTAGCAAGATTTGGTGGCGATGAATTTTGTATATTAATGGAGTGTATTACAGGTGAAGCTCAAGTGATTAAACTTGCTGAGCGTATTAATAGAGCCCTTACTAAACCCTTCATTTTAAATAATGAACCTGTCGTTACCAATGCCAGTATTGGAATTGTTTTGGCAAGTAATGAGTTACTTGATGCGCAAGAATACCTACGTGATGCAGACAGTGCTATGTATCACGCTAAACGTGAGGGGCGTGGGGGTTATGCAATCTTTAATGAAGATATGCATATGATGGCTAAACATCAGTTAAGGCTGCGTAACGAGTTGAGTCAGGCTGTAACCGAAAAGCAATTTATCGTTTATTTTCAGCCAATTATTAATGCTACTACCGGGCGTATAGCTGGTTTTGAGGCATTAGTTCGTTGGCTACACCCAACAAAAGGATTGATTGAGCCGATAAAGTTTTTGAGCATAGCTGAAGAGATGCGAAGAATTGCTGAAATTGACTATTTAGTTATTGACCAAGCATTGGGCCAAATTACTCAATGGCGTGAACAGTTTAGGCGAGATGATTTAACCGTGAGTTGTAATGCGTCGAGTGACTTAATTTCAACTTATCATGTGGTTGATAAGCTAAAAGCGCTGTTAAATAAGCATGGGTTACCCGCACACTGTCTCAATATCGAAGTCACTGAAAATGTGTTGATTCATGATCCAGAAACGACGATGAAAATCTTATATGAACTGCAGGCTACAGGAGTTAATATTCATTTAGATGACTTTGGCACCGGTTTTTCATCGTTGAGCTATTTACATCGTTTTCCTATTCATAATATAAAAATAGATCGAAGTTTTGTGAGTCGATTAATGAACAGCGAAAAAGATCATGCCATTGTTGAGAGTATTGTATTGCTAGCCAATCGACTTGGGATTGAAATAACCGCGGAGGGTGTAGAAACAGTAGCCCAATATCATGCATTACAAAAAATTGGCGCAACAAAAACTCAGGGCTATTACCACAGTAAACCAGTCGACTCTGGATCAGCAATGACATTATTGTTTGCTGAACAAGACCCATCTACTCAGTTTTAACCAGGTAATACTCATCGAATCCATGGCTAACAATCGTTAGCATTTTTGCTATCGCTCTAGATAGCCTTGCCTATCATTCGCGGTAAACTGGTGGCGGCTTACTCGACTCGGCATAGGGGTTACCGCTGGCAAAAACAGACTCTTTTTAAAGGGCAGATATAGGTAATTTACATGTTCAATTACATTTGTGTGAAACAGGTGTAGAAGGTGATGTGATTATTGTTGGTAAATATGAAGAGGTAATAGTGAGTTTAGCTGCTTAATTTCGGTGCCAAAGCGTAAAGCGTTATTTATTTTCCAATGTAGGCTCAATGGGCTGCAAGAAGGTTTGATATTTCAGCATTTTTTGTTGCCATTCAGGATCCTTGTTAAGCTTTTTAATCAGTGTATTAATCGCTTTAAATTCAGTCTGAAGTGTTTTTGGGGCCATAATATAGCGAATATATTGGTCGTGTGGCCTAGATGAAAAGTAAAGTTGTTGGTTTTGTTCGAGTAATGTTTGGTAGAAAAGAGTTGTTGCTCTAGAGACAATGGCAAAATCAAAACGTTTTTTGATAAGCATATTAATTAATTGTGATTCATTAGAGGTATCGATACGCATCATTACTCCGTTATCCACTAATGTATCTATAGTGTGATAGCGAAAGCCGAAAATCCCTCCGACACTTTTACCGTAAAAAACCTCTGTGTTATTAAATTCGATGGGGGCATTTGAATGGGAAATAATTTCATCTTGATCCCGCATTAAAGGTTCTGACCATAAATAAGTTGTATGATCAGAGTCTTTAAACCAGAGGGGGTTGACGCCGATCATCATGCCGTCAAATTTTTGTGTATCGAGCAAATGGTTAAGTCGTTTTCGAGGAATGTAAGATACGCTGAAATGATAGTTTGACTGTTGGCGGTTAAAAAAATCTGCAACATCATAAAGTAAACCTGTTTCAGTATCACTATTAATGACATAAGGCGGCATGTAGTGATAGGTATAAAGAGCGATGTCTTTAGGTGTACTTGTGGAAGAATCGGCCCATGCATTGAAGCAAGTAAGCAATAATATTAGCCAAATAAGTTTCAATCAGTCCTCCTTTCCAAGTTAAGCTATTTGCATTAACCCATGATTTCTCTAAGTCCTGTTAAATAATCATGCTCAGTTAAATAATAGTGCATGATGACCAAGTTAACACATGCTATGGTTTCATTTAAGCTAAAACATTAGCAATTTTGATTTTTTAATCAATAAAGTACAGAGCCTATAACTGATTTATCCTTTAATAAGAGGTATGCATTGAAATTGATATTAACATTGTTCAGTAGCCTTTTATTGTTGCTTATGATTACAGCGACTATTTATATCCTAATCAATCGTGTGCCTGATCGATCTGTTGAGCAACTTAAACCCAAATGGGCACAACCACCATCACAATTCATTGAAATTGCAGGCCTGCAGATCCACCTAAGAGATGAAGGCCCCCGTGAAGATCCAACTCCAATTGTGCTTTTGCATGGTACGAGTTCATCGCTGCATACTTGGGATGGTTGGGTTAATGCGTTAAAGGATGAGCGCCAGGTTATTCGATTTGACTTACCTGGTTTTGGCTTAACGGGTCCCACTGTAGACAGCAACTACAGTATAGAAAACTATTGTCGCATTGTTGTCGAAGTGCTCGATATGCTTAAGGTTGACCGCGCTATTTTGGTTGGTAATTCCCTTGGGGGTTATGTGTCGTGGGCTACGGCAGTATTTTATCCTGATCGCGTAGCCAAGTTAGTGTTGATTGACTCGAGTGGATATCCATTTGAAGCTAAATCGATTCCAATTGGCTTTAGCATTGCGAGCACGCCAATATTAAATAAACTCATGCAACAAGTGTTACCAAGGGGAATGGTTGAAAGCAGTGTTAAAAATGTTTATGGCAATCCAGAGTCGGTTACCCCTGAATTAGTCAGCAGGTATTTTGATCTAACAACCCGAACGGGCAATAGGCAGGCACTAGTCGAGCGGTTACAGCAAATACGTCCAGGTCAGCTAGTACCGCGCATATCTGAGCTAAATCTGTCGACACTGATTATTTGGGGGCAACAGGATAGACTTATTCCGCCTGACATTGCCGATAGATTTCACCGGGATATAATAGGCAGCCAGCTTGTGCGTTTTAATGAACTTGGTCATGTGCCCCAAGAGGAAGATCCACATAGAACAGTTAATGCTTTCAAAGCCTTTTTAACTCAGCAAACACAGGATTGATCGTCTTATGTCAGTGACTTTTATTGATAGTTTGCTTGTGCATAATTACTATAAATTAACGCATTAATATAAAGCGTAAATGTAAGTAGGGTAGATGTAAGTAGGGTAGATGTAAGTAGGGTAGATATTTTATGCGGCTAGATAAATTTGTGCTTAAAAGTACATTGTGTACAAAATCAGAGGTTACTGAACAAATTAGTCTGGGTCATATTAGGGTAAATGGTGCAGTGAATACTGATATAACAAGTCAGGTGCATGAAGATAATGTGATTCAATTAAATGGTCAGACACTGGTAACTAGGCCATTTCGTTATATGTTGATGCATAAACAAGCCGATACACTTTGTTCAAATGTCGATGGTCATTACCCTTCATTGTTGAATAATATTGATATTAATCACAAAGACGAGCTGCACATTGTTGGGCGCTTAGATGCCGATACCACAGGATTAGTGCTGATAACTGACGATGGCCGTTGGTCATATAATATTACTCGACCTGAATGTGTTTGCACAAAAGTGTATCGAGTACAATTAGCCAAACCGATTAATATTGATGCTGTGGCACTGTTTAAACAAGGCATATTGCTCCAAGGAGAGAGCAAACCGACACTACCCGCTGAGCTGATTATAATGAGTGCAAAAGAGGTGTTGTTATCGCTTACAGAGGGTCGGTATCATCAAGTTAAAAGAATGTTTTTTGCCATAGGTAATAGAGTTAACGCTCTGCATCGTCAACAAATAGGTAATGTAAGTCTTGATATAGTTGCCGGTGAATGGCGTGACTTAACAGCAGATGAAGTCAGTTCCTTTCAGTAAGCCTCAACTTTGAATTATCAGTAAATCAAACTGGATTAGCACTAATAAATGATTTTACACTAGATAACAAAAAGGCTTTACCTGAAGGTAAAGCCTTTTTTGCTAAGCATGTATTATCCCGGTCTGAGGTTAAGCCATGCAGCCGCTTTCGGGGTCAGCAAAAGGCAATAAAACTAACCTGTGGTTACAACCCTTGCTGATATTGAGCATTGGTTGAAATAGTAACTAACTGTTTAAGGCTAGTTTTTGAATCAGTAATGCCCTGTAATACTTTTTCAAAGTGGCTGACTAATTCCACTTTATCTATTTTAGCTTTAGAGCCTGAGCCTATATCGGTTAAATCGATAAAAAACTCATCAAACATATAGGATAAGTCTTCAACCGCGTCAATATTTAAGAATTGCTCGTGGTTGTAAATACTTGGGTAACCGCCTTTTTGTTTATCAACCGCAAATGAAATACCTTTAACATTTGTAATGGTAGTGGCTTTTTCACATTTAAGCATACAACCATCTTCAATACTGGGCTTGTTACAGCCTACAGTTTGTTGAAAGAAGCACTGTCTGCTGGTCATCATCAAAATAGGGTGATAAATGCTGTAAAGCATTTTAAAGTTTTTCGGTCTGGCTATATTTTTAATTTGATTACGGTTTATTTCATTTGAAATAAATGCACCGGCGCAATTAAGCTGTTCTTGTAGGGTTAATAAGGCATAAGAGTTAGTGGTGTTGAGGAAGGGCCCTGCAATCCACTCAATGCCCATGTTTATGGCAACAAATGCTACGCCAGTATTGTTGCTGACAATGCGCTTAGGCTTTACCGTTTCTAACAATCTAACGGACTCAAGGTAATCTTTACCAATCAGAACAGCTGGAAACCACGGGATTAACCTAGGGTTACGCAGAAATATATCAATATACTTGTTGTCATTTACTTTAAAGCTTTCAGGTAATTTAAAGTAAATATCTGCGTTTGTGACATCACATAAATCAACATCTTTTTCATCACTGATAAGCAATGATAAAGTTGGCTGACTGCTGATTTTGGGGTGGTTAATCAATGCCGGTAAGGTTACTGCGCCAATGTATTCTCTTTGAGTTAGCTTGAATAATAATTGGTTTTTCATTTGTGTAAGCTGGCTAAAAGGAATGCTTAAGTCACTATCCAGGCCATCAAAGTTAAACGGTAACAGCTCAAACTCACTGTGCTTAAGGCTTTTAAAGCGCTTCACTATCGCCGCTTCATCAATGCGTGAATCCGTTGCTATGGTTAGCGCTACAGTTGATTGAATTTCAACCGTGCTGTTTTTTGTAATTGCGGTAAGGGTTAGTGGTTGATTCAGTTGACCTGAAAAACGCAGTGACAAGGCGGTTTTTTCAATACTGAGCTGACTGACTTTATCGGCCACCAATGACACAATGGCATCTTTGTCTGAAGAAAGCATTTGTTGCGCTTCGTGGATTTGTACCACTGAAATGGCATTACTTTTATCATTGGCATGTTTAAAGCTATTATCGCGCGGATTGTCGATAAACATGTCTTTGGTCAGGTTGCCCTTTAAAAAGGAGTTAGTAAAGTCGCGGTTAAATACTTTATAAAGATTTGAGTCATCTGACAGCAATTTACCTGATTCAACAAACTTATCAATTTGCTTACGCCAGCTATCCACAACGGTGTGAACGTATTGTGCGCCTTTAATGCGGCCCTCAATTTTTAACGAGTCAACCCCAGCGTCCACTAATTCGGGCAAGTCAAAATAAGCTGAATTATCTTTAAGGTTAAGTGGAAATTTATTACCCGCCGCAGTAATGTCATACTCATCTCGACACGCCTGGCTACAACGGCCACGGTTACCTGAGTTGCCCACACTGACTGAACTTGAATAGCACTGGCCAGAAAACGCAATACACAGTGCTCCATGAACAAACACTTCGGTGAGTACGTCTAAATCGTGTGCATAACGGGTCAGGCTTTTAATTTCGGTTAGATTCATTTCACGCGACAAATTAACACGGGTAGCGCCCACTTTGGCTAAAAAGCCAATTTGACCTTCATTATGGGTGGTTAACTGTGTGGATGCGTGTACAAGTAAGCTTGGGAAGTGTTTATTAACTAAGTGAAATAAAGCTAAATCTTGAACAATGATGCCATCGATACCAGTATTAACCAGTTGATTAAGTAATTTAACTAAAGTAGGAATTTCGTTTTCAAGAATGACGATATTCATGGTTAAAAACACTTCACATTGATATTGATGTGCTAGCGAAATCACCCCAATAAGATCATCAAAGGTAAGGTTAGCGGCACGGTTACGTGCGTTAAAGGTTTCTAAACCACAATATACGGCATTGGCACCAGCAATAATCGCTGCTTTAATTGCATCTACATCCCCGCCTGGTGCTAATAATTCGATTTTTCTATTCATAATATTTTCGCTATTTGGGTCGATATTGCTTAAAAGAAACAGGCGTTAAAGTCAATTAAGTGCTAGTTTTTGATCGTTTTGCGACCATGTTATTAATCTTGTTTAGCCTAAAATTTATTAAAATGGATAAACGTATTTAACTTAGCTTATAGAGCGCATCAGTTCACTCAAGCTGAAGGTAAATAAAAAGACCTTCATTAGTCTTGTGGTTATCACATAATAGATAACTCACAATGAAGGTCTTAGTTTGCCGCGTCAATTGATGCTTACCCTTGGGGGAGTCGCTTACAACTGTGGTTGGCTCGCAAGGTATTCATCAAATGTACCGTGGAAGTTAACCAGTTTTTTATCTTTAACATCAATAATGCGTGTGGCAAGTGATGACACAAACTCACGGTCATGGCTGACAAAAATTAATGTGCCTTCAAATAATTTCAAGGCTTGGTTAAGTGCTTCAATGGCTTCCATGTCCATGTGGTTAGTTGGCTCGTCCATTATCAATACGTTAACGTCCATCATCATTAACTTACCGAATAACAGGCGGTTTTTCTCACCACCAGAACAGTTACGTACTTTTTTGTTCGCATCGTCTTCAGTGAATAATAAACGACCTAACATACCACGTACCATAAGGTCGTTGTGTTTAGGTGTGCGCCATAATGACATCCAGTCAAATAAAGTCATGTCATTATCAAAATCTGCGCTGCTGTCCTGCGGGCAATAGCCAATGGCGGCATTTTCAGACCATTTAATGCGACCATGGTTGTGTTTGATTTCTTCAACTAAACAACGTAATAGGGTTGTTTTACCCACGCCATTTTCACCAATAATGGCCAGTTTTGAACCTGCATCTAAAATAAGATCGCCATGTTCAAATAATACGTTATCAAAACCATGTCCCAGTTCTTCTAACACTAATGCTTGGCGATGTAACTTTTTACATTCAGTAAAGCGGATAGACGGAGTGATACGGCTTGATGATTTAACATCATCAAGTTTAATTTTATCCATCTTTTTAGCGCGAGAGCTGGCTTGTTTGGCTTTAGAAGCATTAGCACCAAAGCGGTTAACGAAGTCTTGTAACTCGTCAATTTCAGCGCTCTTTTTGGCGTTACCAGCCAGTAGCTGTTCACGTAGTAAACTTGATTGTGCGAGAAAATACTCGTAATTACCTGGGTAAATACGCAGCTCACCATAATCGATATCCGCCATATGGGTACAAACTGAGTTTAAAAAATGCCTGTCATGGGAAATAATAATCATGGTGCATTTACGTTTGTTTAACTCGGTGGCAAGCCAACTAATGGTGTGAATGTCCAAGTTGTTGGTAGGTTCGTCAAGTAACAATATGTCGGGGTTGGCAAATAATGCTTGTGCTAATAACACTCGCAGCTTCCAACCTGGGGCAACCTGTGCCATTAGGCCATAGTGAAATGACTCTTCAATACCCGCTTCTAACAGGATTTCGCCAGCGCGACTTTCAGCGCTATAACCGTCCATTTCTGCAAATTGGCTTTCTAAGTCCCCGACGCGCATGCCGTCTTCATCACTCATCTCTGTTTGAGCATAAATGCTGTCGCGTTCTTGTTTGACTTTCCATAGTGCCACATCACCCATGATCACCGCGTCAACCACGCTATAGTTTTCAAAAGCAAATTGGTTTTGATTCAATGTACCGACTTTTAAACCTGGCGAAATTGAAACGTTGCCAGATGTTGGCGCCAGTTCACCACTGAGAATTTTCATGAATGTGGATTTGCCACAACCATTAGCACCAATCAAGCCATAACGATTGCCGTGGCCAAATTGGGCCGAAATGTTTTCAAACAACGGCTCTGGGCCAAACTGCATAGTAATATTTGCGGTAGAAATCAAAACATGTATCCAATTGAGTAATTACAGAATATTGATCGACAAAAAGCGATAATCGGCTTTAGTGAGAATAAGACTGACTTGAGTGTATTAGTAGGCGCGCAATTATACAGGGAAGTAGTCAATTGTCGATTTATAATCCGATCTAGTTTGTACTGTTAAATGGGAGGAATGAGTTAACTAAGATAATTAAACAAAGTTATCGCGGATTAACTATGCCGAGTCGAACTTTTTAAGTTGAGTTTGGCATTGGTTGAGTTTGGCAAATTAGTAGGATTAATTTGTTTCTATTAGTAGTAGCGTTTAATCTTATATTATTTCGACTTTAAATAAGCCTAAGTGCCATATAATGACTCAAGACAACTCAACTAAACCGACTGCTACTAAAGTGGCTAAAACTCACATAAACGCTCCGACTCTTTTATCGGCACGTTTTATGATCCGTGCTTTTAAGGCCGCTGACTTAACCGAATTTGCAGAGTATAGAAATGTTGCAGATATTGCCAAATATCAAAGCTGGACAGAATACAGTTTAGATGATGCAAAAAAACTCTTCGCACAAACGAATTATGCACAATTTGCTGTGTCAGGTAATTGGTATCAATTAGCCATCGCGGATGCCATAACGGATCAATTAATTGGTGACATGGCAGTGCACTTTATTGATGAATATCAAGCTGAAGTCGGCTTTACCATTGCACCACAACACCATAAGCAAGGCGTTGCTACAGAGGCGCTGCAGTGTTTACTGGGCTATTTATTTACTGAGTTATCGCGACATCGAGTTATTGCAATAACTGACTGCTTAAATACTGCGAGTGTTGCGGTGTTAGAAAAAGTTGGTTTTAGACGAGAAGGGCATTTTAAGCAAAATGTGATGTTTAAAGGACGTTGGGGTGATGAATACCTATATGCCATGTTAGCCAGCGATTTTAACCGTTAAATAAACAAGCTTTAGCATGTCTTACAATCAATGTTATGGATCTATTGTGTTACGAAGTTGGTAGCGGTTTCAGGTGTCGCTTTTGGTCTATGACTGTTATTGCAGCTGCTATTTTTAGCTTGTTATCAATTTATAAAATGTTTCTCAGGCTAAACTCATCGTCTGCCATTTTCCAGAAAAGGGAAATATAAATAAAAAACAAGCTGATATAAGGCAAAAAGCTTAAGTTCAAAGGCTTAACTACACTGCCACTCGTTAATGAGTAGACCGCTTATTTGCGCTTTTGCCATTTAAATAATATTGAATATTTCCATAGGCTATTAATCACTAGGTAACCGATTGCCGCAAATACCAGGCCTAATACCAAGCAGCCGAGTAAAAAAGGTGGGCCAAGAGTTGATATTGATGTTTCTACCCATTGCCAACTTACCTCAAACTCAAAAGGAAGCCTTTCAACCCCGAGTAATTTCACACCGACTAAATAGGCCATATAAAACATAAATGGCATTGTAATAGGGTTTGTTATCCACACTAATGCCACCGCAATCGGAATGTTAACGTTAAATAAAATCGCTAATCCTGCTGCTGCAACCATTTGGAATGGCATTGGCATCCAGCCAATAAATAGACCTACCGCGAACGCCCCTGGAGCCGATTTGCGATTTAATACCCATAAATTGGGTTTATCTAATAATTTGCCAAACACTCGCAAATATTTATGCTTTTGAAGTGTTTTCGGGTCAGGCATAAATCTTTTTATGAATTTTTTTGGCATCTTATGTGATTACTGTCTTTACTAGTAGCTTATGAATCGATTTATATTCGGCTTCTGTATAAGCAGCCTCATTGGATTACTTTGGCCTGTAATCCCATCGCAATGGTGTTTACCGTTTCTATTACTCTTGGCTTTGGTCTGCCTTTTTAAAGCACCCAGATTAAGTGGTGCATTTTTTGCTGTTTTCTGGGTAAGTATCTATTTCTATTCGTTAGACTTTCAGTTTGATGTCACACCAAAAACTCACAATACATTTACAGCAGAGATAGTATCACTAGTCAATGACAACCGCGACTGGATAAGCCTTGATGTGCGTGTAATTGAGCCAAAATTAACCAATATTAATCTATCGGGTTTATTTAAAACCCTAACAGGTGACCCAATTTACCGTTTAACCTGGCAACAAGCTCCAAAAGTTAAGTTAGGACAAATATGGCACTTTGAAACTAAGTTAAAGCCGATTACTAGCATAGCTAATCAAGGGGGGTTTAATCAGCAGCGTTATTATATTAATCGTCATATTGTGGCTAAAGGCCGAATTAAACAGGCAAGTTTATTGTCTTACCAACCGTCATTACGCCAGCGTTGGTTAACTGAGTTTGCCACTGTTAGCCCTAAAATAGCCAATGGCGATCTATTGTTGGCATTGTTATTTGGCGATAAAAGCCAAATATCAGCTCAACGCTGGCAGCAATTACGTCAAACCGGCACTGGCCATTTAATTGCTATTTCAGGATTACATCTGTCGGTGGTTTTTGGGTTGGTATTCGGCTTATGTTTTGTCATATTAACCCGGGTTAAATTTGCGCAAACCGTTATGGGTAAACTTAACCTGCTTTACGGTATGTTTGCTGTGCATTGCGCCTTAACCGTAGCAGTATTATCGGCATTAGGTTATGCCTACCTTGCAGGTTTTGCCGTTGCTACACAGCGAGCCCTATTTATGTTGCTCTTTCTGGTGCTGTTTAGCTTGTTAAAGCAGCATCACAGTGTGTGGCAACGATTAATGTATGCCTTGGCCAGGGTGTTATTTATCGACCCTTTATCTATGTTAAGTGCAGGTTTTTGGCTGTCTTTTATCGCCCTCGCTATCATTTTGCGTTTTGTTGATATTTCAGCAGGTCATGTTAGTCAATTATCTTCAGACGTTAATTGGCGAGACAAAATATTCGCTTATATTGCTTCATTATGGTCAATTCAGTGGCGACTCGCTTTAGGGCTAGGTGTGCTGCAAGCGCTACTATTTGGGACATTATCAATTCACAGTATTTGGATAAACCTCATTGTTGTGCCCTGGTTCAGTTTATTGGTTATCCCTATAGCACTTTGCTGCTTTATGTGTTGGCTGATGCTAAGTCCATTGATGCTAAGCGCATCAATATATTTCTCAGACGATGAACCGAATCTTGAAAGTGTTTTTTTCATTGTGGCAGATAAACTACTGGTACCGTTTAGCCAATTATTAACTTGGTCTGATGATTTTAGTTACAATCTTGTTTATGTCAGCGAATCGTGGGTTGGCGCGGGCGTGTTTAGTCTACTTGGGTGGGCGTTGTTACTGACATTTAGCTGGACCTTTAAAAGGTCATTTAGACGGTCATTTAATCGAAGTTCATTTAATCGCAGTGTAGTGATTGATATTAAAGCAAGACAGCGTCACTTAATGATACTGCTGGTAACTATCTTGCTGAATTTACCTATCAGTTTATTAGTTTTTAGTCGTATTTCATTGATGAACAGTTCTGATGATCAAGCTCAAGTATCTCCCTTAAGTGGACCTATTTACCTTCATGTATTAGATGTGGCCCAAGGCTCAGCCATTGTGCTTCAGCAGCAACATCGAGCCATTATTTATGATGCTGGCGCTGCCTTTGGAGATTTCAGTTATGCCGAGCGCGCAATATTGCCTTTTCTGAGGGCGAGGGGCATTACACGGTTAGATTACATTGTAATAAGTCACCATGATAATGATCACAGCGGAGGGTTAATACCTATGCTAACCGCTTTTCCCAATGCTCGCTTAATTGCTGATAATGGCAGCGAATTGTTAACTGATAGCCCTAACTTAAATAACCCTCATATCAGTGACTGTTATCCTGGATTATGGCAATGGGGCAGAGTGACAATGACGAGCTTAGCGGATAATTTAGGCTCAGATAAAGATAACAATCAATCCTGTGTGATGATGCTGAATATAGAGTTTGATAATAATGTTGAACAAACAAGCTATCAACATCCTGACACTTCAAGTGCGCTAACAACTAAGGTTTTCAAGGTACTCTTAACGGGCGATATTGAGGCGCAAAGAGAGCAAAGCTTGATTTTGAATAAGCAACAGATAAACGCTGATATTGTGTTTGTTCCCCACCATGGTAGTCGCACTTCATCAACGGATAACTTTATTGATGCCGTGTCACCACAATTGGCGATAGTGAGTGCAGGTTTTAATAATCAATACGGATTTCCTAAATTAGATGTGATGGCGCGCTACCAACAGCGTGGTATAAATACCTTGGTTAGCGGGGACCAAGGGCAGATCAGCATTAAATTTCAACATACTGGTTATCAAGTAAACACTTATCGTAACGATTTAGCGCCATTTTGGTATAACCGTTTGTTTAGATTTGGCCAGATAGTTAAACCAGAGTAGAATGTCGAGCATGTTTGTCAGTAAAGAATTATATAAATGTCGTCATACTCAGATAATGAAATGTGGAGCGTTTTTAAACGCTTAATGATTTATGTTTTACCGATGAAAGCCATGTTTATTATGGCGGTATTGGCTTTGCTTACCTATGGTGCAGTCGATGCCGGTTTTATCGCGTTTATTAAACCTTTTATTGACCAAGGCTTTGCCTCTACAGCGACTACCGTTGCTGGAGTGGAAATCCCGTCTCACGGCGGTTTTAATACCGATAATGACATTATGCGCATGGCGCCTTTTGTGGTAATTGGTATGTTTACCCTGCGCGGTTTGGCGAATTTTGTGTCGACCTATTGTGTGTCGTACATGAGCGCCCAACTTATTATGGACATGCGTCAGCAGGTTTTTGAGCACTATTTACATTTACCCGTGAGTTATATTGATCGTGAAAATAGCGGCAATCTTATTTCCCGTGTGACCTTTGATACAGAGCAAATTGCAAGAGCATCAGGCAGTGCACTCATTTCTATTGTCCGGGACTCAATGACAGTGGTTGGCATGTTAGCCATCATGTTTTATTTTTCGTGGAAATTGTCTCTGTGTATTTTAGTGATTGGCCCATTAATGGGCATAGTGATTAGTATTGTGAGTAAACGTTTTCGAAAAGTGTCTAAACAAATTCAATCTGCTATGGGCGGGGTGACGGCAACAACTGAACAAATGATTAAAGGCCACAAAAATGTGTTGTCATTTGGTGGTCAACAAACCGAAATAGCGCGTTTTTTTAAAGTGAATGACACTAACCGTCATCAAAATATGAAGCTAGCAGTGGCACAATCTATTAGCCAGCCGTTGATTATGGTGATTGGCTCATTCGCCTTAGCCTTTGTGTTGTATGCCGCCAGTTGGGACAGCATGAAAACTGAACTAACCGCCGGTACCTTCACCGCCATTTTAGGCGCTATGATGGCCATGTTGCAGCCAATTAAAAATTTAACCCGTGTTAATGCTGAGTTTCAACGGGGTATTGCAGCTTGTACCACTATTTTTGAATTATTAGATACACCAGTAGAGCCAGATCATGGTCGCCATAGTGTGGATCGTGTTAAAGGCCATTTACAATTTAATAGCGTCAGCTTTAGTTACCCTGAACAAGATAGAAAAGCCCTTAATCAAATTGAGTTTGATGTAAAACCGGGAAAAACTATCGCATTAGTTGGCCGCTCAGGTTCAGGAAAGTCGACTATTGCTAATTTGATCACCCGTTTTTATGGCGGTTTATCAAATGGTGACATTTTACTTGATGGCATCAGTATTTATGATTACCAATTAAAGAGTTTGCGCAATCAAGTGGCATTAGTGTCTCAGCAAGTCACGCTATTTAATGACACTATTGCTAATAATATTGCCTATGCCTATCCAGGTGAAGCGACCCGCGAGCAAATTGAACATGCGGCAGAGCTTGCATACGCGATGGAGTTCATTAATACCTTACCAGAGGGCTTAGACACCCAAGTAGGAGAAAACGGCGTGTTGTTATCTGGTGGTCAACGTCAACGTATTGCCATCGCCCGAGCCATGTTACGTGATGCACCGGTATTGATTTTAGATGAGGCAACATCAGCATTGGACACCGAATCTGAAAAAGCGATTCAAAAGGGTTTAGATAATTTACGCCATAACAGAACTTCAGTGGTTATTGCCCATCGTTTATCAACCATAGAGTCAGCCGATGAAATCTTGGTTATTGATCAAGGTAAAGTCATTGAGCGCGGCATACATAAAGAGTTGATTACCCAAAATGGCGTTTATGCCAGTTTGTATCAAATGCAATTTAGCAGCTAGGTCTCTACCCGAATGCAAAACTGGATAAATCAAATTTGGTATCAAGGCCACTGGGTAAAGTGGCTTTTACTGCCTTTGTCTGCGGTGTTTGCTTTAATTAGCTGCAGCAGACGTGCGCTATTTAGTTTAGGTATCAAAAAAGTCACTCAATTACCCGTACCTGTGGTGGTGGTAGGTAATATCACCGCGGGTGGCAGCGGTAAAACGCCAACCGTGATTTACTTAATTAATCTGTTACGAGCCAATGGTTTAAAGCCTGGCGTTGTTAGCCGTGGTTATGGGGCAAAGATTGACGGTGTAGTCAGTGTCACTCAATCAAGTAAAGCGATTGATGTGGGGGATGAACCGTTAATGATTGTGATGCGCACCCAAGTGCCTATGGTCGTTGGCAGTCAGCGTGTATTAGCGGCGCAAACGTTATTAGCTGATTTTGATGTTGATGTGATTATTTGTGATGATGGTTTACAGCACTATGCCTTAGGGCGTGATATTGAAATAGCCTTAGTCGATGGTGCGCGCCGTTATGGTAACCAATGTTTATTACCTGCGGGGCCGTTAAGAGAAGGTCTCTGGCGTTTAGCCAATATAGACTGGATTATTAATAATGGTGGGCCGCTATTAGTAAATCATCAAGGCCCAATAGAGCAGCTGATGCAATTAGTGCCAGCGCCATTGTGCCGAGTTAAGCCGCAGTCGTCTGATGAGGCTTTGGTTTCTGAATTATTAGGTACTGAGCCATTAATTATTGAACAACCTGTTATTGCGATAGCAGGCATTGGTAACCCACAGCGTTTTTTTGATAGTTTGGTGCAGCAAGGTTATCAACTTAAGCAGACTGTCGCCTTTGCCGATCATCAAGCTTACGATCAACAACAGCTATTTGAGCTATCAGCACACACACCATTATTAATGACCGAAAAAGATGCGGTTAAATGTCGCGATTTTGCGTTACAAAACTGGTGGTATTTGCCGGT
This sequence comes from Shewanella sp. OMA3-2, assembly GCF_021513195.1. Classification (NCBI taxonomy): domain Bacteria; kingdom Pseudomonadati; phylum Pseudomonadota; class Gammaproteobacteria; order Alteromonadales; family Shewanellaceae; genus Shewanella; species Shewanella sp. OMA3-2. The sequence continues at coordinate 2,650,068 of NZ_CP090974.1, read as the reverse complement.
AAATGCAAAGCTAAGTGAACAATTTGATAGTCAGTTTATGAGTCGAGTGACTCAACTTATTCAACTTAAAAAGGAAATCTAAATGGCTTTTGATAAAAAGTTACTTGATATTGTCGCTTGTCCTGTGTGCAAAGGTAAACTGGATTATGATAAAGATGCCCAACAGCTGATTTGTAAATTTGATAAAATAGCCTATCCGATTAATGACGGTATTCCAGTGTTACTTGAGAATCGTGCTATTCCGTTAGTGGCGGCTGATTAAGGTTACTATTGCTTTTACTATGCCGAGTAAGTCATTTATTGCCAAATATGATTGTTCAGTTATAACCCTTGAGTTTTAGCATCTAGCTAAAAATTCAAGGGGGCGTTAGGCAAATATCATTTGAACTTTTTGGTATTAAATCGGCAAGTTGCACAGCAAATCACCATTTAGCAGTGTTAAGGTAATTTTTACTTGCAAGCGTTAGCCAACGCCCTTACTATGACGACCGCTTTGTTAGGAAAGCAAATTCAGTACACCCGTAGCTCAGTTGGTTAGAGCACTACCTTGACATGGTAGGGGTCGGTGGTTCGAGTCCACTCGGGTGTACCAATTTTATTTCCACAAGCATCCTAAAATACACCCGTAGCTCAGTTGGTTAGAGCACTACCTTGACATGGTAGGGGTCGGTGGTTCGAGTCCACTCGGGTGTACCATTTCTAGTTGTAACTCTCTGTTTTAAAACTCCTTTAATAAATCTATCTTAAATTTTGAATCTCAATTCTGTGCCAAATCAATAAAAATGCGTGCCTAATCGTATTACTGACCGACAGTGATCATTGCGGCTAGAAAATTTGCTCATCTACTGCTTAAATATTTCAAACCCTAATTTTGAGTTAAAAAACTGAAAACTTGAGTTTTGTGCCCATTTTGTGCCAAACATGTTGGCACAAACAATTTTATTACCACTAATCCATGACCCCCACCTCAAAAGTTTTCGTGTAAATTTAGCTTTAAAATGATGCATGATTTTTCATTTAAGTTTACAACATTGCTGATCCTGCTGGAATCAACAGCACAGCACTCTCTAGGATGATGAATCCAAGCTATCAATATTCAACAACGACTAAAGGCTTCGATTCACTATGTCAGTATTTGGGGGGGCTGGTTGATGAGGTCATAGAATATGTCGAGGATTAATTAAAGTCAGGGTTTAGCTTAAAATTTGCTTATAATATGTGACTAAAAAAATGTTCACCATCTTATCCTTGGTTAAACGAGCTGTGACTGATAATTAAAATGTATATTTTTCAAGATACTTTTATCGTTGACAAATATCAATTGCGTTATCGGTTATAAGGTTTATAAACGTTGATATAAATATTATAAAATGCCCTAGGAAAATATATGCAATCAATTTCAACCGCACCGCAAAATACATCCAGTAAACGAATGCATTGGATTATTGTTTTTATCGCTATGCTAAGCTTAATGCTCTCAAACGGCATGGTTTTTACCGGTATTACCGCTTTTGACAGCGCTATTTTGGCTGAGTTTCCTGACTGGAGTCGAGGCGACTTAAAGCTACGTGAACTCATCACCTTAGTTGGTGTGGGTATTCTAGCACCTCTATTTGGTATTTTAATCGATAAGGTCGGTGTAAGGGCCTTAATGATTGTTGGTTGTTTAATCCTAATGCCAACTTATTATGCTTATGGTTATGTAGAAAATATTACCCATATTTATATTCTGCATATTTTCCTGTCTATTGTTATGGTGAGTTGCGGCCTTAACGTTGGCGTAATTTTAGTCTCAAACTGGTTTGTGAAACATCGTGGTACCGCAATCGGTATTGCTATATTAGGCACATCTTTGGGGGGGCGGTATTAGCGCCATTATTTGGTTATTGGCTAAGTGAAGGCATTTCATGGCGTCAAGGATTTCAATATGCATCAGTAATTCCATTTATATTATTAGTGCTAACAATCCTTTTAGTTAGAAGCAAACCTTCCGTTATCGGTTTAAAGCCTTATGGTACTGAGAATTACTCTCAGCAGTCACAAGATGATTTATCAAATCATGGTTTGGAGTATGGTGAAGCGATTAGAACCCGTTCGTTCTGGGCGATAACCGTTATAGCTATGTGTACCTTTTATACCCTAATGGGACTGCAAGCTAACTTAGTACTGCATTTACAAGACTTAGGTTTCGATATTCAGTCGGCCTCGGCCGGTTTAAGTGTGCTGTTTATTCCAGCCTTAATCGGTAAGTTTTTATTCGGCGTTTTTGCAGATAAATTTGAAGGTAATAAGCTGTTTTACGGCAATATTATCATGATGCTAATTGGCTTAGTGGCATTGATTGTAAGTTCACAAGCTACTGTGATGTATAGCATCGGCTTAATAGGTTTTGCTTGGGGTGGTTTCTATACCATACTGCAGCTTAATGCGGTTAATAACTTTGGCTTAAAAGCATCTGGTAAAATATTAGGTACTATTACCATTCTAGATGCCATTGGTGCGGGTTTAGGTATCTATTTAACAGGCGTCATATTTGATGTTTACGGTAGCTATCAGTATGCATTCATCATTTATGCGGTACTTTGTACTATCGCGTTATTATTAATCAGCCAAGTTAAAAAGCACGTTTAAATCGGATGAGTAAAACTTCCTTAGCAGCCAATAAACTTATATTCTTATTGGCTGCTATTATTGCAACCACCCCCTTAGCCATTGATATGTATTTACCCGCAATGCCGGTTATTGCACAGCAACTGGGCTCTGATCTTAGTCACGTTCAACAATCTATTAGTATCTTCTTATTCTGCTATGCCATTTCTTTGGTTATTGCAGGGCCGTTGGCCGACCATGTTGGCCGACGTCGCTTAGCCTTCATTGGTTTGCTAGGGTTTAGCTTTTCTAGCTATATGCTGGCCATGACCGACAATATTGAATCGTTTTTAGTCTTTCGTAGTATGCAGGCTTTTTTTGGTGCGTTCTTTTCAGTGGTTATTCCTGGTGTCGTTCAGCAAATTTATCGTGAGAACACCGCTAAAGGTATGTCGTATCTGTCGTTAATAATGATGATGGCGCCGTTATTAGCGCCAGGCATCGGCAGTATTTTACTGCAGGCACATTCCTGGCGGGCTATTTTTATCTTTTTGGGAGGGTATGCCATGATAATGGTGTTACTGGCGATGAACTTTTTGCCCAATGCCCCTAAACCAGCACACCGTCGACGTAAACGCGATATATTAGATGGCTATCGACTCATATTTTCTAATAAGCAGGCTAGACCGTTTTTAATGGGCACTATGTTGTCGTCGTTTGCCTTCTTTTGTTATATCACCGCCATACCTTTTGTGTATTTAGAATACTATGCCGTGAGTGTGCAAACCTTCCCATTTTATTTTGCATTTAATGTGTCATTTGTTATTTTAGCCAATATTATTAATAGTCGGTTATCTGTTCGGTTTGGCCCAATTAAAATGCTGCGATATGGTATGTTTTTTGGCGTCTGTGTTGCGGTACTTTTATGTTTAGTCACCTGGTTCAACATGCCGTTTATTTATACCATGCTGCTACTAGGGCCGTTAATGAGTTCACTATCACTTATCGCCACCAACTCCGATGCTTTAGTGCTTATGCGCTTTAAAGAGCACACGGGTAGTGCTGCGGCCACCATAGGTGCCTTACGTTTTGGCTCTGGCGCATTAGCTGGGCCGTTACTGTTAGTGCTGCACGATGGCACACCATTTCCCTTTGCCATGTTAATGCTAACCGCGCTGGTTATAGTCGTATTAACTCGTACTAAGCAGACTAAAGCAGTAGTTTAGCGATACCTTCAATCCACTTACCTGCCAAGTCGCGCAATATATAACGTTGCGCTTTTTTACCAAATAGGCTTATTAAACAGGCTAAGAAGAAGGGATGGCGTTCAATGATCACTTACTCATTACGCTGTAATTGTTGGCTGTTAACATTTATACCTAGAAACAATAAAGCGGCTATTAAGCCGCTTTATTGTTTTGTGACATTAGGTTTTTAAACCTAGCTCTATTACCTGCTAATCAAACCCTAAACAACCCGGGTTTAAGCGATTGTTGGGGTCAAGGCGCTTTTTAATATCAGTGAGTAGTTGGTAATTCTCTGCATCTAGCACTTGTTTAAATTGATAAGACTTACCTAACTGCATATGGATATAGCCAGATTCAGCATATTGACTGATTAAGTCTGCTCTAATTACGGCCATTGCATTACTGGCGGCTGGGTTAGCGGCAAAGCCAGGTAAGCGTTTTAAGTGGGCCGGTTCAAGGGCATGTTTATGTAATTCGTTTAGCTGTTCTGGCCAAAAAAACACCGGCTCTAAAACAAATACGGTGCTTGATACTGTCGCTAATAAATAACCAATACCAATGTTATATTGCTCAATTAACGCCGCATGCTTGTTAAACACCGCTTCAGTAGCTGAATAAGCTTCTTCTACCTTAGAGTGGGGCACTAGGGCATGTATAGGTACCCAACGCTCGCCTTTAGGGCCAACCATGTTATTAACCAGGCCAAAAGGGTTCGCACTCATCACTTTGGGTATCGTGTTTTCAACCACTTTACCCTGTAAGTTTTTTGCGAGCTGGTTAATTTTATTTAGCTTTAATTCAACGCCTTGCTCTGTCCAGTCTTCCACTAAAAAGTGTACTGACCAGCATTCACTTTCAATAAAGTCGCGCCCTGCTAAAGCAATTTTAGAACCCGCCTTTAACGCTTTACCTACGCCACCAGCGGCTTTCATTACGCCAAACAGTGACTTTATATCTTTGCCTAAGCTTTCACGCTGCATGCGCTGGGCTTGCAAGAAAGGGTCAAAGCCAAAACATTCACTGGCTAGGCCTTGTCTGGCAACTTCGCTCATCAGTTCAGCTTGATGCTCAAATGCCATAAAGCTAATAGAAGTAGAACCTTTGTGTAAAGCCTCAGGGATTAAGCGGATAGTGGCTTTGGTTTTGATACCAAAAGTTGCACTGTCATTGCAAAATAAACCCGTAAGATCTGGGCCAAAATGTCGAGCAAAAGGCTGAGTGCCTTTTTTCGCAGCGGATCCGGTAGTAAGGATTGTGCCATCACTTAAAATAACGTCTAACGATAAAACCGAGTCAACGGCAAAACCATGTTGAGCTGAGCCCCAAAAAATACCGTTTTGCGATAAACTACCGCCTACAGTGGCAAAGCGGCCTGATAAAGTGCCCCAAAAGGGGGTTCTTAATTTATGTTCTTTTAAGGTTGTATAGAGTTTTTCCCAGCTACAGCCAGACTCTACTGTGACATACATGTCTTTGGTGTTCACTTCTAACACTTTGTTTAGTGCCGACATATCAACCACAACGGAATGTTCTTCTTTTGGCACATAACCGCCGGTATAAGACATTCCGCCACCGCGAGCGACCACTGAGTAACCGGCGTCAGTAATAAGCTTTACCGCTTTTGCCAGCGTTTGCGCTGAGCTTGGCTGAATAACAATGGCGCAGGGCTTATTTTTGGCATAAACATCTTGAGAGTACAAAACACAAGAGTCTTGATCTATTTTTACTTCATTAGCCCCAAGAACCGATACCAATTGTTCTGATAGCGTATTTTTATTTAGTAATTGCATAAGTGTTTACTCTTAAATGGTTGCATCTAGTGGCTGATAAAACTCTAGCCAAGCGCCATCGGGCGATTGCACTGTGAGTAGTTTTACCTGACCTAAACCGGCAATATAAACCTGTTGTAACGGGCTAAGAATCGTAACCTGTTGTTGCTGGGCTTTGTCTGATAATGCCTGGGCATCACTGACTTTAAAACGCAATCCTTGCATACCTAAGTTTGGTGGTTGATTGTTGGCGCTAAAGTCGTGGCCTTGTAAAGAATGGAATTTCACTAACTCAACTGAACCTATCATGGTGTCGCCAGGTTGCACTATTGCCAGTTCATAGTCTTCAATATGTGAGCGGTTTAAGGGAATGCCTAATGGATTTGCACCGGCTTCTTTATTTAAGTTGCCAGCTTTAATCGCCAATTTAAAGCCTAAGAAGTCGCAGTAAAAGGCAATTGATTCATCAAAGTTTGTTACTATTTGGCTAGAGTTAAACATTTGACTTACGGGGTTTATTTGCTCCCAGCCTACCAGTTTTGGTGCGACTCGCTCAATAAAAGCAATGCGCACATGGTGATTCATGGCAATCCACTCAATAACGTCTGACTCACCTAATTTAAAACTGACCGGTGGTGTTACACCACGCCAGCCAAGCTTTTGTAGCTGAGGAAACAATTCGGCCATAGACTTTATCCGAACGTTATAGTCAAAAATACCACCGGTATCCCAGCTTTGGTCATTACTGCGCATCACTTGCTGTGGCACGTTACTGTATTTATACAGGCGTAAAAAGCCGGCATCCGTTTTAGGGTTAGCCAGTAACATTTCTTCGACCTGGGTTTCAGGGGCAAGTTTATACGCTTTGATAACAGAAGCATCAACAGGGCCTTGGTGGATTAGCTTCCAACCTGCAATATCACAAAATAACTGCCTAAAAGGCTCAAAATCAACAACACTGCATAGTGCTTCAGAAAATGGACTAACACTAAATGACATGGTGGTATACCTTCTTTAAATTAAGCTGATAATTGCGCTATATCGGCATATTCTGGCTGTAAATTTTCATATGATTGCCAGTCAGTGGTGACAAATTGTTCATCAATCAAAGTGCGCTGTATTAAGCGGCCGTCTTTAAACCATTGCCATACCCGTGAACGGTATTTACCACAGTCAGAAATTTGAATCATTTCATATAAGTGCAAATTATCTTCATTGGTTCGTACCCAATATAACATGACGGTTCTGTTAAACTCATCTAATGGGACTTCAGCAGCCCAACCGCTGACTTCGGTATAAAAAATAATTTTGTTATTTTCAATTCTGGTTGGGAAATCGCGAGTTTCTTTTTTACCATCTTGCCAAAAATAAAAGTTAGTTTGATGATAAGTGTGCTCAGTAGGGAAACGACATAGTAACCGTGATTTGTGCTCATCGATTTTGACACCATCTTTATCGAAATAACGATAATAGCCATCCCAAACACCTAAGTGACGATACAGGACGGGCATTCTATCTTTCAGTTCCATAGTACTTTACCTATTTATTAATCTTACTCTTGATGCTAAACGGCTGACGAAATTTACCATTGATAAATCGCAAATAGCCGCATTTGAGTATCTGCTTTACTTTTGAATTAACTCAAGTCAGATAGCACTCTTTTCCAACTATGCTGTATCCCGCAAAACGTTAATACCCATCCCAATGGTTCTCTGGTCATGCAGCGGGTGTCATTCACCTTATTGTATCTATGCAGTCGAACGTCAAGATTCTATTAAGTCACATAATCGATACAGAAACCCACACTGCGGTAATCACTTAGGTTACATTGCTGAGTTATTTGCTTGCGGTTTAAAGTGACAAATGTATTCAGGGCTGTCATAAACTGCGACTGTAGTTAAACGTTAAAGTAGCAAAACGACAGTCGTGCATTGCAAATGGTTCTGAATTGACAAATATCAGCCAATGTAAACTTACCTTCATCTAGTATTGAGTTAAATTAACTGCAAAGACTAAGTTTGTGGTGGGTTAAAAGCGAAGCGAAAGTTAATAAAACTTGCATTTCTGTGCTTGAAAAAAGCTAGCGTGGATGGCGCTTTTAAACAGTAAATCATCGTTAGCCTTACAGGCTTATTTAGCTGTTGAAATATGGCGTGTGACAATCTTTCTTGGGGATATTAGGTGCCATAGAATGTGTGGGTATGCATCATGTTAGTATCGTTTAAACAGTATTAGTATAATTACCCGCTGGCACAAACCCAGTTACTTCAAATTAAATTAGCTTGCATGCAAACCAAAATCCCCCTTTGCTTGCAAGATTCATTAAGAATTGGCCATAAAATTGTACCGGCCATTGGGATCCAACCATGATCTCGCGTGTATCAGCCGTGATAGGCATGGTGGTAATGGTATAGCTGATAATTCTATGTTATTCGCCACATGATTAACCTAGAAACAGTGAATACATACAAGGGTATTTATGACATTCATGGCCTAATTTTGGGGCCGCTCACAAACTGGATTACAGGCGCTTTATTCATGGCAGTATATTTACTTATCCAAGCAACAATTGAAGATATGCCAGCATTTAAGCGTTATACCGCAGTGGTACCGCAATTAGTGCAAAAATATGGAGGCCAATACATGGTGATGGAAAATAACCACGTATTGCTAGAAGGAGAGCACAAGCCAGGTAGCGTTGTGCTTTCTACATGGCCTGATGAAGCTGCCGCACAGAAATTTTGGCAGTCAGATGAGTATGCCGCCGCGAAACAATTAAGACAGGGTAGCGGACAATTTCATGTCATGTTACTACACAGTTTAGGAGCTTAAGTATGGATTTAACATATAGTGCATTAGCCCTGCAGGTACAATGCAGATCAGTAAATGGCTTAGATATACCGGCAGCACGTCAGCAAATTTTTAATAATATTGATCATGTTGCTAAGCAAGTAAAATCAAGCTTAGGATTTATTAAAACCTTTTCTGGCGAGGCCGTACGTTTAGTTGTGTTGCCTGAGTATTTTTTAACCGGTTTTCCAATGGGTGAATCTATTGGAGAATGGAAAGCCAAAGCCGTGCTAGATATTGACGGTGAAGAGTACAATCGGTTAGCTAAAATTGCTCAAGATAATAATATTTATTTATCGGGTAATGCGTACGAAGCCGATCCTCATTTTCCTGATTTATACTTTCAAACCTGCTTTATATTGTCTCCTGCAGGCAATACGGTTCTGCGCTATCGCCGACTCATTTCGATGTTTTCACCTACACCGCATGATGTATGGCAACCGTATTTAGATATTTACGGTTATGATGCCGTATTCCCAGTCGCTAAAACCGAAATAGGTAATTTAGCCGCGATAGCTTCAGAAGAGATTTTATATCCTGAAATTGCTCGCTGTTTGGCTATGCAGGGGGCTGAAGTGTTTATGCATAATACCTCAGAAATTGCTTCGCCTGGTTTAACGCCAAAAGATATCGCTAAGCGGGCGCGTGCCATTGAAAACATGGCTTATGTGGTGTCAGCGAACTCTGCAGGTATTGCCGATATTAGCTTACCGGTTAACTCAGCTGATGGTATGTCAAAAATTATTGATACTAAGGGACGAGTACTCGCTGAGTCCACTATCGGTGAAACCATGGTTGCCTATGCTGAGCTTAATATTTCCAGCTTACGTGCCCAGCGCTTAAAGCCTGCCATGACTAATTTATTTGCCCGTCAGCGTAATGAATTATTTGCTCCGACGTATCAGCAAACTGTTTATCCAGCCAATAATATGTTGGCGCAACTTAATGAACAAAAACCTATAAACCGTCAACATTTTATTGATACTCAAGTTAATGTCATTGACGATTTAATCAATAAAGGTATATTCCATTCAAATACTTATCATTCAGATCATAGGAAGTAATCATGCAGATCAGAAACCCAAGAACCGGTAAGTTTGACTTTGATCTGGTTGAATTTTCGGCAGAACAAGTGCAGCAAGTCGCGGCTGATTTACGCCAGCACCAAGCTGATTGGTGGCAATCAGGATTAGAGTATCGGATAACACAGTTACAGTTATTTGCCGCAGAAATAGTGAAAGTAAAACATGAGTTAGTTAAAGCGGTTGCTGAAGATACTGGGCGTTGGTCTGAATCTGAAATTGAAGTTGATTCGTTAGTGCAAACGATAAACCGTTGGTGTAACGATTCGCCTAAATTGTTAGAGGTGGCACCTGCAAGATCTGCCAGTATTCCGTTTTTAGAAATTCAGCAGCAGTATTACCCCTTTCAGTTAGTGGGTGTAGTGAGTCCTTGGAACTTTCCCTTACTATTATCTTTTGTTGATGCCATTCCTGCGTTGTTAGCCGGTTGTGCAATATTAATTAAACCCAGTGAAGTCACCTCGCGTTTTGTTAAGGTGTTAGCCAATGTATTAGCAAAAGTGCCACATCTGCAAAATGTATTAGCTGTGGTGACAGGTGCTGGCGAAGCAGGTCAAGCGGTTACCAATAACGTGGATATTTTGTGCTTTACCGGTAGTGTTGCCACAGGGCGGCGAGTGGGTGAGTTGTGTGCAAAATTGTTTATTCCGGCCTTTTTAGAGTTAGGCGGTAAAGATGCCGCTATTGTTTGTGCCGATGCCGACTTAGATATCGCCAGCAGTGCTATTTGCTGGGGCAGTATGGTGAATGCCGGTCAGTCGTGCATGAGCATTGAAAGAGTGTATGTGGATAGCCGTGTCGCTAAAGAGTTTAAGCAGCTGTTAGTGGAAAAAGTGAGTAAGTTACGCCATAACTACCCAACCATTACCACTGGCGAAGTAGGGCCAGTTATTTCGGATAAACAAATTGCCGTTATAGAGCAGCAGTTTGCTGATGCTAAGCAAAAAAATGCTCGTTTTTTATGTGGCGGCGAAGTAGTCAACTTAGGTGGTGGTACTTACTGTCAACCAACGGTTATTGATAACATCACCGCAGAAATGTTGATAGCCACAGAAGAAACTTTTGCACCTGTGTTAGTTATTGAAGAATTTACTTCAGAGCAAGAAGCCGTTACGTTAGCCAATAATTCTAAATATGGACTTTCTGGAGCCGTATTTTCGCAGGATATTGCCAAGGCACATGCTATCGCTAACCAGTTAATCGTCGGTGGTGTTAGTATTAATGATGCTGCATTAACTGGTTTTGTGCATGAAGCGGAAAAACAGTCATTTGGTTTATCTGGCCTTGGAGGCTCGAGAATGGGCGCAGAGTCTATTCGTCGCTTTATTCGTAAAAAAGCATTACTAACAAATACAGGGGTGAGATCGCCTTGGTGGTTTTAATTGGCTAAAACGATAAAACAAGCTAAGTATAAAGAACTAGGCGAACAAATAATTGCTGCTATTTTACAGCAGCAATATTTAGTGGGTGATTTACTGCCGACTGAAAAAGAGTTATGCCAAACTCATAGTATAAGCCGTTATACCGCTCGAGAAGCCTTGCGTTATGTGCAAACCGCTGGCCTTGTTGATCGCCGGCAAGGTTCTGGCTCGCGGGTATTACGCAATAAATTACCCAATAAAATTAATCAGTTTATTCATTCAGTACAAGATTTAATTAATTTTGGTGAGCAAACTCGCTTTGAAGTTGAAAGCTGCGAATCACGTAAAATTACAACAGAACAAGCTGAGGCGTATGCAATAGCCGCTGAAACACCGTTTATTAAATTGGCTGGAGTGAGATTAGAAAGCCACGATAAAAAACCTATCTGTTATTCAGTTATTAATCAATTTAAGTTCGATCACAATATCCAGTCCGATATGAGTAATAAAAAGAAAGTGCTATATGCTTTTGTCGACTCAATGAAACAAGTACCCATAGGTCGAGTAGAGCAAAGCTTCTCAGCGACGATTATCCCAAACGAGCTTTGCGATAAACTCGGTGTGCCCATGCATAGTGCAGCTATGCTCATTGTTCGTCGTTATATCGGTAAAGATAATACCTTGCTTCTTATTGCAGAAAATATTTATCCTGCAAGTCGTTACACCTACTCAAATGTGTTAGAGCAAAGTTAGCGTAACAGATGGGAAGCTTGCCCCAATGTCTTGGTGTCAAAGAGACAGAGAACATGCACACTAACACAATTTGAGACAGGTTAGAGTCTGACGAGATTCAAAAATCAGTTAGACATCACTCAAACACATTTCACTGACAATTATCAATGCTGAAATAATCGGTTTGCTTATAGTAAAAATACCTATAAAAGTTGGCTTATCATTTTATGCTGTCTATTTTGATAAATGTTGACTTGAAAATGCCAACTATAAGAACTGGATACCTCTATGCTGATTAATTTGACTTCATTTTTACGTTTACGTAAGCAAAGTATTTGGCGTTTACCCGCCTTAGTAGCCATGCTTGTGTTGATAAGCGCGTGCTCCGACAACAAAGCTGAAAATCAAGCTGCTACACCTACTACAGACACTGAAACCGTTATTGTTATTGGTGCCGGTTTATCGGGCTTAAACAGTGCGTTGCTGTTAGAAGAACAAGGCTATAAAGTCACTGTTTTGGAAGCCAAAAATCGAGTGGGTGGTAGAATTTACACCCTTGATGATGTGCCTGGTCGTCCAGAAGCGGGCGGCAATACAATTAGTGCAAATTATGCCCGCATTATAGACCGAGCAAATAAATTAGGCTTAACCTTAGCGCCTGCGCCCGATGTAGTAGGCGGCATGCGCACTATGCAGCTGTATGTTGATGGTCAGTTTTTAGACCCTCAGGCTTGGGCTACTTTCTCAGGTAATACTTTTCCTGGCCCAATTAAGCGCGTACCTCCCGCAGCATGATATTTGCAGCACTGCGTGACAACCCGTTACAACAGCCAAGTGATTGGCTAAATGAAGAATATAAAAAATACGATGTAGCTGTTGCGACTGTTTTTGAGAAGATGAGATTAGACGAACGCAGTAAGCAGTTAGTTAATCAGACCAATAGTTACGGTGATACTTTAGACTCTACTTCTTTACTGTCGTTATATAGAACCGCTGCAAGCTATGCCAAATCCGCTGATATTCAAGGAGGGCTAAGTGCTATTGAAGGAGGTAATCAGCGATTACCAGAAGCCATGGCGGCGAAATTAAAGCATCCGGTTTTGTTAGAAAAATTTGTTAGCTCAATAGCATTAAGCGATGCAGGCGTTGTGGTGAGCACGAGTGACGGCAATAAGTATGAGGCCGACTATGTTATATCCTCAATTCCCTTAACCGCATTGCGTAAAATTAATATCACCCTGGCTTTGCCGGCGTTGCAACAACGCGCCATAAATGAAATTGATTACAGCAAAACTCTCATTGTGCAGTTGACTGTAACTGGCGAATACTGGGGCGAACAGACACCAAGCCTGTGGACTGACACAAAAATCGAACGCATATTTGCCACCTCGCTTGACGGAAGTGGTAAAGTAACTAACTTAACCTTTTGGTTAACGGGGGCGAATGCCGAGCACTTTAGCGGCATGCAAACCGAAGCTCGCGATAAGGCCTTGTTAGATACTTTCTATGCTATTTACCCGAAAGCCGAAGGCTTAGTCAAATTAGAGAAAGTGGTAGATTGGAGCAGTGATCCACTCATTCTGGGTACTTGGCCGGCATATAAACCCGGACAAATAAGTGAATTTGGCAATGCTATTGCGCCACCCCATGGTCGTTTGCACTTTGCTGGTGAACACACCTCACTCTCTAACACAGGCATGGAAGGTGCAATGGAATCATCAGAGCGAGTGGTGAGTGAAATATTGCGTAATAACAGTAAACATGGCGTTGCGACAGCAACACTTGACCCAAAATCTTTATTCGTTACCTGTATGGCTTGTCATTCTTTAAACCAAGGCGAACCACATAAATTGGGGCCTAATTTATATGGCTTCTTTGGCCAACCCGCAGCAAATCGCGAAGATTTTGATTACTCACCAGCATTAAAAAGTGCAGGGCTTGTATGGGACAAACCTACTTTAAGGGAATGGTTAACAACACCTGACAAACTGGTTCCGGGCACACGCATGATATACCGCAGTACTTTAACAGAAACAGAAACTGAACAATTGATTGACTATTTAATGACGCAGACGAGTGCTAAGGTTAATCCTTAGCGTATAAGCCAAGGCGGATACTGCCTAGTGTTTAGTTTTGTATTTATTACACTTTTAAGAGCTGATATTGAAAAGTGTCAGCTTATTTAAGCCAGATTAAAGCCCTCATTTTGAGGGCTTTTTATTGTCACATTATTGATGTTTATACTGCTAATTATGTCTATGAGCTTAGCACTCAAGGGCTATTAATCATTATTGCGATACGTTCGAGAATATTTGCACTGAAAGCCTAGGGTGTTAAATCCATATAATATTGGAAATGTTCAGGGTTATATCGAGCATATAAATAATCGACTAAATTTTCATTGTTATCAAAAGAGCGCCTAATTAAAGTTAATAGCGGGTAACCCAGTTCAACGTTTAGTGCTTTTGCAACCTCGAAACTTGCCACTTCCGCACTTATCATTTGCTTGACGTGTTTTATATCTATGCCGTTCATTTTAAAAATTTGCAATCTAGTGGTACTTTCTAACATATCTTTATCGATATTTATTTCTAAACCTTTACTCCAGCTTGTGTAATAAGCGAATGTCTGCTTGCCTCTACTTCGTACTCTTTTCATTTGCAGCAGTGTGTCAGTGTTCTTTAAATTGAATTCTGCCGCAATTTCCTTAGGAGGAAGAATAATAGCTGTGTCCAATACCTTAGCATGTGAGTGTTGTCCCAGAAATTCAAGCTCTTGGAGCATGCCAATGAGTGGGGCTTTGATGGGTTTAGGTTGATATTTATGCGTAACATGAGTGCCTTTGGCTCGTTTGCGCGCGACTAACCCGTCGGCAGCAAGCTCATCTAAAGCGCGCTTAGCGGTGATCCTAGAAATATCAAACTTTTTTGAAAGTTGTAGCTCAGTAGGTAACTTCATACCATCTTCCAGCGTGCCGCTTACAATATTCTGCTGCAGTAGCTTGTAAAGCTGATAGTAAAGCGGAGTAGGTGACGACTCGCTAAGCATAGTACCTATTAGAAAAGGGAATTGAGAGTCTAGCAGCATGGAAAGAAAATACTCCAAAATAACGAATAAGATAGCACAACGCGTGAATATTAAGAGAAGCCATTAATAAATAGCACTTTTATAGTCAACTAGCGAGGTTTAGTTCTAAACCTGCATTATTTCTTACTCAGCGGGCTTGATATATATCAAAAATACCCAGAATGGGAGATGTTAATTGCTAGTTAATGGGTGACTAAAAGACCTATTGATATTACATTATGATTATACCTTTTGACTAAACGAATAGAATGCCATCGTGCCTATTTAGCTTAAAACAAAATAAGTGCGGGTTACGATATGTTTGAAAATTGGCAAAGTATGTAAAGACATAGGGTGCGTTTACCTGTAAATCGGCCAGCTCTATCAATATAAACTAGCTACAAAGCCTAAGTCATATTAGCTATTCAAGATACTTAAAAAAGTACTCGACCTTAAGGGCGCCAATTCCAAAGACTTAGGTTTGAATAAATATTTTGAGCGTTTGAGGCTATGTAAGCCCATATGCTCAATTGGGCTTACTCAACAAATATATTGATAGGCTATCCGATGCAGATTATCTCAGAATATTCCAGTTAGGTTAGCCTCAAAATCATAGTGTTCTGATCCCGCGAACTTCAAGTCTAGGGGCTAACATGCTGAGCGACACTGATAAAATGAATTCATAATTGTGGGTGAGTAAAATGGCTAAGACATTATTTGAAAAAATTTGGCAGCAACATGTGGTCACAGATCTAGAAGGTGATACATCGCTGTTGTATATAGATAGAGTGTTTTTACACGAACGCACTGGTTCGATAGCCCTTAAAAGCTTAAGCGCTGACGGCCGCAAAGTTGTCAATTCTGATCAAGTCTTTTGCACCATGGATCATATAGTTGACACATTTAAAGGGCGTAATGACACCACCTTAATGCCCAGTGGCCAAGATTTTATTGTTGCTACACGAGAAGCGTGCGTTGAGGCAAACATTAAATTGTTTGACGTGAACGATCCACAACAAGGCATTGTGCATGTTATTTCACCAGAATTAGGCATTGTACAGCCTGGCTGTACCCTGGTTTGCCCCGACAGCCACACCTGTTCACAAGGGGCTTTAGGCGCCCTTGCATGGGGCATAGGCTCAAGTGAAGCTGAACACGCCTTAGCGACCAAAACCTTACGTGTGACTAAGCCAAAAACCATGAAAGTCGAATTTGTAGGAGAGTTAGCGGATGTCGTATCAGCTAAAGATATGATCCTACATTTAATCGGACAATATGGCGCGGCAGGTGGAGCTGGTTACGTGATTGAATTTTGTGGCCCAGCCATTGAAAATTTAGGCATAGAAGCAAGGCTAACACTGTGTAATATGGCAGTAGAATTTTCAGCATTTTCGTGCTTGATTGCCCCCGATGCCAAAGCAGTTGAATATTTGCAAAATAGACCCTATGCCCCTAAAGGTGAACAATGGGAACGTGCGGTAGAGTACTGGAAAACACTGTATTCCGACAGCCAAGCAACATTCGACAAGGTCATCACAATTGATTGCGCCGACATTGGCCCAACGATTACATGGGGAACAAGCCCTGAACATACCTGCTCTGTTAACGGTGTCGTGCCCGAAATTAGGCTAAATGAAAATGGCTTAGAAGACCAATCCTATATTCGTGCCATGGACTATATGCAAGTGGCTCCTAATATGCGATTAAGTGACTTAGCCATAGACGCAGCCTTTATCGGTTCGTGCACAAACAGCCGTATAAGCGATTTAAGAGTCGCGGCGAAAATACTCAAAGGGCGCAAAGTGGCAGCTGGTGTGAAGGCTATTTGTGTACCAGGTTCAACCTTAGTAAAAAAGCAAGCTGAACAAGAGGGCATTGATAAAATACTGATTGATGCGGGTTTTGAATGGCGTGAATCTGGTTGTTCGATGTGTTTTTACGCCGGCGGTGAAAACTTTGGTTATCAAAAAAGAGTGGTAACTAGCACCAATCGCAATTTTGAAAGCCGTCAAGGGCCTGAAACGCGATCACATTTAGCCAGCCCTGCAACGGTTGCCGCATCTGCTATTGCCGGACATTTAGCCGACCCAAGAGATTACCTATAATGGATAAATTTACCCAACATTTAGGCGTTGCTGCCGCGTTATTACAAGCTAACATAGATACCGATGTGATTATTCCTTCGCGCGAAATGAAACGTGTTTCCAAGCAGGGACTGGGTGATGGTTTATTTGCTAATCGGCGCTATACACTGCCCGGTAGCCGAGAAATAAACCCTAACTTCGTACTCAACAAGCCTGAATATGTTAACACCAGCATTTTACTCTCTGGCGCTAATTTTGGCTGTGGCTCGTCTAGAGAACATGCGGTGTGGGCGCTTAAAGAATACGGTATAAGAGTGATAATTGCCGAAGGATTTGGCTCAATATTTTATAATAATTGCATACGCAATGGGCTGTTACCCTTGGTGCTGTCAGAAAAAGAAATTGCCGCGCTAACAGATTTTGTTTGGTCTGATCCACAGTCTAATCGTATTCACATTGATTTAGAAAAACAGCAAGTAACAGCAAGCCCAGGCATATTTTTGATTTTTCAATTAAACCCGAGCAAAAGGAAATGCTGATACACGGGCTTGATGCAATCGCGTTGACGATGAAGTTGAGCGCTGAAATAAGTGCGTTTCAGCAGCAGTATGTTAATACTTATACTTGGCTGAATTAAGTCCTTGTGACAAACAAATCCGTTAAAGTGGCTATGACATCAAGTTCAGGCATTCGTTTTGGACACGCCAGTGACTGAACTTGTAAACGGATATCTGCGGGCCAAGGTTGTTTAGAATAACCTTGGTCTATTGCCATCATATGTTCAAGATATAGCGATATCTGTCGAGTAAATTGTCATTTTGACATTCTGCCCAAGAGTTACGTTGGCTGATTTAAGCTGCTTTATATTTACCTGCTAGGCTTTTGAAATCTGATACAGGCCTATACAACTTATCAATAGCAATACACTGCCCAGTAAGCGATAGAATTTCGCTTGCTCACCTTCTAATATGCGCTGATGAAAATGTAAACCAATAAAATGACCTACAGTAGCGCAAGGCAGCAGCCACAGGTGTTGTTTGAGCTGTAAATCCACCCCTACGTAAACGAACATAGATAATTTAATGGCTACTAGCACGAACCAGAGTACAAAAAGCGTATCGCGTAGCTGATACTTGCTCACGTGATTTGCCATCACCGCAATAATTAGCGGCGCGCCAATTAAACTGGTTCCACTAATATAGCCGCCTAGCATTAAAAACAGCACATCAAGCCATGGCTTTTTGCTCACAAATGGTTTGTTTAAGATATAGCTAATAGAATAGGCAAATACAATCACAAAAATCATGCCCGACATTAGGGCGGTAGGCAGGGTTAATAAACCAAATACCCCAATAAGTTTTGGGACAATAACAATGCTTAATGTGTACTTTAAGTAAGGCCAATTAATGTGGCTTTCTCTTGTGCGTGCTTGGTTGCCTTGAACCGTTATGTTCTGCTGTCCACGAAGATATCGAATACCAATAGTGGCTGAAGAGAAAATTAACAAGTGCACCGCAATTATGGGTAAATACACTAAGGGCTGATTGTCGATTAGTAGCAAGAAAGGCAAAGATAAAACCGCCCCTCCAAAGCCTAAGCCTGAGCGAACAAAGCCACTCCACACAAATACCAGCGCAATAAGCACATACTGTATAGCGGTTAATTCAAGCATTAAATATGGTCACATTCAAAAGTGGTCACTTCTATTGGCGGTTGTTTAAATACAGACGTATCGATAACGCCGTAGGGTATACTCAATTTATGGAATAAAGGTTTTCGGTAATACTTGCGTCAGGTTTGCCTTGTAAAGGCGCTGTATTGTAAAGTCATATTTTGACTTTTAGTTTGCTTAGTTAGAATTATTGACGCAATGCCGGCATGAGATTTAATTATATTCATTTCGATTGTAAGCATAAGTGCGCCAATTATTAAGCCTAATCGTTGTAAAGTCGGCGCTTAATATTACTTACTTCTGTGTATGATAATGTAAACTCGAAAAAAAATAATGGTTGACAATATTGTCAACCATTATGAATAGAGCATAATGGTTGGAACGTATTATGTTCTATCAAAAAGGTTGTGTAGCTTGGGTAGAGTGCCTGCGGCATTTGCAGCTGCAGGCTGAGTAAATTGGGTTTCTAGTTGGTGAATTTAATCTCTCACCACACCTAACTCAATGAGTTTATCTATTTGAGCTTGATCAAAACCTGCTTTTTGCAATGTCGCAATTGAATTGCCATTGTCACCCGGAATATCTTCTCGTAGAGTAAAACGCTCATTATCCATTTCCAAGGGGAGCCCTGGGAGTTTAGTTTTGGTGCCGCAAGGTAATGTGACGTTAATTAAGCCGCCAGCGTTTAATTGAGGATCATCAAATAAGTCTGAGGGCTTGTTTATAGGCGCAAACGGCAAACCCGATTTCTCGAGTCTGTCCATCAGTTCGGATTTTTCCATAGTGGAAAATAAGCGAATAATTTCAGGCAGTATTTTATCTCGTTGAGCCACTCTGCCATTGTTAGCATCTAAAGATTTATCTGCGGCAAATTCAGTCAATTCAAAGGCTTCACAAAACACCCTCCATTGGGTATCACTGACTACGCCTAGAAACACTTGTTCGTTATTGGCACAGTTGAAAATGTCATAGATTGCCCATGCCGAACGGCGCACTGACATAGGTGGAGGAGCCTCACCGGTCACCATCTGCTGGGCCATGTGTTGACCAACCATGAAGGCGGTGGTTTCGTATAATGAACTGGTCACCATTTTGCCGCGCCCAGTTTTGTGGCGCTCTTCAAGTGCTGCTAATACGCCAATAGCGCCAAACATACCGCCGGTAATATCAATAACAGATGAGCCTGCGCGCATGGGTTTACCAGGGAGTCCGGTCATATAAGCTAAGCCCCCCATCATTTGGGTCACTTCATCTAACGCAGTGCGGTGTGCATAAGGGCCGTTTAAAAAACCTTTTAATGAGCAATATATCAATTTGGGGTTTAATGCAGATAAGTCTTGGTAGCCTAAGCCTAGTTTATCCATGGCTCCAGGGCGAAAATTTTCTAATACTATATCAGCGCCTTCAATAAGAGACAGCGCAAGTTCTAGGCCTTTTTCAGATTTTATATCTAAACACAGACTTTTCTTATTGCGGTTATACATTGAGAAATAACCTGCACCTGAACCTTTTAAGCGTCTTGTGTTGTCGCCCGTTAGCGGCTCAATTTTAATGACGTCAGCGCCTAAGTCGGCCAATATTAAGCCCGCAGCAGGACCCATAACCATATGGGTAAATTCAATCACTTTAAGTCCAGCTAAAGGCAACTGTTTTATTGTGCTCATAAATGGATAATTCCTCGTTGTGTAAGTCACGTTTAAACAATGCTAATAATATTGGCACTAACTTTTATGTTTGCATTGCCTAGAAATTTAATGACATAACATTATATCAATAGCGGCTTATTTGACAGGCTTCAATTTGTTAAATGTCAATTTGTAGCCAACATTCGCGTGATAATGTTGCTCTATAAAAAATACAGAGGTGATAGGAATAAAGTGATGACAAAATTCGATATAGAAATTAGTGAAGTAGGTCCGCGCGATGGCTTGCAGAGTATTTCTGCCATTATGTCAACCGCAGACAAAAAAGCCTGGATTGATGCCTTGGTCGCCGCCGGTATTCCTGAAATAGAAGTAGGTTCGTTTGTTCCTGCAACGGTATTACCTCAATTGGCCGACACGCATCAATTAGTTGAACATGCTAAGCAGTATAAAGGCTTGTCGATTGCCGTTTTAGTGCCGAATCTGCGTGGCGCTCAAAATGCCTTAAAAACCTCTCCGACTAAAATGAGCATCCCTTTGTCGGTAAGTGAAACCCACAGTTTGCGTAACGTGAAACGCACGCACAAACAAATGTTAGAAGAGGTTGCTAATATTGCCCAGTTTATCAAATCTCTGCCAGTTGAAAACAGACCTAAATTTGAAGGCGGCTTAGCCACTGCATTTGGTTGCACAATAGAAGGCAGCGTCAGTGAAGACAAGGTGGTTTCGTTGGCGGTTGCGCTAATGGAGGCAGGCTGTGACGAGGTTGGTTTATCGGATACCACAGGCTCAGGAAATCCTGCACAAGTGCAAAGATTGATTAAAAAGGTGTGGGCTGCAGTGGGTAAAGAAAACCTAAGCGGTATTCACTTACATAATACACGGGGTCAAGGTTTAGCCAACGCCCTTGCCGCAATAGAGGTCGGCATTACCACAGTGGACTCTTCAATGGGCGGTATAGGTGGTTGTCCGGCGGCACCTGGAGCAAGTGGCAATATAGTTACCGAAGATTTAGTGTTTATGCTAGAAGCCATGGGGCTACGAACGGGTATTAACTTTGATAAATTATTTGAAGCACGTCAAATTTTAGCAAAAGCGCTACCGAATGAACCTCTGTATGGCTTTACGCCAAATGCAGGTTTACCAAAAGGGTTCCAATACGCACGATAAGCATTTATGAGCAGTGCACGACTAGATAGCGTGCACTGCTTACATTAAATGCCCGCGAACAGAATGGCCTCAGCGATAAAATAACCTCGATTAAACTAGATAAAGTAACGATTAAAAAGGAAAGTATAATGCGCTTTATCAACTTGGATCATTCAGCTTTCGCGGCAAGGGTTAAAATCCAAATTCTGCATAAAAAGTTACCGATAGAAATCATTGCACCTTCATATGCCTTGCGCACACCTGAATTCTTAACTACGTTCCCGCTAGGTAAAATCCCTTTGTTGGAGCTAGACAATGGCGATTATTTGCCTGAGTCGACAGCAATTATGGAATACCTTGAGGATATATATCCTCAAACCACATGTAGGCCAGAAGATCCGCTGGATAAAGCAAAAATGCATGTCACCATGGCCTACGCCGACACGCATCTGTGGCCCGCATTAATGCCTTATTTTAAATCATTGCTAATGCCTGAGTTTGAGTTTGATAAAAAAGTCCAATTTGAATTACTGAGTCAAACACTGAGCAAGTTTGATCGTTGGCTGGTGATAAACAACAGTAACAGTCAAGGCTTTTATAAAGCCAATATTGACTTGGGCGACATGGCGCTTTTTCCTATCATTTGGTATGTAAAAACTATTATCCCCATGTTTCATATGCAAAATGTATTTGCTGATGTGCCCGTTATAAAGCAATGGCAGGTATGGATGGATGAGAACGCTGCAGTGCTAAGCGTTGCACAATCAATGGATACCGCGTTTCATGCATTCTTAAAATCAAAACAAGAAATAAAAAAATGAAGAAAAACACTCAAGTTAGGCTCAAATCTACCCCAGAAGGTGAGCCATGCGTCAGTAACTTTAGCTTAACCGAGTCAACCATTCCTGTATTAAGCGACAAACAAGTGTTGTGTAAAACGCGCTATTTATCGCTCGACCCTTACATGCGCAGTCAAATATCAGGTCGTCATATATCGGGGGCTATAAAGCCTGGTGACATGCTTTTGGGTGAAACCATAAGTGAGGTTGTTGAGTCGCTTGATGAACACTATAAAGTCGGTGACAAAGTAAGGTGTATGGGAGGGTGGCAAGAATATTCGGTACACAGTGCAAAGGAACTGACTAAGGTATGTGACAAAATAACGCCATCATCGTACGCACTTTCTGTGTTAGGTATGCCTGGACTTACGGCTTACGCTGGTCTTGTTTGGCAAGCTAAGCCCAAAGCTGGTGATGTTGTGGTGATCCCCGCAGCAACCGGCGCGGTAGGTTCAACGGCTGGGCAGTTGGCAAAAAGCTTTGGCTGCAAAGTGATTGGCATTGCTGGCAGTGACGAAAAATGTGCCTATGCAAAACAACAACTTGGCTATGATGAATGTATTAATCGGCGCACCGAAGATATAGCCAACCGCCTAGATGAGTTATGCCCTAAAGGCGTCGATATTTATTTTGATTTGGTTGGTGGTGAAATACTAAACACGGTATCGGCAAGGCTTGCCATAGGCGCACGGGTAATACTGTGTGGCCTAATGGCTGAATATAATCAAAAAGAAAGAATAGGGGGGCCGTCCCCTCGGACTGTGGATACGCTCGCGCGCCACGGTATACGGCTTAGTGGTATATGACTTTGAATATCGCAGACAAGAGTTTATTGATGCCTGCTTGCCATTAGTCAATAACGGTAGCGTAAAGACTCGCGAAGATATTGCAATAGGCATAGCGGCTGCACCCGAAGCATTTTGCCGCTTAATGCAGGGTGCTAATATGGGCAAAGCGCTGGTTAAAGTGAGTTAAATTGGACGCAAAGGACGCGTTAATTTATGCGCCCACTAACTCTATTAATTCGCCTGCTGCGCCTTTTAACATAATGATTTTACTGCCCGGATAATAAGCATTATTGGTTTGGGTAATCGTTACATTAAACTGCGCTGCTATCTCGTCTATATTTTTAACAATACAGGTCACCATCGCAATTCCCGAGGGTAACGATCCTTCATTATTAATAATAGGTTGCGCCTGCGGCACTTGATCTATTTCAAATAAACACTTGCCATCTAACTGCAACGTAGCCACTTGGTATTGATGCTCAATGTCTTTGTTCCACGCGCTATTTAAAATGGTAATTTTTGTATCAAACTTCAAACCTGCTTGAGCCTTATTAATAGACTGGTAAAAAGCCAAACTATCGTCTCGGCTAGGCGTACACAATACAGGAATAAACAGTCCCGAGGTTCTCGCGCTAGTCATAGGTAATTCAAAGGGCGGCACTGGGCGCTCAATATGGGTTAAATAAGTCACTTCGTTGGCAGGGCCTACCACTTGCATGGCTTTAATGGCATCGCTTACTTGCAAATAAGCCGGTTCGCCAATAATGGTGAATGCCTTTGTATCAATTTCATTTCGAATCACATCCACATCGGCAACGTTGGTCTCAAGAGACATCCAGCCGTGTGTTTTAAGCGGTAAATGGCTATGACTGTTTTTGTCTTCTACCAGCCGAAGCCAAGCTTGACCATCAGATGATGCCAATACTTGCGTTTTGTTCTGGCGCAGCTTAGGCGTATTCCAGCATTGTATTTGCGCCTCGTCTAACACGCCTTCACTTACCAAAGAGTAACCAAGGCCGTTTTGATAAGCCTGACTCACTTTATCAATGTTTTGGCATAATAATGTCGCCCCTACAACGGGCCCTAATTGTCTTTGTGTCATATTTTTTCTCTTTGAAGTGCAGCGGTATTGATACATCGCAATTTAACCCGCCACTAAATTAACTAATACGTTGACCTATACTACTCATTCATTACTTTAGAAGCGCATGATAAATGTCAACTATTAGCCTTACCTATGAATATCAAATTGCTGAAGTTTGCGACCAAAAGTCTTGTACAAAATATCGTAAGATTGCACAAAGCATAGACAGAATTAGCTTATTATCGTGTGTAAGCATGAGTAAACTAAGCGTCATTCGATGACTGACGTTTTTAAACAGAGGCAGTTATTGCGCGGTTGTATTCATTGCACTTTGCAAAATTGATGTTGGCAAGTGTCAACCTTATTTAGGACGGTCAATATTAAAGCGAGCTATTAAGGCTCGCTTTGTTGCATTTGTCCGTTTGGTTTGTTTAATATTCTGCTGGCGGAACCCAAGGCTTATTTTCAAATTCACGTAAATAGTCAGGTAGGATAGGCTGGTATGGCGTGTTGTATGAAAAAGGTGCTTCTTCTTTAGTCCATATATTGACATGCTCGCCGCCGACGAAACGCATTAGCGATACACCACCCCAGCGTGATCCAAACGGCCCATGTGCTATTTGTGGCGGGCGCCAAAAATAGGCTCCAGGATACATAGTGCCATGAGGCCCCGTTAACGAACCAGATATGACGTACGCCTCTTCTACCACAGGATGTTTCTCTTGAGGGCCTTTGTTATTAGTAGGCGTTGCTTGAGGAAAAATCAGGGATAAAAAGGTACGCTCTCCAGTATCGGGATCGGTACGTAAATTTTTTCGCGAAATACCTAAGTGTTTAAGATTTGGATCGTTAAGCGATAAGTCCCAAGGCATGGCTGCAACATCTAAATGCTGAATTGCTCTATGGGATAATTCGGCTGAACCGTCGCCAGCGGCATCTATAAGATTGGGCTCGCGGTTATAAAATGCGAGTATTACGCAGCCATCTTTGGAGCTGATTTTATGCCGTGTCCAGCCCGCGGGTAGAAAAGCATAGCAGTCTTCATAGTACACATGATCATCCATTTCAATGGAGCCGTGTAGTACGTAAAACTCTTCATCAGCGGTAATGTGTTCAGCGCCACTGCGTGACCAACCGGCCGGATATCGCATTAAAATCGAGCATGCTCCGTTAGCTGGATCTCGGCTTAGCATTTTGTAATCTACATTAGGGCGTGCTAAACCGCCGCCTATAACATGCCATGGCAACTGTTGTGATTGAATAAATTCGATATGGCCGCGTGACAACATAAAACCCTCAGATGCAGTTGTAATAAACCAGAAAAACCAGTTTACGCAGCAGTAATAATTTATCATTGACGATAATCAATAACACCTAGATACAAGCTATTTGGCTCAAGAAGCATTAATGTCAATTAAACAGCCGTATTACCCAATAGCATGGAATGATGCCTAGTCATCTAAGCAAAACCATTTACAGCAAAAATAACCTTTAAAGATCAACAGGCCCTAATCAATCTACCAAGCAATTGCTTTTTATCAATGGTCCCAGTTTCTGCTGTTTGCCAAAAGCCACTTTTGACTTCTGTCAATGATCAACCAATAACCGCTGCTTATCCTGTTACGGAAATTATCTAAATAAGGCCTAATCATGGATTTTCTTGTAACGTATGAATTACCAATACTACGTTGGCTACACATTGTAGCTATGGTGTACTGGCTAGGTGGTGAGTGGGGAGTATTCCAAACATCATATAATGTAATTAACCGTAAGTTGGCAATGAGCGAACGTAAGCGGCATATGGAAACCGCATATCGAATAGATATTTTGGCTCGCACGGGTATTTTAATGCTTTTCCCATTAGGTTTCCATATGGGGAACTTGTGGGGTGTACAGCCTTTGGGTGGTATATGGCTAATGGGGATGTGGATATTCTTCTTCCTATGGATAACGCTTTGTTGGTCAGCATTTATCTACCGTGAGTCAGATACAGGTTTGAAATTAACCAAAGCTGATGAGTCTATTCGTTACTTTGTTATACCTGCTTTAGCCATTGCGTCTATTGCGTCATTAATGGGCGAAGGGCCGTTTAATGCAGCAGATGGCCAGAAATGGTTTTCGATTAAAATATTGTTATTCTCAGTAGCACTTGTTATTGGCTTATTGTTGCGTTTTATCATGCGTGAGTGGACTGAACTCTTCCGCAAATTAGCACTAGAAGGTGACAGCCAAGAAGTGGAAGACCAACTAGAGCGCAGTATCCAATTTGGTCGTCGTTTAGCGTATTGCTATTGGGTGATTATTTTAACTGTAGGTTTCTTTGGTGCGGTTAAGCCACTGTAGTGTTGCTATATAAAACAGTGATGCACCAAATATAAAAAAGCTTCAACTTGAGTTGTAATGCCGATCGTTTAAGTGCTCTTGACCTATCTTGCAGATGAAAAATAATCCCTACCAGTACTCTGGTGGGGATTTTTTTATGTTAGTGTTTTGGATGGGGGATAATACGTTATTAGTCTATCAAAGAAGTGTGTAGTTCGATGGATATCGCACTTCAGTCTGAAGATAACACTTGGTCTTGTGTTGCACCGAGTGAACAAACTGAAGCAAATGCGAGCCGATATCAAACACGTTATTCTTCCAGATAAAAGAAAGCACCGAACGTATCCACGTTCAGTGCTCTATATACTCAGTCGCTATACACTTAGATATAAACAATAGTGCTTATTCGAATAG
Source organism: Shewanella sp. OMA3-2 (assembly GCF_021513195.1). Lineage (NCBI taxonomy): Bacteria > Pseudomonadati > Pseudomonadota > Gammaproteobacteria > Alteromonadales > Shewanellaceae > Shewanella > Shewanella sp. OMA3-2. The sequence goes on along the minus strand of NZ_CP090974.1, from coordinate 2,623,377 downwards.
ATTAGATACTTGATCTAATTGTTCTTGTCCTAGATATTATTCATCTACAGACTACTCACTTAGCGATTACTGACCATAGGGTTGAACTACACCAGATTGACTTTGAGAATGAGGTTGACCTTGATAGCTAGGCGCACCTAAATCAATTGGCTTTACCGAGGTTGGCTGCGCCATTCTGCGAATTTGCATTACCATGCCCATTCTAGGATGGTCAAAGTAGTGAATTTCGCCACTGCGCACCCGACGGTTTTGCGCTAATGGAATCACTTGTAAAAACGGCTTCATGGTCTTTTCTACTTTATTATTGACCGCATTAAATTGATTGAACTCGCTACGGTTAGACTCGACTAACTTCTGAATCGGTTTACGCAAGGCTAAATTACTTTCAATATATAAATAATGACTCAAATAAATATTGATGGTGCCATCGAGTTCCCATACTGGTTTTTTATGTTGGGTTGTCGCCATATTGCCCAGGGTCGAAAAGTCATTCGTTGACAGTTGATACGACGCTTCTGTTTGAGATTGTCCACTGACTTGCTGACCGTGATAATCAAATTGTTTTGAAAAGTCTTTACCACCAAATATCCTTACCGGTTTTGATCTACGCTGTGACTCCATATTTTGCTGCCAGGTTAAGTGCACAACAGGTTTGACATTACGTTCACGGCTAACAGTACGGATAATATCTTTAAATTTGCTTTGGCTGTCAGCAAGCAGTATTGGACCTGCACCTAAATAGGCTTGCGGTTCACGCGGTGCGGCAATAGTAAACGGCACTTGGCTTGGATGGCTGCGCACAGTACTGCTGCTTAGCGGGTCGTTACAGTCTGGGGTGATCTCGCTAGACCAATCATTAGCACTGCAACCACTGAGTCCCGCGGCTACACCGGTAATATCTGTGCTGATTAATGGGGTGATGAAATCGACCGCGCGTTCATTAATTTGCGGTGCTACGGCATTTGTCCATTGCTCTAATGATGAACTTTCACGTTCAAAAACAAATACCTCAACCTCAAACCAGGATTCGGCTTGCGCTTGAGTTGAAAACGTTAACGAACTAAGCGTTGCCATTGTTATCGCGATACGGGGTAACGCTGACATTTTGCGAAGCACATTTATTTTAAAAAGCACTGTTATATTCAAAAGCACTACTGCTCTCCAGTTTGATGTTTAGCGAGCTGTTCAAGTAAAGTTTTCAATAACTCGAGCCTGTCTTTACTGGTTTCAGCTGGAATGGTGAACTTTAACTTATTTGGCCCGTCCATTCGATAGATTTGTGGCTGCTTTTGCAATAAACCGATGATAAACATCGGATCGACTCTATGTTCTGCACCAAATTCTAAACTGCCACCTTTTGAGTGCATCTCAATACGCTGTAATCCTAGCTCAGTTGCTTGGTGTTTATATAAGGTGATATCCATTAAATTACGGGTCGGATCCGGCAGCATACCAAAACGGTCAATAAACTCGACTTTAAGCTCATCAATCATGGTTTCAGAGTCACAATTGGCAATACGTTTGTATAACGATAAACGCATATTGACGTCACCAACATAATCTTCGGGTAATAATGCCGGAATACGTAAATCAATGTCACAAATCGCATTCATCATATAGGCTAAAGACGGCTCTTTACCTTCTTTAAGCGCTTTGACGGCAGATTCGAGCATTTCCATATACAAGCTAAAACCAATTTTACTGATATGTCCGCTTTGCTCATCACCAAGCAATTCACCCGCGCCGCGAATTTCCAAATCTTGGGTGGCCAGTAAAAAGCCTGCGCCTAAATCTTCTAATGCATCAATGGCTTCTAGTCGTTTACGCGCATCTGAGGTCATACGTTTTGGATGCGGTGTCATCATATAGGCATAGGCTTGATGATGTGAACGTCCTACTCGACCACGTAGTTGGTGTAACTGTGCTAAACCAAACATGTCAGCCCTGTGGATCAAAATGGTATTGGCACTAGGTACGTCAATACCGGTTTCGATAATGGTGGTACACACAAGGACGTTAAAACGTTGGTGATAAAAATCAGCCATCACTTTTTCTAAATCACGCTCGCGCATTTGCCCGTGGGCGGTCACAACGCGCGCTTCTGGTAACAGATCGCGAATATCTTGGGCTGCTTTTTCAATGGTTTCAACGTTGTTATGTAAATAGTACACTTGGCCACCGCGTAAAATCTCCCGCAAAATAGCTTCTCGCACCGTGGCAATATCGTACTCGCGTACAAAGGTTTTAACCGCTAAACGTTTAGCTGGTGGCGTGGCAATAATTGATAAGTCTCGCATACCCGACATGGCCATATTCAGGGTGCGTGGAATAGGGGTGGCGGTTAAGGTAAGAATATCGATATTGGCACGTAAGGCTTTAATCTTTTCTTTTTGACGCACGCCAAAACGATGTTCTTCATCAATAATCAGTAAGCCAAGGTTATCAAATTTAATCTCTGCCGAGAGTAATTTATGGGTACCAATGACAATATCGACTTTGCCATCACTTAACGATTGCACCACTTGATTTTGCTCTTTAGTGGTTCTAAAGCGTGACATGACTTCAATCACAAATGGCCAATCAGCAAAGCGATCGGTAAAGTTTTCATAATGTTGCTGTGCTAATAATGTTGTAGGAACCAGTACTATGACTTGTTTACCGGCATTGACGGCAACAAAGGCTGCGCGCATGGCCACTTCCGTTTTACCAAAGCCCACATCACCGCACACTAACCGGTCCATTGCCATTGGCGCTTGTAAGTCGGCTAATACCGCATGAATAGCACTTTCTTGGTCAACGGTTTCTTCATAGGGGAAACCTTGAGAAAATACAGCGTATTCTTCTTCATCAAGTGCCAATGCTTCACCCGGTCGAGCTTGACGGCGGGCATAAACATCCAGTAATTCAGCGGCGACATCACGAATACGTTCAATAGCTTTTTTCTTGGCTTTAGCCCAGGTTTCATTACCTAATTTATTAAGTTGGGTATTTTCTTCATTCCCCGCACTAAAGCGACTGATTAAATGCAGTGACGACACAGGCACATAAAGCTTATCGCCGCCAGCGTACTCAAGCTTTAAATACTCAGCAACTAAACCGCCGGTGTCTAAGGTTTCTAACCCTTGATAAAGCGCGACACCATGCTCTAAATGCACAATAGGTTGGCCGACTTTAAGTTCAGCTAAGTTTTTAACCAGTACATCAGTACTGACTTGCTTTTGTTTTTCACGGCGACGTTGCTGTGAAATACGGTGACCGAATAATTCGGTTTCACAAATAATGCTGACTTTACCTTTAGAGCCTAGCTCTAACTCACAGCCGCGTGACAGTGGCGATACGACTAAACCGATAAACTCTTTGGCGGTGACATAGTCATCAATATGCTTAAACAGTTTGGGTTTAATGCCTACTTTTGCCAGTAACTCAAGTAACGCTTCGCGTCGACCTTCAGATTCAGCCACAAACAACATCTGTGGATGTTGTTGGCTGTATTCCTGTAAGGCTAATAAAGGCTGTTTTAATTTGTGATTGGCATTGATATCACTAATGGTGCTGGCTTTGACCAGCAAAGCACTTTTGGGCTGCGAGTCAGGATTAATGTGACCTTGTTCATCAAACACCGCATTAATGATTTGGCTGCGCGGCATAGGTTTAAATGCGGCAAACAGTTGGTCGCTGAGTAAATAAAGCTCTTTAGGCTCTAATAAAGGCCTTAATGGGTCGACTCGGCGGTCTTCATAACGGCTGTGCACTTCTTGTAAATGATGTTCGCAGGCTTTATCAATGTCACCTAAGGTGATCAGTTGGCTTTGTTCTGGCAGGTAATCAAATAAGCTGGATGATTCATCAAAAAACAATGGCAAATAATTTTCAATACCCGCCGGCATGATATTACGACTCACCGATTGATAAACGGATTCAGCTTCTTTAGAGATAACCTCAAAGCGACGACGGTAACGCTGTCTAAACCCTTCAATTGCAGCGCTATCTGTTGGAAACTCTTTTGCTGGCAGCATTCTAATTTGTTCAAGTGCCATGCCAGAGCGCTGGGTATCGACATCAAAAAAGCGGATGGTTTCCACTTCATCGTCAAACAGTTCTATTCGCAGTGGCTGTTTAGAGCCGGTAGGGAATATATCAATAATTGAGCCACGAATGGCAAACTCACCGTGTTCATATACCTGGTCAACAATATGATAGCCGGTATCAGTCAGGTGCTGACGCACTTGATCAAGGCTATAGATGTCGCCTTTTTTCAAAATCATCACGTTGGCGGTTAAAAATGATTTTGGCGGCAATCGCACCATCAAGGTGTTCACTGGCACAATCACCACGTTATGATTACTTTGGCTGATTTGTGCCAGAGACTCTAGGCGCTGTGAGATTAAGTCCTGATGCGGTGAAAAGCTGTCGTAGGGCAGGGTTTCTCTGTCAGGAAACAAACACACATTGACCCCAGCATTGACCAAAAGGTAGCTCAGTTCGGCTTCTAAAGTCAGTGCACTTGGGGTGTCGTGGGTCACAATCAGACTGGTGCCTGAATGCTGGGTAATTAAATTTGCGACAGTGAGCGCTTTGGAGACGCCGCCTAGGGTGGTTAAAATTTGCTGTTGTTGGCCTTTTTTAACACTTGGCGGAGCGATTACACTAAATTGTTTCATTTAATTGATTAACTTGTATTAAGAGAACTTACAGATTGTCTTTACGCTGCTGTTTGCGCAGTTTAAGCATTTTTTGTTGCACAGTTAAACTGGCTTTGACTAGCTGCTCAACATCTTCATCTAAAATTTGAATAAAGGCGAGGTCAGTTTGCCATAATGCCTGTTCAATAGTCGTTGAGCGACTAACCTGAATGGCTTCTTCCGTGTCGACTGAGTATGATCCGGTCACTTCACCAATACACAATACTGCAACAACTTCGGCATGAAGATAAATATGGCAACTAAAAATACTGCCAACATCCATTTGTTTATCTGAAAAAAGACTAAAGCCACTGCCACCAAACTGATGCCCTTGATATTTCACTCCAGATTGAGCTTCTTTTTCTAGTACATGCTGTAATACTAAATCGACTTTACGGGATTGTAACTTTAAAAATTCAACAATAGACTGCGTCGCACTGTCTAACTGGCGTAACTGCAATAAGCAGTTTGCTTCGAGTGCCTTAACCTCTGACAATAGTTTAAGCCCAGTGGATTGCATTTGTCTGAGTTGAGTGTCATCAGGGATCGGACGCTGGTTATCCCAGGGCGTAAGATAAACATTAAATTGGTGAGGCACGCTAAAATAAGAATTGCTATCGTTTATCAAGGTTTGCCTCTTTATTTATCAATCTAATACCCCTATTATCATGCCCAACTTGATGGTTTAGCAAGTCATAAGCTTTTTGTAATGGTTTTAGCGTCAATTTTGACTCAGCGATAACCAATATACGCTCGAATATGAGCATTGGATGACAAATTTTATATGAATTTTGGATTTTCTTTTTTTATGGGGTTTCGATATTGGCGAGCACGAAAAGCCAATGCGTTTGCGTCATTTATCACATTGTTTGCTGTATCCGGTATTTTTCTCGGTGTGGCCGCGTTAATTGTGGTCAGCTCGGTGATGAACGGTCTAGAAGGGCAACTTAAAAACCGTATTTTAGGTGCTGTGCCGCAATTAACCTTAGTTCATCAAACAGGATTTGATGATTGGCAGGCTCAGGCGACTTTTTTACAACACCATAAACAACTGCAAAATGACATTGTTGGCGTCGTGCCCAGTGCCACAACCCAAGGTATGCTGCAATCCAGTGCTAATATTGCCGCTGCGCAAGTATTAGGGGTTTATCCTGAACTTGAACAAGGTTTATCGAGCATTATCTCTCATACCTATTCAAGCGCGTTTGATGCACTAGAATCAGGCAGCTACGCCATTGTATTAGGTAGCGAATTAGCCAGAAACTTAGCGGTAAAAACTGGCGATCAAATCCGCATTCTAAGTGGTGATGGTGTGGTGTATTCACCACTTGGCCCAGTGCCTAGTCAGCGTAAGTTTACCGTGGCAGGGGTATTTGAAATGGGCGCTCAGGTTGATGCTTCTGTTGCCTATGTGCATTATCAAGACGCCCGTCGTTTAATGCGTCAAGACCCTCATGTTATCTCTGAGCTGCGACTGTATTTAACCGACCCATTCAATGTTGCTAATATTGCACCATTAGCAATCGAGCTTTTACAACAGCAAGGTGTTGATACAACTAGCCGTGACTGGCGAGCTGATTTTGGTCATTTATTTGCCGCGGTAAAAATGGAAAAAAACATGATGTCGTTAATGCTCAGCCTTATTGTGGCGGTAGCGGCGTTTAATATTGTGTCAGCATTGGTCATGATGGTAGTTGATAAAACTACAGATGTGGCGGTGCTTAAAACCCAGGGATTAACCACAAGCGCAGTAATGAACATCTTTATTGTGCAAGGCTCGTTAAATGCCTTGTTAGGCTTAGGATTAGGTACCCTTATTGGCGTTATTTTAACCCTAAACTTGAATGATATTTTAACCACCTTGGGCGTTTCTATTCTAGGCGCTGGTCAAACATTGCCGGTGCAATTATCGTTCATTCAGTTGAGTGTGATTATTGTTGGCACCTTGTTGATAACCCTAGTTGCTACAATTTACCCAGCGTTACGCGCCGCACAGGTTCAACCCGCTACCGCATTGAGATACGAATAATGACCCAGAATAAACAGGTTTTATTAACCATTAGCCATGTCAGTAAACATTATCATGATGGCGAAGTGACCACCCAAGTACTTACTGATGTTAATCTTGAGGTTTACAAAGGTGAGCAGTTAGCCATAGTGGGTAGTTCAGGATCGGGTAAAAGTACCTTACTGCATATTATGGGCACTTTAGACACCCCAAGCGACGGCAAGGTGATGTTAGATGGTGAAGATATCTATCAATTGTCATCGGCAAGACAAGCAAGCCTTCGCAACCAAGATTTAGGCTTTATTTATCAGTTTCATCATTTATTACCTGAATTTAGTGCGATTGAAAACGTTGCTATGCCAGCTTTTATTCAAGGTAAAGATAAACAACAGTCGTTAGCTAATGCCAAAGTGTTATTAGAACGGGTTGGTTTAGGTCATAGATTGGAGCATATTCCGGCGCAGTTATCCGGTGGCGAACGTCAACGTGTGGCGATTGCCCGTGCGTTAATTAATCAACCTAAATTAGTGTTAGCCGACGAACCAACCGGCAACTTAGACGCCAGCAGTGGCGAAACCGTATATCAATTAATTCGTGAGTTAGCCCAACAATTTGGTACGGCTTTTGTAGTGGTAACGCACGACCATAAGCTAGCCGCTAAAATGGATCGCCAATTAACCATGAAAGATGGCGTGTTACAAGTTGCTACTAACAACCCGCCAGTAGGAAGTGACCATGAGTAAATGGTTACCCTTTTTAATTGGTTGGCGCTTTTATCGCGCCCGGCAGAATAACGGCTTTATCGGTTTTATTTCATTTGCCTCTACCGCAGGTATCGCCTTGGGCGTGGCGGTATTAATTATCGTATTGTCAGCCATGAACGGCTTTGAAAAAGAGCTACAAACCCGCTTGCTGGGGGTCATATCACACGGCGAGTTGGTTGGTGTGAATGAGCCTATTCAAGATTGGTTAGCCATAGCTGAAACCGCTAAAAACATACCGCAAATTACCGGTGTTGCGCCCTTTGTGCGCTTGCAGGGACTCGTGCAAAAGCCTGGTGGTTTTCAGGGGATAGTGGTTAACGGTATTGATGTAGAATATGAACAGCAAGTATCAAGCATTGCCCAATATATGGATGCCAATGCCTGGCAGTCTTTACAAGGTTCAGATAATCATATTGTGCTGGGTCGCAGCTTATTGAATAAACTGCAATTAAAGGTTGGCGACACATTGGCAATGTACACGCCCGCTGCTAATAACAACCGCTTAAGTGCGGCTAAAAGCCATAGATTCGTGGTCAGTGGCGTGTATGACTTAGGCGGTGAAATTGAAGCCTCGCAAGCCTATGTGCCTTTGAAATACTTAAGCGATCTACTGAGTATGGGTGATGGCGTTAGCGGCGTTAGATTACAAGTCGATAATGTATTTAGCGCCCCTAGCATTACCCGTGATTTAGGCTATGCGCAGGAACAATACCTATACCTTAATGACTGGACACGAACTCAGGGTCACCTTTATCAAGATATTCAATTGGTTAGAATGGTGATGTATTTAGTGTTGGCGTTAGTTATCGCCGTTGCTTGTTTTAATATTGTGTCGACGTTAGTGATGACTGTTCGCGACAAAGCATCTGAAATTGCGATTTTAATGACCATGGGATTAAAGCGCTCAGCCATTATGGCCATTTTTATCATGCAAGGCGGACTAAACGGCTTATTAGGTTGTGCGATAGGCGGTGTTTTAGGGATGTTGATTGCGGTTAATTTAAGTGCGATAGCGAAGGGATTTGAATCTATGTTAGGGATTCAGTTATTGGACTCAGACATTTACTTTATCGACTTTTTGCCATCACAATTACAAACCCATGACGTACTTTTTGTGATCTTTATTGGATTAGTCATGAGTTTGCTAGCCACGATTTATCCCGCATGGAAAGCCACTAAAATTGCTCCCGCAGCGGCATTAGCCGGCAGATAAAAAAAGTGCCTTTAGCATTAAAGGCACTTATTTTAAACGGTTCGATTGCAGAAGCCAGTGCTGTCTAAATTGAAACTGCCTAAACTAAAGCCCCATTAAAGACATTTAGCGGGTTTGGGCAATCCCGCTATTTTTGTTGCTTGTTTAGCCTGGCCAACAGGAAATAGGGTATAAAGGTACTTAGAGTTGCCTTTATCCGCACCTAGGCTTTGGCCAATGGCTTTAACTAATACCCGAATGGCTGGGCTGGTTTTGTATTCTAAATAGAAGTTGCGCACAAAATGAATCACTTCCCAATGTGCTTCAGACAACTCAATGTTTTCAGTAGCCGCTAAAATCGGCGCCATATCAAGCTGCCAATCATCCACGTTTTTAAGATAGCCTTGCTTGTCTGTTTCAATTGCTTTGCCGTTAAACTCAAACATAAATTCAAATGACTTCTCTACCATGTGATGACCTTAGTGTGGCGCAATGTTTGATTAACGAACTCATTGTAATCAATCTGGTGAATATTAGGATATTGCAGCTTGGCTATTTTTGCTGTTAAGCCGCGGGCTTGAATGTCATCGTTTAACACATAAACGTTATAAGCTTGCATCGCCGATAACAATTGCGGCTTGAGTAGGGCGTTTACCGCATCAGCCGCCAGCATAATACTGTCGTTAACCGCTATGTATCTTAAGCACAGGCTTAAGGCGTTATCACTAGTCGATGATGTTTGAATGTGATGTAAAATCAAAATACTAATACCTCATCGGCCAGTGCTAGTTGGGCGCTAATGGCTTCAACGCTTGCTGATTGCACATCTATCGCTAATTCTGCCACAGTTAACCCCATTGCATTAAGGGACTGCTCACAGGCCATTACTGTTTCAATTTCATATAAATAAAACGCTTTAAAAACCGACACGTAGTCTTTGCTACCCGCCAATTCAGCTTGTTGATCAGGCAATAAATGCAGCACAGCTTCATCGCAAAAAATCAACGACACCAGTTGCTCAAAGCTGGCGCTGAGTAACGAAAAATCTATTCCTTCGCGGGTATAAGTTGTGCCATAGGGCGCGTGACGAAATACAATGCAAATCTGTTTCATGTTGTGGTCAGTCCTTAAAAGCACACTAAGCGATCGGCATGTTCGATGCCGCTAACAAGCTCACCTAAGCCACCCATCACAAAAGTATCGTTACTGTTCCAATGCGCTTTACCATTTTCAAGCGCATCTTGTTCAGACAAGACTCCACGGCGCAGTGCAGCGGACACACAATTTATTATGGCAGTATGGTTATCTTGCGAAAAGCTTAACCACATTTGCTGTAGGTTAACTTCATCAGAAGCAGGGCAGTTAAGGGCATTGCTATTGTATACACCGTCTTGATAAAAAAAGACTTTTACAACTTGATGACCAGAAGAAACCACAGCTTGGCAGAACTTAAGCGCTCTAAAGCTGGCGGTAGAACCGTAGGCTGGTCCGTTAACTTGTACAATAAATTTATTCATTATAAAAAAAATGGCCCTAATTTAGGGCCATTTTATCGTAAATTACTGTCAATGACGATTAATCGTCGTTGCTTATGCCTAATAAGTGCAATAGCGCCATGAATAAGTTGATGAAGTTTAAGAATAACGAAATGGTTGCGCGAATATAATTGGTTTCGCCACCATTTACGATACGACTTGTATCATAAAGGATTAACCCGACCATCAACATTGCTACAGCAGCTTGAATAGCGACAAATGCCACGCCGTTACCCACAAACATATTAATCAGTGATGCACCGATAACCACTAATAAACCCGCAAACAGGAAACCACCCATAAAGCTGAAGTCTTTTTTGGTGGTGATGGCGTAAGCTGATAGCGACACAAATATAATTGAGGTTAAACCAAAGGCTTGCATGATTAATTCAGGGCCATTGGCTAAGCCAACATAGTGGTTCAAAATGTAACCCAGTGATGCACCTTGCATACCGGTGAAAGCAAATATCCACGCTAAACCAGATGCGTTATCGGCTTTTTTCAAGGTCACTATCATCACTACGATACTGCCTAATGACAAACCGATAGACATAAATGGACCAATATTTAACGCCATTGCCACACCAGCCATTACCGCGGCAAATGCCAGAGTCATCGACAACAGCATATAAGTATTTTTAATGAGTTTGTTTGTTTCCACCGTCGTAGCTTGATGGCCCGACAAAGTTTGTTGATTCATAATAGTCTCCAAGACAGTAAAATGCGTATTTTGAACAATAAACAACCACACGCAACAAAGTTGATTAATTGGTTAAATTTAGATGACTCAGCTTAAAGTAAACACAGTGATATAGCATCATAAATAAGGGTTAATCAGTAATTTAAACCCTAAAATTTAAATATAATGCCATTGTTATCAAGCTAGCTTAAACCAATATTAAAAATGATTGCTCTAGTTAGCTTTACGCTAACATTATTCTGCTTAACGTTATGGGTATTGATAATAATAGATATAAGGGCGAAAGCTGAAGATTCAACTTGTTAGCCTCAAAAAATCAATACCAAATATAAGTCAAACTATGCTTAACCAAGCCAAAAATGTAAAACATAAGGCTAATACAATAAGTTTAATCACTTAAGCTAGCCATTCATTGTGTAATTTTTCAGTGTCACCTAAATAATCTAGTACCCATTGTAGTGCCGGAGACATACGGTCTTGATCCCACGCTAAACAACAAGGGCTAGAAGGTTTAGGGTTTTTTAATTGCTTCTCTATTAGCATGCCACCGCTAATAAAGGGCTGCGCTAGGTGGATCGGCATATAACCCACGCCTAAACCTGAGCGAAAACAATTAATTGCTCTTATCCAATCTGGCACCACCAAACGGCGTTGATTGTCTAAAAGCCAAGTGGTGCGTTTAGGGATTTCTCTTGAGGTGTCTTCTAAACAAATTGCTGGGTATTGCCTAAGCTCATCGTCTTCAAGCGGCCTATCAATTGCGGCTAGTGGATGGTTTTTACTGACCAGAAATGCCCACTCAATATCTTTCATATCTCGATATTGATATACACCACCCACAGGTATTGCTGTGGTAGCACCAATGGCTACCATACTGCGACCACTGGCCAAAGACTCCCACACACCATTAAATACTTCAATTTGAATAATTAACTCTACATCATCAAAATGGCGATAAAAGTCTGCAATTAAGCAACTGATTTTGTCGGCCTCGGACAATATTGTCTAACGCAATAGATAAAGTGGGTTGCCAGCCATTTGCCACCCGTTGAGTTTCACGTTTCAGCTCACCCATTTGCCTGAGTAACTCGCGAGCATGTTTTAAAAAATGCTCACCGGGTTGAGTTAAGGTTACCGATCTATGGTGACGCTCAAATAACACCACACCAATATCAGTTTCTACTTGCTTGACCGCGTAACTCACCGCAGATGGCACTTTATGTAATTCATTCGCCGCCGCAGTAAAACTGCCTAATCGGGCGACGATATCAATCATATGTAACGTTTGCTCTGAAAGCATAGGGTAACCTTTGCTGTGATATTTTTTGATGGCTGTGTTCAAATATAAACGTTTCACAGATTAATTTCTAATAATTAAACTATGTCTAATGAAAAATAATTTGAGTATTAGGTATGAGTAAACAACAAAAATCCCCTGGTGTTATTGAGAAAGCTGGCTTTTTTCTCTATTTGACCATTCTCAGTATGCTGTGTTTTATTGCCACAGATATGTATTTACCTGCTTTTAAATCGATTGAAGGCTCACTAGATGCATCTTCTGCTGATGTGGCAATGTCACTAACGACCTTCTTAGCGGGTTTAGCTTTTGGCCAATTACTTTATGGCAAGCTTGTTGAAAAATGGGGCAAGCGAAATTCGCTACTACTGGGTTTAGTGCTATTTGTTATGGCAACTGGTCTTATCATTATTAGCGATAATATTGTGATGATGAATATTGGCCGTTTCATTCAAGCTATTGGTGTGTGTAGTGCCAGTGTTATTTGGCAAGCCTTGGTAATTGAAAAGTATGATGCAGAAGAGTCTCAGCACGTGCTGTCAAACATTATGCCATTAGTCGCTTTATCTCCTGCTATAGCACCCTTAATTGGAGCTTTCTTTTTATCATATTGGGGATGGCAGAGCATATTTGTTTGTTTAGCGTTACTCGGTGTGCTGCTGATTTTGATGACTCAAATTTTTGTCAAAGCCGACAAACCTAGCGCAGAGGCGATTAAAGCTGATAAAGATAAAGCGATGACATTCAAGCAAATGTTAGCAAATCCATTCTATGTCGGAAATGTGATGATATTTGCCGCCTGTTCTGGGGCATTCTTTTCTTATTTAACCCTGTGGCCAGCGGTGATGGATAAGTTTGGCTTTGATGCAACAGCGATTGGCTTAAGCTTTATTCCACAAACTATTATGTTCATCGTTGGGGGCTATGGCGGTAAAATACTGATTAAACGTTTTGGCAGTCAAATGGCATTGAAAGTGCAGTTAGGTCTTTTCTTTACCACAACGCTGTTAATTTCAATTTTGACGATTGCTTTTGAAATGACAACCATCTACCCACTATTGATAGTATTTGCATTTATGGCTGCTGCAAATGGTGCGATTTATCCTATTGTGGTGAATAACGCCTTACAAACATTTAAAGATGATGCTGCCAAAGCCGCTGGGTTACAGAACTTTATTCAAATCAGTGTCGCGTTTGGCGCATCAAGTGTTGTGGCAGCATTTGCCGGGGCAGGTGAGCAGGCAATCGGTTTAGGCATTTTAATCTGTTCAGTCATGGTATTTGGCGCGTATTACACCAGCCGCTATTCTTCATGGAACACTTGGCTTGAATCATTCACCATGCCAGATCCAGCCAGAATTGCCCTTAAAAAGCATGAAGATTAGCCAAAGTGATCTTAAAGTAGCCAGTTGAGCATTTTTTTCAATTAGGACTTTACAGCATCAATAGGTTGTCATATTATTCGCCGCGTTCGGAGGGATGGCAGAGTGGTCGAATGCACCGGTCTTGAAAACCGGCAACGGTTTATCCCGTTCTAGGGTTCAAATCCCTATCCCTCCGCCACATTCTAAAGTGAAAAAGCCATTGATAATCAATGGCTTTTTTGCTTTCTAGCATTTGAAAAATCATATTCTCAGACCCAAAACGGATGACTGAGACATATGTACCTATTTCGAGCCACAAATTGTACCTATTACACCCGCATGGTATTGCCTGCTAATCTTCGTGATAAAGGCTTCGCTGCCGACATCAAAGTATCCTTGCTCACTAAACAGCGCTCAATCGCGATAGGCCGTAACCTTGTCGTTGCGGGTATCTTACGACCATTAATCAGCAACTTAACCCCACAATCACAGCCCGATGCGTTTAAGGAACACGTCAATCAATTGATTAATGATGCCCGTGCAGGCTTTGTTGGGGCAACAGATACGCTTGATGATAAGGCTAAGCCAGTGCGGGAAATCATTCAGTTTATTCCCACTCGGCCAACGCAATTAGCCCATAATAGTGCGACATATGACAATTATCCCTCATCAACAAACTTGGTGTTTTCAAAAAGTTCGGGTAGTAAAAAGCAAACAAATTCAGTCGCTAACGTCACATTAACGGATGCACTAATTAAGTTTATTAACTCCAAACAAAAGCAGTCTGTCTCAGTCTTAACGGTAAAGCAGCTAAATCAACGTATAGGCCACTTTATTGAAAGAACTCACCTAGATGATGTATTCGACATTACCAGCGCTGAGGCGATGGAATACAAGGATTGTTTACTTGAAGAGGGCAGAAGCCACAAAAGTAACAAAGACTACCTAGCAGCGGTGTCGCAGTTCTTTAAGTGGTGCAAACTGATGCGTTACACCAGCGCCAACCCGTTTGATGAAGTGAAACTATCAAAACCAAGTAACCAAGCTGGGCATGATTTAGCGCGTCAGCGCTGGCAACCAGAGCAACTAAAACACGTACTGCAATCACAAGACTTTATCGATAAGCATCCTGACTTTAAATGGATAACACTATTGATGCTGTATCAAGGTTTACGGCCTTCAGAGGCTTGTCAGCTACACAGCAATGATATAACCGTAATCGATGGCATCAGCGTCATTCACGTGACCAATGAAGGCACGAGCCAACAACTCAAGACAACTCAGTCAAAACGAACTGTTCCGCTACATCAAAAACTCATTGAGCTTGGTTTTATTGATTTCGTTCAAACCATTACTGACCGAACATCAAAAAGCTGTCAGTTAAAAAATAGTCATTTAACAAACAGCCCGTTATTTCATTACCAACCTAGTAGTGATGGCGTTTGGTCACATAAGTTCTGCCGTGAATTTGGCAAATTACTCGATCAACTACACTTTATCGCAGGTAAACGACCTACAGCATACTCATTCCGTCACACCTTTATTGATGAACTGAAACAACTGCAAACAGAAGAGTCGATGGTGGCACAGCTTGTTGGACACGTTTATCACAACATCACCTATGGACGATACGGCAAGCAATATGATGTGAAAACACTCAAACCAGTGGTGGATAAAGTCAGTTACACATTGAATTTATTTCTACCAGTATAAGAAGTGGGATTATATGAGAGGATTTTTGCTGAAAAGTTCAACCGTAGAGCGTTAATCATGACAACAGTCAGTAAATCCTGAGTGACTTTATACGCCAAAATTTGCTCTCACAGAACCAATAATCAGCCTGAGAAATGATGGGGCCTATCAGCGGCATCATTTCTCAGCCGCACTTATCAAATTCTACGGGCGTAAATCGATAATAAATCTTGCTGAGAAATCGAATTTTCACCTTTTTTCGCGTTAATTTCACGCTCATTTCACGTAACTGTTCACTTAAAGAATGCAATTTAAACCGTTTCGCACTCAATGAGTGCGAAGCCAAAGCAGCCCACTTATTAAGTGGGACTACAACGTAACTCGGTACGCTCCTATCCCACTTTTTGTTCCAAAAAGATCGGATAGGAGCTACGGGCAAGGGGTGAACCCCTTAACCCCAACAGCCACATGCTGCGCATGTGAAAAAGCCAAAAGCGTGAAAGATAAAATCAGCTGGGACACTTTTATATGGTACGTACTGTTTTTATGTACAGTTATAATGGGATTTCATCGATTTACAACTAAAAAACGATTTAAAATCGTTCTTTAGTTGTATCGTATTAAAAATAGAAAAACCGTAATCATCTGATTTTATTGGCTTTAATTTTTAGTGTACTGAGCCAAAATTCTACTTTACGTGCAAGCTCGGTTTGTTTTTGTCTGTTAGACACAATTAATTTCTTTACTTCAATAAGATAGCAAATGTAGGATGATAATAATCAATAAGTTAAAGGGCGACTTTAATTTTCATTTGCCCTTCAATAAGCGTTATATTTCAAAAGGAGAGTTTGGTGACAAATCAACCATTGACTAGCGGTGATCACAGCAAGATTGTGATATTCATTCTGCTTTTTTTACCTTCCATATTTTTTGGTGTTGGTGTAATACCAGCAATATTCCTGATTTTTGGAATTTTCATGATGAAGAAAAATGAAGATTTCAATCATATTGAAACGGCTGTAAAGGTTTTTAGGGGTTACACATTTTTAGCATTGTTAATCTGTGGTGGGTTTGCCATATATTTTGGCTTTCTGCATATAACTACCGAGTACACTGAAGATATGTATTCGTGGGAAAAATATGATGATGAGTTTTACGCATCCCTATTTGCAACTTCGGTTCCAATACTGTATTTGGTGTTTATATCCCAACTATTCTTTAATCCTTTGAGCCAGCATAAAGAGTGGGTAGAGATTAATGGGATTTTTTCAACAAAACCTAAATCAGAGAAAAGTTCGAGCATTCAGTCAGAGGTAGACATAATTAAAGGAGAAAAATTAAAACAATACTCTGTAGCTGATGAGCTAACAAAGTGGGCGAAGCTCAAAGAAGATGGTCACATCTCTGAAGTGGAGTTTAACGAAGCCAGAACCAAGCTTTTAAAGAGAAATTAAAGTATGGATCCATATCAAGCTCAATTTGATACTCGGCAGGAAACTCCAGCATATTGGCATAATAAGTCACACGATCTCTTAATTTCAGCTCGTATCTTATGGAAGGCGATGCAAGAAAATAAGAATTTAGAGGTTAATTGCTGGGCAACTTATAAAATGCTCATGGGTATGTCTTTTGAACTTGTGTTTAAAGCACAATGTGTCGGTGCGGATGTAGAATTCAACTCTACTCATGATTTAGTGGCCTTAGCCCATACAGCAAGCATATCTATATCAAAAGATGAAAAACACATGCTTAGAGTCTTGTCAGAGTATGTCATTTGGGACGGGCGATATCCAACGCCAAAGAAGCCTGTGCACCTAAAAGATCACTGGCAGTGTCAAGCTAAATTGTTAGATGACAAACTGAATTTTGAAAACCTAATGCCGCTTTGGAGGCGTTTTTCTGATTCATTCATGGCGCAGTACAATTGAAATATAATCGGGTAGCCGGAGGTATCTAACCTCCAGCCCCCACACCACCCTGCATGCGGCTCCGCACAGGGCGGTTCATTTAGAACCCCTAACTAAACTTTCTGGTTAGGATAATGAACTGCGATCCATCCATCTCTTAGTGAATATAATCCTGCTTTCTTCAGATACTCATTACTCAGTGCTTGCTGTATCCCTGGTGTTTTAGAGCTACGCCAAGGGCCTTTACTTGTGATACCACAAGCAACAGCGGCTTGGATCCTGACGCCACGCTTAAGTAAATTTTGCACCTTAGTCCGTGGTTTTCGCCACTGACGCCAGTAGCACATACGTATGCGACGACGGATCCAATGGTCTAAATCGACACATCCTTGGTAAGCATTGGCTATGCCAAAGTAGTTGATCCAGCCTTGCATGTACTGCCGCACTTTAAACAATTGATATCCCATACTAACTCCCCAATTTCGGTTCGTCAGTCGTCTCATCTTTTGTTTGAAAATGCGTAATGTTTTAGCATGCCACTGGATCTTTCCTCGGTTAAATGTAAACCCAAGAAACTTGCTTTGACCGACCTTAACCACTTGGCTTTTCTGTTCATTAACGGCCAGTTTTAGCTTAGTGGCCAGATATTGAGTAATGCTCTTGAGTACCCGCTCTCCTGCTCGAATAGACTTTACCAAAATGATGAAGTCGTCCGCGTAGCGGGCGAATTTATGCCCTCGGCTTTCCAGCTCTTTATCCAGACTATCCAGACTATCCAGCATAATGTTAGAGAGTAATGGCGAGAGTGGGCCGCCTTGAGGCACGCCTTCAAAGCTTGCTTCAAATTGGCCATTGACCATCACACCAGCTCGAAGGTATTTACCAATAAGCGCCAACAGACGCTTATCCTGCACCTTGCTTCTAAGTTGAGTCATCAAGAGATCATGATTAACTCGGTCAAAGAACTTAGACAGATCAACATCGACGGCAAATTTGCGTTTTTGTTTGATGATATCCCTTACTTGCAGTACCGCTTGTTTGGCATTTCTGTTCGGCCTAAAGCCAAAGCTGTTGGTCGAGAAGAATGGGTCAAACAGTGGCGTGAGTATTTGAGCAATGGCTTGCTGTATCACACGGTCAATGACGTTAGGGATCCCCAATTTGCGTTTACCGCCATCGGGTTTGTCGATCTCTACGCGCCTGACCGCTGAGGGTTGGTATTCACCTCGCTCTAATTGAGATTTACACAGTTGCCAGCCGCCTTGTTGCATCCAGAGCGGGAAGGCTTCGATAGTCATGCCATCGATTCCCGCAGCGCCTTTATTGGCTTTAACTTGACGCCAAGCTCGGTGTAGATTTTCAGGTTCGAGCAGTTGTTGGAATAAATCGTTGTTGAAGGCCGGTTGCATATCAATACGCTGCTGATAGTAATCGTCTGGCGACGTAGTGGGTATCGACAAGTTTGACAAGACTCCTCCTTCTTCTAAATGTTCAGGCCTTCACCATATCCCAACCATTACGATGGGCGTTGGGCTACTATGCCGTCTGCTGACTTCTGCTTAATCACATGCCAAGTTACCCCGTCATGCGCTATCGGTTTCCATCTGGTTCGCTCTTTTCAGTCGATGAAGTTGAAAAGCCAAGGCACTTATAAACCAGAGCCTTACTGGTTAATGACCGATCGCGTGTTAAGCAGATCTCCCCAGATAAGAACATGAACTTTCTTTGCACTGCTGCATCATTTACGGTGGCCATTAGATCACGTGGTTTCGTCGTCTTGTGCCAACTCACCTCTAGCCTACGCCTCATATGATGTTCTTGTTCATCAGCTCGCAAATTTGCTAGCGGCTTCCTCCAGACCAAACCTCGCGATTAAGCCCTTGCCATTCGCTAGTAGTTAACGTTTAATAACAGTATGTTATTCTCTTTTAGAAAGAGTAACGGTGATCTTCCTACAGAGGACTTCCACCTCATTAGTTCATGCCCATGCTGGGCGTACACAAGTCAAGCAAGAAGGACGCGCTAATGCGCGCCTCTTCTTGAGGCGTTAAACATTGACAACCTACTCGATAAATATTTAAATGTCATATATCGACTACGAATGTTCACTATCTGAGATGTGATTTTTCGATTAGTTATTGATTATAATGAATTTTAATTTTATTTTGTGTCTGTTTGCTTGGGTTCAAATCCCTATCCCTCCGCCACATTCAAATAAAAAGGCTCATCAGAAATGATGAGCCTTTTTATTTGGGCGAAAGAAAGGGCTTTAAACCCTGGGTTCCTCTTTATTACAAGCAGGCTATCCCTCCGCCACATTCTAAAGTGAAAAAGCCATTGATAATCAATGGCTTTTTTGCTTTTTAGCATTTGAAAAATCATATTCTCAGACCCAAAACGGATGACTGAGACATATGTACCTGGCTTTTGTAGATAAAAGCTGAGCCACAAATTGTAACTAGCTAGTGTAGCTAGTAATAAAAACACACCGTATGGTGTTGTTAGCTTCTCTGCGTGATAAAGGCTTCGCTGCCGACATCAAAGTATCCTTACTCTCACAGCGCCAATAACCAGTCTGAGAAATGATGAAACGAACCAACGACATTATTTCTCAGCAGCACTTATCAAATCCTACGGGCGTAAATTGATAATAAATCTTGCTGAAAAATCGAATTTTCACCTTTTTTCGCGTTAATTTGATGAAACTTTTCACGTAACTGTTCACTTAAAGAATGCAATTTAAACCGCTTCGCACTCAGTGAGTGCGAAGCCAAAGCAGCCCACTTTAAAAGTGGGACTACAGCGAAACTCGTACGCTTGTATCCCACTTTTTGTTCCAAAAAGGTCGGATACAAGCTCGGGCAAGGGGAACTCCCCTTTGAACCCCAAAGACACATGCTTCGCATGTTAAAAATCAAAAGCGTGAAAGATAAAATCAGCACGCACATTTTTCTGTGTCATGTACTGATTTTGTTGTCTTTAATTTTTAGTGCTGTGAGCACAAATTCTACTTTACGCGCAAGCTCGTTTTGTTTTTACCTTTTAGGCACATACTTTAATACACTGTTGGACTAAGCCGCTGAGCAGAGCCAACAGAGGCTTAAATTGAGTATATAATCCTCATTGAATCAGCTAAGCACAAAGATGTATGATAGAACAATACAATGAAAAGGAATTTCAATGAAAAACTTACCCATTATTCGATATGTATTGACTCAAAACTGTTCTGTACCCCAGAGCCTGTATCAAAAAAATCAAATTCCTATAGCATAAAACCTGCCAATTAATTCAGACTAGGCATCGACCAAGTCCAACAAATGATTTATGCGCTGAAAATAGCACATAAATATTAAAACGTTATAGTTTGGGGAATAGATGAATATCTGCTGGATATGCGGTAGAGAAGCCACTACCAGAGAGCATCGTGTTAAAGCATCTGATCTACGTTCGATTTTTGGGGTAGTTACGCAGCAGTCTCCACTGTACACAAAACAGGATGGTACCGTTAAGATTCTCCAAAGCGTGAAGAGTAACTTTGCGAAGTATTCAGCGAAAATCTGTCATCACTGTAACACAACTCAAACTCAAAAATATGATGAGGCTTGGAGCGAGTTAGCTGACTATCTTTTGAAAAATCAGTCCATTATAGGAAGCTGTAAAACTATAAATGCAGGAAAAATATTTTCATGCGATTTTAAACAAGGGATTCTCTACTGCCATCTTTATCTGGTAAAGGCTTTTGGTTGTAAGATCATTGATGACAAGGTCCCCTTTGACCTGTCCGGCTTTGCAGAGTGTATTCTTTCAGGGAAAGCGCACCCAGATCTATATTTTTCTGTGGATAACAAGATAAAATTAAATAATAAAAATTATGCAGCTACCAGCCCTATACAAGTCATTCAATATGGGTGCCCTAAGAAGGTTGTTTATGCTACTTGGTATTACATCATCGGAAAGGTTCCGATAAAAATTTTGTATTATGTAAATACACCACCTATTTCCGTTCATGGACATATGATTCATCCACGGATTGGTAAAAAATTTCTACGTCTTGCGTGACTATCAACGATAAAGTGGCTGTTGTCGGATGCACTTCCGCTGACGCTTGGGTACGCCGAAAAGCCAAGTGTCAACGCCCTCATTAATTTTACTGTGAAAGAATAAGAAGGAATATATGGCAGTATCGCAACAAGTTTTGCACTTGATGAAGGTTAAGTCCTT
Organism: Shewanella sp. OMA3-2; assembly: GCF_021513195.1. Lineage (NCBI taxonomy): Bacteria > Pseudomonadati > Pseudomonadota > Gammaproteobacteria > Alteromonadales > Shewanellaceae > Shewanella > Shewanella sp. OMA3-2. Next base: position 2,602,015 of record NZ_CP090974.1, on the reverse strand, counting down.
AAAAAACTTAAAGGACCTTGAAATCTCTTTTGAAGGGTCTCCCGTTACTGCAATATTAGGCCCAAATGGAAACGGGAAGTCCACTATTTTACACGCTTTAGCGTGTTCGTTCTCACCAAATGAAATTGGCGAAAATTATAAGTTTAGCTGGTTTTTTCTCCCCAGCACTGATGCTCTATGGAATGATAGTGAACTAAGTATTATTCATAGTTTTAGAGATGCTCAAGTAGAACATCAGAGCGTACCGAGAGAATATAAGAAAACACAGGTTCGGTGGACTCCACGATACGCTAATAGGCCAAAGCGAGACGTATTTTACATTGGGATTGATAAGTGTGTTCCGATGATAGAATCAGAAAAAAAACAGGCAAAAATAAATTATTCAACCAAGGAAGTAAACGAAGATATTATTAACATCATCCTTGAAAAAGCATCGGTGGTGCTGAATCGAAATTATTCTGGTTACAACGTCCATACAGCATCCGGAAAGGAATTTATCGGAGTCGTTGTTGACGGTCTCAGATATTCTGCTCTCAGCATGAGTGCTGGTGAACAGAAAGTATTTTATATTCTTGAAAAAATATTTAGAGCGAATAAATACTCCCTTATCTTGATTGACGAACTTGACTTATTGCTACACGACCAGGCAATGAAAAAACTTGTTAGTGTGATATTAGAGCGATGTAATGAAAAGAAACTTCAAGTTATTTTCACTACTCATCGAGAAAGTATTTTGGAGCTTGAGGATAGGATAAATATAAGGCATATCGTTTGCCGAGCGAACAAAACTTTATGTTTTAATGAAACTAAACCTGACGCAATTAACAGGCTTACAGGAGTTCAGCCGACACCTATAGAAGTCTTCGTAGAAGACGACCTTGCGGCTACTATCGTGAAGAAAGTTGCAGCTAAGCTTAGGATTGCAAAATACACGTCGGTAAGAAGATACGGCGCAGCAACCAATTGCTTTACAACTGTAGGAGGATTGTTACTTGGTGGTGAAACTTGTGATAACTCTCTCTTCGTATTAGATGGAGATGTCTATCGAACACCTGAGGCAAAAGTTACCGCAGTTGATAGGGTGCTGACTGGCCATGATCAAAATGTTCTACAGGCCAAATCGATCGCAATCTCCATTATTAAGCAGTTTATTTTGCCGGATGCTGTGCCGCCTGAAAAGTATCTCCATTCTTTGTTGATTAAAATGATGGAAACTGACAATGATGAATTTAATGAAATTATTGAAGTGGCTGCCGAAATTATAGCTGTTGATAATGATCATAAGTTTATTAGTGATATTATTCAAAGGCTTGGATTGGAAAGAGCAATAGGGCTTTCAAAAATAATTGACCTTGCTGCCACATCTAGTGAATGGGATAACTATGTTAGTGAAGTTTTTGCGTGGCTTAGCTCTAAAAAAGATAAAATGAGAGAGGAGCTGGCAGTCGCATAACAAGCCACACACTGATTTTACTCGCTTATGCTCCCAAAATTCAGTTGAGTTGAGCGTTACGCTACCCTTAAGTTTTGTATGGAGGTTCTATCGTAACCGTCCGGGCAAGTACATCTTCAGTAGAACTCATGGAACCTTTATCTTAACGACTGACCATTACATCAGGAGTTAACATGGCTAAACGTTCGCGTAAAGATTGGGCTGCTTTGATAAAACAGCAGCCCGCTAGCGGCTTGACTATCACCGCTTTTTGTCGTCAGCATAAGCTCAGTAACAGTACCTTTTATGCCCGTAAAGCTAACAAGGCTAAAATAAAATCGGTTACGCCTTTTGTTAAAGCCACAGTGGCAACGCCAACGTCGGTTATAACCCAAGCTCAACCTGGCGAGCCTCAACAGACTATCTGCTTACAGCATCAAACAGGTTTATGGACTTTTCCCTGCTCGTTACCTGCAAGTTATCTGCTTGAAATAATAAAAGGCCTGCAAGCATGTTGATGTTTCAACAGCTTCCTTGTGTTTATCTGCATCGAGAACCCGTGGATTTTCGTAAATCAATAAATGGCTTGGCCATCATCGTTGAGCAACAATTATCCTTACAGGTCACCGACGGCAGCGTGTTTGTCTTTTGTAATAAAGGCCGTGATAAATTAAAAATCCTCTACTGGGATAGCACCGGTTTTGCGCTTTGGTATAAACGCCTCGAACAGGATAAGTTTAAGTGGCCGACTCAAAGCGAAGATGAGTGTATGAGATTATCTGAGCAGCAGTTTCATTGGCTACTTTCAGGATTTGACGTATTAGGCCATCAGCATGTTAAGGGCTTGAGTTACAGTTAATTGATCGCCATTACGTATGCTGTTTCCCATAATTAGATCACTGTTTCGACCTTATCTAAGGAGCGTTTTGGTATAATCACACCATGAAATTAAGCCCTGATAACCTACCCAACGACGTTGATTTACTTAAGCAATTATTGCTTGAGACGTTGGCGGCTAAAGAGGCTGAAATAGCGGAGTTAAAACAATCCGTGCAACGGTTACTTGAGCAATTTCGCCTCGCACAACAACAGCGCTTCGGTGCCAGCAGTGAAAGCCATGATTATCAAGGTGAGTTGTTTAACGAAGCTGAAGTCACGGTTGATGAGCCCGTTGAATTAACGGCAGATGCTGATGTGTCAGTACCGCCTAAACAACGGGCCAAGCGTAAATTATTGCCCAAAGACCTGCCACGTGAAATTATTATCCATGACATCAGTGATGAAGATAAGCAGTGTGATTGCTGTGGACATCAGCTGGCGTTAATGGGCCAAGATAGCAGCGAGAAACTTAAGTTTATACCGGCACAAATCAGCGTGATTGAGCACGTTAGACTCAAATACAGCTGCAAGCATTGCGAAACCAAAGGAACGCAAGCCAATATCAAACAAGCGCCGGTGCCAGCCAGCCCTATTCCTAAAAGTGTTGCCACCCCAAGTCTATTAAGCCAACTTATTACTAGCAAATACCAATATGCGTTACCACTGTACCGGCAAGAAACCTTGTTCAAGCAACATGGTATCGCCTTAAGTCGGCAAACCATGGCAGATTGGATGATGAAATCGGCGGCTCTGTTTAAACCCCTATACGATTTATTGCACCAACATCTGTTAACGCAAGGTGTGCTCCACGCCGATGAAACCACCCTCAACGTGATTAACGATGAGCGGGTGAAATCCTATATGTGGGTGTATTGCACTGGCGCGGATGGACCAAGTATCGAGCCTCGATATCAAGGTTTGCGCAGCATCGTACTGTACGACTATCAAGACGGTAGCCGCGCGGGCACTTGCGTGAGCCGTTTTCTTGCCACCGAGCAAACGGTATTTAATGGTTATTTACAGGTCGATGGCTACGCGGCTTACCAACAGGCCAATAATAAACTTGTGGGCTGTTGGGCCCATGCACGGCGCAAGTTCAAAGAAGCGCTAGTGGCACAAGGAAAAGCCAAAGCAGGTAAAGTCAGTAAAGCAGATATGGCACTGAGCATGATAGCCAAGCTGTATCGCATTGAAACCCAAATACAATCACTGAGCCTGGAAGATCGACTGTATTTTAGGCGCACGCACTCAGCTGCCCAGTTGATGCAATTTAAGCAATGGCTGGATAAATCAGCGCAGCAAGTGTCAAAGCAAAGCCCTCTAGGCAAAGCCATACATTACAGTCTCAATCAATGGTCAAAGCTCAGACGTTACGTAGAGGACAGCCGACTCAATATAGACAACAATCGTGCTGAACGCGCAGTAAAACCGTTCGTGATAGGGCGTAAAAATTGGCTGTTCAACCACAACCATCGTGGTGCTGAGGCCAGTGCTATTTTATACAGCATCATAGAAACAGCCAAAGCAAATGGGCTAACGCCATTCGATTACATTGAACACTGTTTAGATAAATTATCTCACCCTAACTGCGACCTCAATAGCTTATTGCCCTGGCGCGTTAATCTAGGCAAGGCTTAGTTCGCCGGACGCTCACGTTCTATCTTGAGTTCTATTAAGGAACACTTTTTTGATATTCAAAGTCAACAGGCTGACGTGTGGATTAGGGAAAGGTTAAATGATGATAGCTTGGATGAAAATTCTGAAGAATATCAAGATTTAGCTAATGACTATTCAAACTACCAAGATCATTTAACTGAAGTGGCGGAGTGGAACGCTGAATTAAAGTGGTATAAGGAAAACGGTTCATCCATAATTCATAGTAGGTTTATTGCAGAGTTAGATGCCTTGAAATTAATGGTTGAAACTAACTTAGCAGAGCAATCTGCAATTTTATTTCAATTGCACTCAGCTCCTTTTTTTAAAATGTCTTATACATATGCTGTTACTTTATTAGAGTCTTTTTTAGGTGATACCTTAAAAACTATAATCTCTGAAAATGATCTGTTTTTGAATAATGCTATTAGCAATTTTAAGATTCTGAAAAGTGTTAAATTATCAGAGTTATCTGATACTAACTTAGATGTTAATTCATTAGTAATTAAAAAGGTTAGTGAGGTATTGTTTCACAATATTCCTAATGTAATTGAAATGTTTCAACAAGTGTTAAGTATTACTCTTGATATTGATATTTCTAAAGTAGTAGTAATCACCAAGTTAAGACACGATATTGCACATAGAAATGGCCGTACTATAGACGGTGAATATGTGCATGTTAGTGCGGAAGATTTGCTTTTAGTAATCAATGAGATCAAGCAATTTTCAGGTCAATTACAAGAAAAAATCAATGTGGCATCGGCAGCATAGCAAGGCGTTAATCATTGACAATCTAACCGATAAATATTTAAATGTCATACATCGACTACGAATGTTCACTTTCTGAGATGTGAATTTTCGATTAGTTATTGATTATAATGAATTTTAGTTTTATTTTGTGGCTGGTTTCTTGGGTTCAAATCCCTATCCCTCCGCCACATTCAAATAAAAAGGCTCATCAGAAATGATGAGCCTTTTTATTTGGGCGAAAGAAAGGGCTTTAAACCCTGGGTTCCTCTTTATTACAAGCAGGCTATCCCTCCGCCACTTTAAATTCGAGAAAAGCCGTTGATTATCAACGGCTTTTTTGTTTTTGGCGTTTGAGGTTCTCTCTATAAGGATTGACTCAGTCAATGTATCCATTTTTTACATGAGCTGAGCACCCAACAACGTATAGTGGTAAGGCCTTACCACTGTTAGATCCCGAAAATGAATACCTGTTTTGCTTGGAAGAAAATTCTTCTTCAGACCACCGCGTGATGAGGTGGAACGTATATTTGTAAAACGCGAATAGTTGTGCTTGACCTGGTCAACTGAATTCGGTCACCCTAGTTAAGTTCGTTACGCCACTTCTGTTAACGGCTTATCCGTACGCTCAAATTCATTGGGACTTTGGTAATTAAGGTATGAATGCATCCGTTGGCTGTTGTACCACATAGTGATGTAATTCAAGACATCTTGTTGAGCTGCGTAGCGTGTTCGATAATTGCGCCAATGAACTCGTTCCTGCTTCAAGCTTCCGAAAAAGCTTTCAGCTACTGCATTATCCCAACAACATCCTTTTTTACTCATACTGCCGACAAACTTATGCAGCCTCAGTATTCGTCTATATTGATGGCTCGCATATTGAACACCTTGATCTGAGTGTATTATCAATCCAGCTTTAGGTTTTCGTTGCCATATAGCCATTGTGAGCGCATCACAAACGAGTAGTGCCTTCATTCTGCTGCCCATACTCCAACCAACAACTTTACGGGAATAGAGATCGATTACGACGGCTAAATACAGCCATCCTTCGGCAGTCCATATGTACGTAATATCTTGAACCCACGCTTGATTGGCGCATTGAACATCAAAATCCTGTTCAAGCTCATTTTCATATATAGGCTTCTTGTGGCCGCTGTTGGTTGTTGCTTTGTACTTCTTTTTATAGCGCACCCAAACGTTTGCTTCTTTCATCAGTTGCGATGTTTTCCTACGCCCAACAGGGTAATCAAGGGAATTCAATGCCTTTTGAATGCGTCTTTGTCCGTAGGTGTTATCGCTAAACTCGGCAATATCCTTAACCCACTGCAACATCTCTTGATGCTCTGTATCAACAGGTGACTGAGACTTCCGCTTTTGATAGCTGTAGTAATTATTGTTTTTCACACCCAACACGTGACACATTAATATCACAGGCCAGATCTTCTTATTTTGGGTAATAAACGCGTATTTCACTTCGTTTCTTTGGCAAAGAAGACCGTCGCTTTTTTTAATATTTCACGCTCTATTTCTAAGCGCTTTACTTGTGCCTTTAGCTTGCGGATCTCTTCCTGCTCAGGTGTCAGCTTGCCGTTGCCTCTAAATGCATGACCATCATCATTTTCTGCTTCTTTTATCCAGCGGCCGAGCAGTTGAGGAGTCACCTCTAAATTTCTAGCGGCTTCAGCAATACTGTAATTTTGCTCTCTTACCAGTGTAATGGCATCAAGCTTGAATTCTTTTGAATAGGATTTACGTGTTTTCATTTGAATCTCCAGTTAAATCAATTATGTCTTAACTGGGTTAGTCGTATCAATTAAACCACGTCAGCTTATCACCATGAGCTTAAATCAAGTATCACTAACGGTATCTTTGACATTGCTGCTGTTAAATTTTTAATTGGCGGTTATGAAAGCTTATCGCTAATAAGATTATCGATTGCCGCTTTACCCGCACCTGAAAAACCTAGAGACAAACTAGCAGCAAGCAAAGCTAAGCCAAACTCATAGCCATTATTAGCCATAAATAAACCATTTTCTAAATGGACGGAAAAAATTGCCACGACCATCGTACCAGCTAATGCAATAGCGGCAGGTCTAGTAAGAAGCCCTAGAAGTAAGAACAAACCACCAAAGAACTCAGCGCTGCCTGCCAATAAGGCCATTAAAAATCCTGGCGCTAAACCAATTGACTCCATCCATTGCCCTGTTCCTTCAAGTCCATATCCACCAAATGAACCAAATAATTTTTGCGCGCCGTGGGCCATAAAAATAATACCTACGGGAATACGTAGTACTAGTGCGCTAAATCCAGCTTGAGACGTAACAAGATTTTTTAGTAATGCTTTCATGATGTGCTTCCTTTTTCCAAAATATAGTAATTAGTTAATTAAGATCTTCTTTCGAAGAAGTTGAGCCTATTATTCATTATTGGGCAGAAAGATGAAATTTGTTAATTTAGTATGGAGCATTCTATAAAAACGAACAAATATTATAGTGGATAATTTTAGGTATAAAACTCACAACCTCATTCTGATTAAACGAATGACTTGTTATTTTTTTTGCTATTTCTATTAAGGTATAAGAGTGTTATTTTTCTAGATGATTAGTTTAAAACAATAGGTATAAAAATTATGGCGAAAGTATTAAACGGTGTAGAGCATGATCTTGGTGGCTTATTTGTAAAGCGAGTATTACCTAATAAAGAGAAAAAGATGGTAGGCCCTTTTATTTTCTTTGACCAGATGGGACCAAGTGACTTTCCTGCAGGAAAGGGAATTAATGTAAGACCCCATCCGCATATTGGCTTATGTACACTGACTTATCTGTTCGAAGGCGGCATTTTACACCGCGATTCACTCGGGAATAACTTAGAAATACATCCCGGTGATGTTAATTGGATGACCGCAGGTAAAGGCATTACGCATTCAGAGCGTGAAACTTTTGAAGTACGAGCTAATGCGCATAGAATTAATGGGTTGCAATGCTGGATTGCACTGCCTGAGCATATGGCAGAGATTGAACCTTCATTTACGCATGTTAAAAAGAATGATTTACCACACTTTATACATGAAGGCGTAATGATGCGACTGATTGTCGGTGAGGCCTATGGTATGAGCTCTCCGATAAAAAATTATTCACCGATGTTTTACATCGATATTGCGGCAAGTGAAGGCAATCAAATTGATAGACCACACCCGACGCAAGAAACCGCGATATTTCCTATAAGCGGTAAAGTAGAAGTGGGCGGTGTTACATACGGTGAAGGCGAGTTTGTATTATTAGATGAAAGTGACACTGTTATCAACGTAGTTGAATGTGGTCGCTTTATTATGCTTGGCGGGGATAAGTTTGATCCTGTTCCACACTTGTTCTGGAACTTTGTCTCATTTAGCGAAGCGCGTATTGAGCAAGCGAAGAGTGACTGGGAAAATGGTAATTTTCCGAGCGTGCCTGGTGATAACAAAGAGTATATACCGTTGAAAACGAGAGTTCCTACATCGTAATCATGCAGAGCAAGTGTACCAGATGAAAGGTAGCGCTATTGTATATATTTAGCGCTACTTTATAAGCCTTAACGTATGCTTGTCTGTATACAAGTTATCACGTAATTATCACGTAAATTTCAATAGCTGCTTATTTTAAGCTGAGCTGGTTATCCTACTTAAAATTAGTCGCCCTTGCTAAAGATAAGCACCTGCCTGTAAATTGATGAAATAAGCACGCATATATGACCTGCAATTCCACGTACCGACTACACTTCTACGATTTTTAGCTACTTATTATGATGGAATAATAAAAGTCATATTCGCTGCGACTAAATAGCTCATAAAAGATTGAAAGTACTTTCTTATAAACGTTGCTAATAAAAATGCATTATAAACGTATAATATTGAGGATAAAGCATCTGCTTAGTTATTGGATGTAACTATACAACGAAAGGAAAGTTAACATGCTACGAATAACCTTAGAGCAATGGCGTATGTTTCATGCGGTGGTGGAATACGGGGGCTTTAATCAAGCATCGCAGGGCGTATTTAAAAGTCAATCAAGCATTCACACCGCAGTAGGTAAAATAGAAGAATCTTTAGGGGTAAAGCTCTTTTCGGTAGAGGGCCGAAAAACGGTGCTAACTGATGCTGGAAAAATGATTCTGCGCCGCTCAAATTACCTGGTTGAGGAGGCTAAAAAGGTTGAAGCCATTGGTGTAACTTTAAGTCGAGGTATTGAAAGTCGTTTAAAAGTTGCTGTTGATGAGATTTTTCCTCGTGATCGACTTTATAAAGCTTTAGAAACCGTGTCGAAGCAATTTCCACTAGTTCAAATAGAGCTACTAGAGTCTATTTTAGGTGGTGCTAACGAAATGCTAACTAACGATGATGCGGAGATAGCTATAGCACCAAGTTCTTTGGGCGCAGGAGTGAGCGAAAGTTTATGCCACATAGAGTTTTGTGCGGTGGCAAGCCCCGAGCACCCTCTGCATAATATTAATAGAACGCTTACCCTAGAAGACTTAAAAAGCTATCGACAAATTGTGGTTAGAGACTCATCTCGCTTAAATGAGAAGAATAAAGCGAACGAAGGTTGGCTTGAGGCTAATCAGCGCTGGACTGTTAGTCATATGCAAAGCTCCATTGATATGATCATTAAAGGGATGGGGTTTGCTTGGTTACCACTTAGCTTAATTACGGATCACATAAATGATGGCCGCTTAAAGCACTTAGCATTAGATAAAAATAACAAACGTACTGCCCAACTATATCTCTCATATAAAGATATAGACAGCCTTGGCCCTGTGGCCCATTATTTTTTAGAAGCGCTAAGAAGACTTTGCGATAGTTCGGTTCAAAAATAGCAAATATGCTGAATCAATTTAGGTAGATTTAAACTTATTTAAGTTCTTTTAAATAGAACGATAAGTGCTGAATTTAGAAATTTCAATCGTTTAAACGAAAATATAAAATGGTCTTCATCAACTAAATAGGAGACCTAATTATGAAATATATTAGAAAAGCAGAAGATAGAGGCGTTGCAAACTTTGGTTGGCTAGAGAGTAAGCATAGTTTTTCTTTCGGTAATTATTACGATGCTAAACATATGGGCATCTCGGCACTTCGCGTTATCAATGACGATATGGTTATGCCAGGACAAGGCTTTGGTAAACATGGCCACCGAGATATGGAAATTATCTCTTATGTAATGGAGGGCGCGCTTAAGCACGACGATAGCACTGGCAACAGCTATGTAGTACCCGCTGGTGATGTTCAGCGCATGAGCGCAGGGCGTGGTGTGATGCACTCTGAATTTAATGCTTCTGATACCGAGAGAGTTAAATTTCTTCAAATTTGGATACAACCTAACATTAAAGGGATAGAGCCTAGCTATGAGCAGAAAAGCTTGCCGCAAAAAGGTAAGTTGACTACGCTAGTGAGTTCTAATGGTGAAGATGGTTCTTTATCGATAAATCAAGATGCTAGTATATCTCGTTTAGTCTTGGATAAAGGTGAGGACATTGATTTACAAACTGCAAACCGAATTGGTTACTTGCACATTATTAAAGGACAACTAACCGCTGAAAACAAACCTTTTCAGCAGGGCGATGCATTTGCTGTTGGAGCCGATTATACAATTAACGTAAAAGCGGATGAGCCACTTGAAGCTTTATGGTTTAATTTACCTAATGCATAAACTTTTTTACAAAGGTTGTGGGCTATTTAAACCAGAGCTAGGATTTATGGAACGAATATAGTGGAACTATCAGTATTATTACTCATCGCGTTTGTTGTGTTGCTGATAGGCATCTCTAAATCGGCATTTGCTGGGGCACTTGGTGTTTTCGCGGTGCCGCTGTTAATGCTTAAATTACCCGCTACTCAGGCTATCGCTATTATGCTTCCTTTGCTTATCATTGCCGACGCAATGAGTATAAGAAGCTTTTGGCGAAAATGGGATGTGATGTTGTTAAAGCGCTTAATACCTGGTGCTATATTGGGCGTTATCTTCGCCAATTTCATTATTGATAGTATTAACCCAAGTTATTTACGCAGTATTATTGCGCTACTTTGTCTTGTTTTTGCCTTGAAAAACATTATATTCAAAAATATTGAATTAGCATTTCTCAAAAGTACATTTGGTGCTTATTTAATGTCAGCAAGTTCAGGGATTAGTAGCACGCTTGTACATGCAGGTGGCCCACCTCTAATCATGTACTTTACCGCGATAAAATTACCACAAGCTAAATTTGTAGCAACAGCTACCGCATTTTTTGCAATTATGAATATTGGTAAGTTAATTGGGGCGTTAAGCTTTAGATTACTAAGTCTAGACATTATATTATCTGCCTTGGCGTTTTTACCTTTGGCATTTTTAGGCAATTGGATAGGAGTTCACATTAACAAGAGGCTCAATAAAATACTTTTTTTAAAAATTATGAATTACATACTATTGTTATTAGGCCTATGGTTAATAATCAATTGATTAAAAAAATAAATGAGGTGTTCAATGAAACATATTTTTATAGGTGTACTTTGCGGCTTTGCCGTACTTTCCTGCGCAAGCAAAACAGATGATATTCATACTAGTGAAGCAACTCAAAATGCGACTTTTAGTTGTGATCAAGGTGGGACCATTAGCGCATTATATTCAGCAGATGGTAGTGAAGCTATCTTAGACATCAAATTGGTAGCGCAGCATATCGATGTCAAAAATATACACCTTAATCAGGCTATATCTGGCTCTGGCGCTCGTTATATTAATAAAAAAAATAACGTTGTAGAGTATGAGTGGCACACTAAAGCTGATTTTGCATTATTGAGTATCACCTTAAGCCCTGATAGGACAATAAGTGTATCGTGCCACCTAAATTAAATTATTATATAGAAAGTTGCCAATATATTTACGACTGCTGAAAGCACGAGTAAAATTAATACGATTTCTTGTTATCTTGACGATCTGCACTTTATTAGTGGGGTGTTAAAACGCTACAACAAAAGCTCATTGAGCTTTTTTTTATCGATTTTGTTCAAACCATTAATGACCGAACATCAAAAACCATTCATTTTAAAAACAACCTATTAAAAAAACAGTCATTTAACAAGAAGTCCATTATTCATTATCAACCTAGTAATGAAGGTGTTTGGTTACACACCTTTTACCGAGAGTTTGGCAAACTACTCAACCAACTACACTTTATCGCAGGTAACCGAGCTACAGCCTATTCATTCCGTTACACCTTTATTGATGTGTTTAAGCAACTGCAAATAGAGTAATTGTAGTGGCACAGATTGTTGGACACGTTTATCACTACACTCAACCACAACAACCTATGGACGATACGGTAAGCAATATAATGTGAAAACACGCAAACCCTGATTGATAAAGTAGAGTACGCGCTTTATTAAGGGAAGATAATTCAGGTTAATGCGCTAAATGGGGTTTGTCTTTCTATGTTGTTAACATCTTAAAATTGACGTTAAATATATTTATCTATAAAAAATATGATCTTAGTTGGATCAAACAATCTTTAGTGATAACATTTTTTAGTAATTAACGATAATAGTGCATTTTTTTAACATTTATTTTAGGTTAATAAAATTTAAATACAGCCATATAAGGATATACAGTGAAATTGCATCGGATGGTAACATTAACGCTCTTAATGAATTTAGCGGCGTGTGGTGGAAGTGGTGGTGGAAGTGATGATGGTTCTGAAGATATATCACTGGATCCGCCTCCGGTAAATAAAATTCCGGTAGCTAATATAGTATCTGTTCCATCGGTGATTTCGATGACAGAGGTACAACTTAATGGCAGTAATAGTATTGATCCCGATGGGCAAATACAGTCATATCAATGGTTACAAATTGATAATGGTTCGCCAAAGATTATATTTTCGGATGCTACGCAGTCTGTTACCAGTTTTATAGCACCTGAAGTACAGCAAGATACTGAATTGAGCTTTAAATTAACTGTTATGGATAATGAAGGGGCGAGTAACAGTGCAAATATATTAATGACTATTTCGCCTGTACCGCTTCAACAAGGTCATCAAGGCCAGGTTATTGATGGGTATCTTATCGGAGCGACTGTTTGGTTAGATATTAATAACAATGGTCAGCTTGATGAAGATGAGCCAAACGATGTAACAGTTGCTGGTGGTGAGTATTCATTAAAATACAATGCCGAACAACAAATTTGTGCCACGTTAGTGCCTGTGAGAGTTAATGTACCTGTTGGCGCTATAGATGAGAGTGAAGGTGAGGTTACCTCTGCTTATCAACTGATTTACCCTCCGCTTTATGGCCAATTTAATCCTGAACAAGCGACATATATTACCCCCCTTACTTCAGCTGTTTGGGATCTGCTATCGTCTAATCCTAAGGTCAATAGCGATCATCAAAATACAGGGTTACTTCAAGCTAGCTGTCAGCATTTAATTGAGAATCCTCATCTTCAATTAAATTATGTCTCTTTGATTAATGAAGCTATTGATGATTTTACAAGAAAGTCGAATATACCTATAGATGACTTATTCAGTGATTTTATCGAAACTGATAATCAGCAGCTTCAAAATACTGCCCGCAGCTACGTGATCGGATTAGCCTTAAGCTTGAAGAAAAAAGCAGAACTACTCACTGATGAGAAATATAAAGACGCAAGTTATATTCGAGTGATTCATTACCTTGATAAAGCACCTGCCGCAGAAAAGATTACTGAGCCTGTTTGGTATCGAGATATTGCGATTTTTTATCCGAACAACAGCCAATTTTTTTCTGAGTCAGCAAGAATGGCAACGGATGGCAACGATAATGTAACTGATGAGGTTCTTTACGTTTATTATCGCCGTAATAATAGTGCATTTTCTTGGGGTAATAACGGTAGATATATCGCCAATTATGATGAGCGAAATATTGCTAGTGGAGAGTTAGAGACTTGTTTTAACAGTGAAGCTGTTGAAATAACACATGATGTAGGCCTAAGCCCTGTCAAATTCAAACTCAGTAATAATTATGCGATAAACAGTGGTATTTGCCAATTTACGGCTGATATTTTTGCGCAAGCTTACGAACGTCATTATAGCGTTAACTATAGTGAAAATAAAATTAGTTACTTATTGGAGTTTTCACAATTTAAAACCAACGATATGTTTCCTACGCTTAATCATTGGGTTAATTTAGCGGATCGTTCAGCTGAATATTCAACTACCGAATTGATTACCTTGTTAACTGATTATGGTTATACATTTACAGATGACAGTAATATTGTTGATGCTAATTTCAATTGGCATAAACGTAAAACTGACGATTCTCAACAGTATAGAGTAACGACTGACAAGTATTATGATGCAGCGTCAAGAGTACTGAAATGGATTCGATTAACAGAGCAAAGTAATCATACTAGCATTCAGCAATGCAGTGACAATGGTATTCATTGGGGAGCTTGTTCATAGTGTTTTCTTGGTATCTGGCATGTCTATATGCCAACATGATTAGCCATAATTATTGATGAATATTTAAGCCTTGGCCTTATGTTTAGTTATCTTTACTGACTATAGATAATGAAGGATAGCAAGACCAAGACAGTTAATCGTTAGTCTAGAATATACGCCTTACAATCACTGCCGCTATCGAGTGATTCGTAAGGTGGCACAGTCTGCTGGAGCCACACCAGTATTGTCGCTGGAAGAGATAGGAAGCATTTATGCAGCCGGCATAAATAGCGACGAAAAGTTGTAGTATGCAACAGTGAAGTCTTGTGTATTTTGGGTTAGCTTGCCCCTTTATCTCACCCGTTAGCGCTTGGATGTAATAACCTAGCGCTTTTTTATCGCTTTAAATCGGCTATAGTTGGTTGCTTAAATCAAAATTCGACCCTGTAATTGATTCTGCGTAACTACCTAATTTATATCTGATTTACTGCCACTCGCATTTGAAGGTTTCTATACGCTTACCATTTTATCAGCACTCTAGAGCAGCTGTATTTAAAACCAACGACGTTATTTCACATTGAGTGATATAAAATTGGCAGACTTAAGCAAGACATTAAGCCTTATTCAAGTTTTGCAGGCTTGATAAATTACCCCAAATAAGGGCCCAAATATAAGACAATAACCTATTTGAATATATTTTGTTAATGCGGACTTAAGTCCTATAACTATTATGTTCCGCTCCTTATTATGATGAAAATCATTCAAATAGGAGTATTCATGACTGCACATATTAACGGAACAGCAGGCGACTTTGCTGAAACAGTCATCATGCCAGGTGATCCACTACGTGCGAAATATATCGCAGAAAACTTTCTAGATAATGTGAAAGAGATAACCAATATTCGTAACATGTTGGGGTATACCGGCTTTTATAAAGGTAAACGTATTTCGGTAATGGGCCACGGAATGGGTATCCCATCAATGGTGCTTTATGCTCACGAGCTCGTGACTGAGTTTAATGTTAAACGAATTATTAGGGTGGGTAGTCTTGGTGCTACTCAGCATCATATTAAAATCAACGATGTCATTCTAGCTCAGGCTGCTGGTACCGACTCTCCGACGAATTCAAAACGCAGCAGCGGATATCAAATGGCGACCTCAGCAACGTTTGACCTACTCCATAAAGCATATACTATCGCCCTACAACAGCAGATTAGCGTGAAGGTGGGTAACATATTCAGTGGCGACATGTACTACGATCCAGACGAAGACATGATACCTGCTCTAGAACGTTTCGGGGTACTCGGCATAGATATGGAAGTTGCTGGGTTATATGGATTAGCCCATCATCAAGGAATAGAGTCATTAGCCATTTTAACTGTTTCAGACCACTGCTTAACGGGTGAAGAAACGAGTGCTGAAGCTCGCCAGCTTACATTTAATCACATGATAAAGCTCGCATTAGAGACGGCTTATCTAGACTAAAATATTGCCTAAAGCCTCCCATTATGGTGCTGAAACCTTCTCTATCTCGAGTTGCTTTAGCAAATCAGGACACAAAAATGAAAAATAAAATATCCTTAACTTTACTTAGCTTTTTAGCCAATTTTGTTATAGCTGGCTTTGCAACACAATTTGGTATGTTAATTGAGCCCATTGCTGAGAAATTTTCAGCCAATGTTAACGAAGTTGCATCCATTTTCTCGTTACTTAACGGCGGAGCGCTAGCAGGTACCATTGCGGCATTTTTCTTAATTGAGAGGATCGGCTTAAAACGAATTACCTTATTAAGTTATTTTGTTATTGCTGGCTGCGCAGCAGCAATACATTTAACTGACTCATTAAGTGTAGTGATGATAACCATGACAGTGATTGGATTATGCGGTGGCATAGGACTCTGTGTTGCTGGAACAATTGTCGTCTCAATTTGGAAAGATAAAATTCAAAGTACAATGTTTGTAGTACAAGATGCTACATTCAATATTGCTGGCGTGGTATTTCCATTAATTACCACCTATGCTTTAAGTAATGCATTATCATGGAGTTACAGTTATATGGCAGTGGGCGTAGTGGCCTTGGGAACTGCCATAGTCGCGTTGTTAACTAACTTTTCTTTGTGTGAAAGCTCCAATGACTCAGCAAGCCTAACAGATAAGTCCGAATGGAACTTAGGCATAATAAGCGGTGGCATTGGGTTGTTCCTCGGTATGTTGGCGCTGTATACATTCCTTACATGGGCGCCGATGTTTGTTAAAACCAAATTCAATATTCCATTCGAAGAGGCCGGTAATATCATTACCCAATACTGGTCAGCTGCACTTATTGGTGCATTGGTTTCAACAGTGATTGTATCTAGAGTCAAAATCCAGCATTTTGTAATGGGTATGATTTGTTTAGCGTTAATCATTACTAGCTGGATTGTTACGACTAATAATCTAGACTCGATTGGCTATTTGACTTACGGTTACGGTTTCGCTTGCGCAGCATTATATAACGCCTTTATTGCTTATGGTGTTTCATTTGTCAAAACTGCAAGTAGTCGTAACGTATCATTTATATTAATCAGTGGTAGCGCGGGGGCAATGTTTAGCCCAGCCATTAGTTCACTATTTGAAAGCATCATAGGCGTACAAATAGTCATGTATGCTATTCCAGTGATATATGCATTGATTATGATAATGTTGGTGTTTTCAAGTCGCCAGAATAGCAAGCTAACCAAGGCTTCTAATTGAAAATAAAAAGTTAATCGCCTAGAAAATGCTAGTTAGTTAAACTGACTGGCATTTTTTCTATATGGATACTTGCTAGATTTTGATTTAATTTGCCTAGAGCAAACGCCGCCTTTCTAAAACCCAGTAGCAGTTTGTTAAGCTTATGCTGTTTTAGTCTAGGTCTAATTTGTTACTGTTTAGTGATATTCACAGGCGCTGTAAAACAGCGTGTTTTAAAGACCTAATATCCAACACCACTTCTAATATAAGATTGAGGTGCTTTAAAAGAGCGGTCAATTGATTAATTAATCGGTGTGTTAACGGATTGACATTAGACCGTTAGTGCTTATTCAATGAATGCTTTGAGACCCGGTAAATCACAAATGACCAAACCTTCTTTGTCTCTTTTTATCAGTCCTAAATCTTCAAGCTTTTTGACTGCACGGCGATATACTCTGTCAGTAGTCGCGAATCGCTCAGCTTCTAAATAACATTTAGAAAATCCTTCAACACACTGAACATTCAAATGCTTATTATAAAGTTCATAAGCTATGTTATACGCAATTGGATAAAGCATTCTACGGGCAAAAATATCAACCGTTTCCTGATAATCTATGGCAATAGCACTGGCAAAAAATAATGCGAATTTAGGGGTTTTAAGCATTGCTTGCTGTAACTTGTCGCCATTGATAATTGCAATGTCTAATGGTTCTTCGGTGATAATATCTAGTTGGCAAAAATATTGGGTAAAAAACTCCATTTCACCAAAAAGCTGTGAATCGCAATTCATGGTACCTAGTTGAAAACGGCGACCATTTTTAGCTGTGTAACTCATCGAAATGTGACCATGGGGTACCAGGATAAGCGAGTTTACCTTTTGGCCTTGCCGCATTAACTTATATTGCGATGGGACTGTCTTAGTGTCAGTGACACATTCTCTAATTATAGCTTCAATCGTACTATACTCTTGTTCCCACATGGTATGGAAACGTCCTTTAGCAAGCGGTTTTAACTGCATAATTTTAATCGATTTTAACGGCTTTAAAGTTAATTATAGCCAATCTTTGATCCATTAACAAAAAAGTTAACAATGTGCTGTTGAAGTAAAGCTTAGCAGAGTATTAATCCAGCAGCTGAACAGAATGACACTTGATAGCCATAGTAAATCAATAATTTCGACAAGTTTATCACGCCGTAATTTTACATTAATAAATTGATATATATAGTTATAATGGCAGTTGGTGTTCTGTTTTGTAAAAGTGTAGCTAACTATCTACTATCAGTAATGTCTCGTACCTTTGGAATACCTAGATAAACGGTAAAAAGAGTCGCTTTTTATGGCATAAATAATTGTGTGACAAGAAGTGTCAAAAGGATAAATTGTACTGCAAATAGTTTTGAAAAATGGTTAACTATTTAACAAATATCCAATAGTAAACGAGCTGTAAATGCACCTTAATTAATAGCCGTTACATTATTAGCAGCGACATAAATCGTTCTTAAGTTAACTAAAACAATAAAGGCATTATATGAAAAAGGCGTTAATTTCACTTTCTGTAGCGGCTGCACTTACTGGGCTAGTAGGTTGTCAAGACCCTGTAAATTCAAATAAAAATACAGTAGAGACAACCCAGACCCAGGCATCATCTCAACAAGCTAGCCAGTTATCGTTTGCTGATTTTTCGCAGCATTTTATTGATGATTTATGGCTATTAGCGCCAACTTGGGCAATGTACAACGGTAAGCATATTAACGATGGCTATCTTGATGTGCCTAACCAAGCAAGTCGTGACAAAACCCTCGCATTTGTTGCCAAACACAAGGCCTTATTAAGCGCCTTTAATCAAGACACTTTATCTGCTAATCAGCTTATTGATTATAAATTACTTGAAAATCTATTGAATAAATTTGAGTGGGAAGTGAGCACATTCAAATCATGGCAGTGGGATCCTTCAAGTTATAATGTTGCCGGTGGGTTTGCACAAATTATTAATGAAGATTTTGCCCCGTTGGATGAGCGTCTTATATCGGTTATTGCGCGTTTAGAAAGTGTGCCGGCCTATTATCAAGCTGCTCAAGAAAATATTAGTAAGCCAACATTGACACATACTCAGTTAGCGATTCAGCAAAACCGTGGTGCGTTCTCTGTACTTAATGACGATTTAGCTAACAAGGTTGCTCAGTCTGGCTTAAATGCTCAACAAAAAGCCTTGTTTACCAGCCGCTTCAACAGCGCCAAGCAAGCGATTAATGCTTTATTGATTGGTTGACGGTGTTAGAGGCAGATCTAGTCGCCAATGGTGGCCGTGACTTTAGAATTGGTGAAGACTTGTATGAGCAAAAGTTTGCCTTAGATATTCAAGCGGGCATGACAGCTAAACAACTATATGACAAAGCCGTTGAAGATAAGAATCGTGTTCAAGCAGAAATGGCTAAAATTACGGCTGACATTTGGGCTAAGCATATTGAAACCGCTAAACCGACTGATGACAAAATAGCCATCAGACAACTCATTGACGTACTGTCGTCAAAGCATGTTAAGCGCGAAGATTTTGTTGATGATGTACGTAAGCAAATTCCTGAATTAGTGAAGTTTGTTAACGATAAAAAACTGATTAGCCTTGATCCTAAACAGCCGTTAGTGGTGCGTGAAACACCTGAATACATGCGGGGATTTGCCGGTGCCTCAATTAGTGCTCCAGGGCCTTACGAAAAGGGTAGTAACACTTATTATAACGTGACGCCGCTTGATGATATGAGTGATGAATCGGCCGAAAGCTATTTGCGCGAGTACAATCATTGGATTTTACAGGTGCTGAATATTCACGAGGCAATACCAGGTCATTACACCCAGCTTGTGTATTCAAATCAATCTCCTAGTTTAGTTAAAAGCTTATTCGGTAACGGTGCAATGGTCGAGGGTTGGGCTGTGTATACTGAACGTATGATGCTTGAGGAAGGTTATGGCAATTTTGAACCTGAAATGTGGTTAATGTATTACAAATGGAATTTACGTGTTATTGCTAACACCATTCTAGATTACAGTATTCAAGTGAAAGGCATGGGCGAGCAAGATGCTATCGCCCTAATGGAAAATGAAGCCTTCCAGCAGCGTGCTGAAGCCGAAGGGAAGTGGCGCCAGGCAACATTAAGCCAGGTGCAGTTAACCAGTTACTATTCAGGTTACCGCGAAATTTACGATTTTAGAGAAGAGTTGAAAGCTGACAAAGGTGCAGACTTTGATTTAAAACAGTTCCATGAACAGTTTTTAAGTTACGGTAGTGCACCGGTGAAGTACATACGCCAATTGATGAAATAGCTGATAATTTAACTCGTAGCCAATAAAAAGCCTGAGTGATCAGGCTTTTTATTTTGAAAGAGTTTATAGAGAACACATCACCAATTCATTTGAACGTAAAAGTAGATTAACACCTATTGACATGTTAATCTTAATGCAAATAGTTATCATTTGTGGTGTGTTGTGGGAATAATATTATTGATCGATCAACAGCTCGAAATGAGTTTTGATTTAACGGCACAATTAACTGAAATCGGTTATCAGGTCATTGTGGTTAATAATGCATTTCAAGCGCGAGTTAATTTAGAAACTCAGTTATTTGAAGCTGTATTAGTTGATCTGTCGGTGCCTAAAATGGAATCATTTTGGTCATTTGTAACCGGAAAATGTTCGACACCTATCATTACACTTGCAAGTAAAAATGATGAGTTTGAAAAAATTAACGCACTAGAGCTTGGTGCAGATGATTACTTATCAAAACCTTTTAATCTTCGCGAGTTACAACTAAGACTTAACGTTATAAAGCGACGTAGTAACCTAGCCAGTAATGCAGACGAGCCAATAACGATCCGTTTTGATGATCCCAGCTACTCATTAAATTGTAATGGTCATAAAATCACTTTAACCAATACCGAATATCGCTTATTTAAATATCTATATGAACGCCAGGGGAGGTGGTAACCAAGCAAGAGTTACAGTTACGTGTATTGCATAAGCAATTAGGTAAATTTGACCGTAATTTAGACATGCATGTTAGTAATACCCGTAGAAAATTAGCCAATCGAAATTTACCCAGGAGTTAATTAATACAGTGAGGGGACAAGGATATAGCTTTAGTTTTTAACGGTTCCCACTAATAGCGGTATTTGGTAAACTGTGGCGATAAAAATAGCTTACATGAAATTAATAATGTCATTTACATGTAGACAAAATGCGACAGCAACTTACTAAAGGATACCCTATGCGGATCAGTGCAAATTTTGATGGCGGCAATATTGAAGTGGTTAACATTGATAAACACGATGATATTCAGCTTGCTATAAAACCCGATTTTGGTGGTGAGTTCTACCAATGGTTTAATTTTCGTTTAGAAGGTTCTGTTGGCCAAACTTATACTATGCATATCAACAATGCTGGTACAGCATCTTATCCGAAAGGTTGGGAAGACTACCAAGCAGTGGCAAGTTATGATCGTCAACACTGGTTCCGTGTTCCTACAGCTTATCAAGATGGTAAATTAACTATTACAGTCGATTTAGATTGTGAAGCGATTCAAATAGCTTATTTTGCACCGTACAGCTATGAACGTCATTTAGACTTAATCAGCGAAGTCCAATTACACCCATCAGTGAGTTTAGAACACTTAGGGTTAACCCTTGATGGCCGTGACATGACCTTGTTAAAAATTGGTGATGATGACGAAGATAAAAAAAGTATCTGGATTACTGCAAGACAGCATCCTGGCGAAACCATGGCAGAATGGCTCGTTGAAGGTTTGATTAGTCAGTTATTAGACAGTGACAATCCAACCTCTAAGTCATTATTAGATAAAGCTAATTTTTATATTGTGCCCAACATGAATCCAGATGGCAGCGTGCGCGGTCATTTACGCACTAACGCGGTTGGCACTAACCTAAACCGTGAATGGCAAACACCTAGCTTAGAAAAAAGCCCTGAGGTGTTTTATGTCGTCAATAAGATGAAAGAAACCGGTGTTGATTTATTTTACGATGTTCATGGTGACGAAGGTCTGCCTTACGTATTTTTAGCCGGTTGTGAAGGCGTGCCTAATTACACAGATAAAATGGCGCAACTTCAAAGTAAATTTGTCTCATCGCTACAAATTGCTAGCGCTGATTTTCAAACCGAATATGGCTATGCAAAAGATGAACCTGGCAAGGCTAATTTAACTGTTGGTTCTAATTGGGTAGCGAATACCTTTAAGTGTTTATCAAATACCTTAGAAATGCCTTTTAAAGACAATGCTAATTTGTCAGACCCTTTTGTGGGCTGGTCACCAGAGCGCAGTATTTATCTAGGCGAAGCGTCTTTATTAGCGATGTTAGCTGTAGTAGACGATCTGTAAACGGTAGCAGAAGGGTTTTCATTCATGGCATTAATTGAATGTCCTAAGTGTCAAAAACGCATTTCTAGCCAGGCTAAGGAATGTCAGCACTGCAAAGTGAGTTTGGCAGGTAGTACTGAGTCATTAACTAAAATAAGCCATATTCAGCAATCGAATAAATTGATGAATCACAGTTTAGTTTTTTTATCGCTGTTTATTGCCGGCGCAGTGGCTTGGTTTTGGGGTGGGGAGCAAGCACAAGGAATACAAGCCGTTGTGGCTGTTTCTTGTTTTGTTGTTGGTTTTGTGGGTTATTTTATTACTCGAGTTAGGCTCGTGCTACATAAACGGAAATCAGTATGAACGATATCAACAAAGTCATTGATGAAATGCCAGAAGAGGTTTACCACAGGTTAGTGTCTGCCACTGAATTGGGTAAGTGGGAAGATGGTACTGTGTTATCTGAAGCTCAGCGTGAATCAACATTACAAGTGGTTATGCTTTACCAAGCGCGTAAGCTGAAACAGACAGACCACTTTACAATTGGTGCTGGCGGGGCGATTAATGAATTGTCTAAAACTGAATTGAAAAAGCAGTTTAAGGGCGAAGCCATCGCTGAGTTTAAAGAACCTGAAATGTAATTATATATACTTGATTTAATAATAAAAATGCGAGCAATATGCTTAATGCCGATCAGTTAAGAACTGAAGTGATAAAAAATATACCGATCTATTGACCGATCCTTTTAGTCTGCCAAAATCCGATAATCTTTATTATCGGATTTTTTTATGGAACTTTCAGAAGCACTTGCTCGCACTTCAATTAACCGACTCACCGAATTTTCATCTCTTGCTGATGTCCTTGAACCCGATATTATTCAATCTTGTCTAGACTCCAATGGTGTTGCCACATTAAGACGTCGAAAACTCCCCATGGACGCTATGGTTTGGGCTGTTATTGGGATGTCTTTATTCCGCACTGAATCCGTTCGTCAATTGATTAACAAGCTTGATATTGTGCTGCCACAAGAGGTTGATTATGTGGCGAGAAGTGCTGTCACACAGGCCAGAAAAAAGCTTGGCAGTGATGTGGTTCGCGATATATTTCATCGCTCAGCGGCCACATGGCATCAACGTGCTGAACATCCTCATTGGTGCGGTTTGAACCTCTTTGGCGTTGATGGCGTAGTCTGGAGAACGCCTGAAACGAAAGAGAATAGTGCAGCTTTTGCGCGCACAGCAAACAAATCAAGTGAGTCTGGTTACCCTCAAGTGCGCATGGTTTGTATGATGGAACTGAGTAGTCATTTACTGGTTGATAGCGTCTTTGACAGTGTGGCTGAAAATGAAATGAACTTAGCGGCTAAGCTTATCAAAAGTGTACCCGACAACAGCTTAACCTTGTTTGATAAAGGCTTTTACTCGCTAGGCTTATTACACGATTGGCAGGCTAAAGGCGTCAACACCCATTGGTTATTACCGTTAAAAAAAGGCACTCAATATGAAACAATCCGCAGTTTAGGTAAGCACGATAAGCTTGTCAGGTTAAGTACAACGCCTCAATCGAGAAAGAAACGCCCTGAATTACCATTAACAATAGAAGCCAGATTAACCACTCGTCAGATAAAAGGTAAACAGGTCAACATTCTGAGTTCAATGCTTGATGTTATGGCCTATCCGGGTGCAGAAATAGTTGATTTATATACACATCGCTGGGAGATAGAGCTGGGTTATCGAGAAATGAAACAATATATGTTAGAAAGTCGATTTACGCTGAGAAGCAATCTTCCAGAGTTAATAAATCAAGAGCTATGGGGACTATTATTAGCTTATAATTTAATACGTTATAAAATGATTTTAATGGCGAAATCGCTTAAAAATGTATTTCCAAATCAGCTGAGTTTTCGAGATGCTTCATCTCATATTATCAATCAACTCACTAATATGCCGTTATATGCACCAGGAAATGTTCCGAGGTTTATTTTAGATATAGAGAGAAATGCCAAGCAGTTTAAGTTGGAAGGAAAACGAGAAAGAAGTCATCCAAGGTGCTTAAAAGTCAGTAAAAATGGCTACCCAGTCGCAAAAATAAAAAATGCCGCTCACCTTAAGTGAACGGCATTAAGCAATATGCTCGCATTTTTTATGGCTTTAACTAAGTTAATCATTCGCTATCAACTTAGCTAAATTCGACACTTATTCGCTATTTAAAGGATTGGCGCTTTGTAAGGCATGGCACCTAAATAGTCTTTTTTACCTACTTCAACACCGTTATGGCGTAATATTGCGTAAGCCGTGGTGATGTGAAAGTACAGGTTAGGAATGGCATGCTCGATAGCAAACTCGTAACCGGTAAGGTATTTACCTTCCCAACGTGGTTGAGAGATATGAATGGTGGCAGCATTTTCAAAATCTGCTTCGCTAAAACCCTCAAGATATTCAAGCACAGAAGCAATGCGTAGACGCAGCTCTGCTAAGGTCGTTTCGCTGTCATCATGCTTAGGCGCAGAGTCTAGTTGTCCGGTTAATCGAGCGACTCCCACTTTAGCCGTGTCGCAGGCAATTTGTATTTGACGGATTAAGTTAAACTGATCAGCCGCTAGACGTGAGTTCAATAATACAGCGATATCGACACGCTTAAGCGCTGCAAATGCCTCACCTTTATCAAGAATGTGGTTTAAGTTATTAAGCATTTTGCTAAATTGTACTACGGTTAAATCGTAAAGCATGGGGGGCGTCCTCAATGAGAGCTGCATACTGGCAGCATATAGGTTGTTAGTGATAACACAAAAGCAGCTAAACCCGTAAAATTTTTTAAAACTAAAGCAAAATTTCGCTAGCTGTTTGGTAAGGATTTATTATCCTGAGTGATGTTAATCATTTAATCGACTAATTCAATACCTAGGCTGTCTAGCAAGCTTAATGCTTCATAACGTGAGAATTTGGCTTGTTTAATGGTATTTTCAAGTACATTGATAGTGAAGTGAGTCGACTCCGTCAAGTCTGCTTTTTGCAGATTGGTACGCATAAATAAACTTTGGCTAAAGTCACAATAAGTCATACATGCATTAGAGAAGTCACCACTGCGAAAGTCCACTTCATGCACTTTACATTCCTCTAAGATCACTCCATGTAAGGTTAATCCAAAAAAGGAGCTATCATTCATAATACAGCGAATAAAAGATAACTCAGGATTAACAATAAATTTTGGCCAATTAGCTTTTGTCCAATCAATACCGATCATTTTACATTCTATAAAACTCACTTCTGTAAACTGCGAGTAATTCACTTTGGCTAAACTGAAGTTACAGTGGTTGAAATTGCAGTTAACAAATTTACAGTGAGCTAAGGTTGCAGAAGAAAAATCACAACTGCTAAATTCACATTCTTCAAACTCTGCCTCAGAAATAAGTAAGGAGCCAATATTTAAGTCGTTAAATACTTGATTATAATATTGTTGATGGTCTTGTATTTTAATCACTTTTATCTCTATTTTATGGTGTTAGTGTTAAATTCGGTACTGTATATTGCAGTTTGTAAACCAATCACTTACTTTCTGGTTCGAAAGGCATGTGCATTTTTATTAAGTGCTCTTCCATATCAAACGAGACTTCAAAACCCAGTGATTTGGCTAAATTGGCCATGTTACGATTTTCAAACATAGTAAATCCGGTTAATACAGGTGTACCATTATTGCGATAATAGTGGATTAATTTTTCCAATAACCGCTTACCTAACCCAATACCTTGGTAGTCGCTGCGAACGGCCATAGCAAACTCTGCTTCGGTATTATCAGGATCTGTTGATGCTCTAACCGCGCCTAGAGTTAACTCTTGGCCATTAGCTAATACGGTGGTGGCAATAAAGGCCATTTCACGGGAGTAATCTATTTGCGTTAATACTGCCATTTCTTCATGGGTCATTTTAGACCTCACACCAAAATAGCGCTTATAGCGATCTTCTTCAGATAACGAATTATCAAAGTCCATATGTTTAGGCTCATCCTCAGGTAGGATTGGTCGTAACATGACTTTTAGACCATTTTTGAGGATCAGTGTTTCTTCTAATTCTTTAGGGTAGGGTAAAATGGCCAGTCGGTTACTGGTATCATAACCTTGTGGGTGTAAACGCATGTCGACATCTAATAAGGTGATATTGTCTCCCGCGGCTAACACAGGGTTGAGATCTAATTCGGCAATTTCAGGGCAGTCAATAATTAAGTGTGATATTTGGGTTAACATCACACACAGCGCATTCATGTTCAGTCCAAGCGGCAAGTGTCTGTCGCGTAGCTTGTTTGCCTTTAACGCTTGGATCACCATATAACGCGCTAATGCCATATTTAATGGTGGTAATGCCACGGCTGCATCTTGGGTTGGGTCCCACAGCGTGCCGCTTTCCCCTAAGCAAATGGCTGGCCCAAATACAGGGTCGTTGATGACCGATACGCGAATTTCTTGTGCCCCTGAGGTTAATGCCATTTTTTGAATTACTAATCCTTCAATACGAGCATCAGGATTAATTTGGTGTACTCGATCGATTATAGAGTGGGCAGCTTGACTGACTTCCTCTGCACTGGTTAAGTTAAGCATGACTCCGTGAACATCTGATTTATATTGTAAATCAGGTGATTGCACTTTTAAAGCAACCGGATAGCCAGCCGCATCGGCTGTTGCCACGGCATCTTCAATATCACTTACAAACCAGGTATCGATAGTATTGAGGCCATAGGCTTTGAGTATATTACTGACTTGGTAGGTGCCTAGCACTAACTGGTTTTGTTGTTGTGCTTGTTGTAGCAGTTTTCTAGCCGTTACGCTGTCTGTAGGAATATTATCTGGGATCGATTGTGGCACTTCTTGAAGCAGTTTTTGATTGCGACGATATTCCACCATATGCATAAAAGCGCGCACCGCACCTTCTGGCGTTCGATAAGTGGGAATACTGGCCTTGTTGAATTTTTTTCTAGCAAGATACGCTGAATCTTCACCGCTCCAGTTGGTTAAAATATTTAATCTATTTTTACGCGGATGCTGCTGATAAGTATCAATGATACTTTGTGCGATGAGTTCACTTTGTTGTAAGACTGACGGAGAATGTAGCACTAAAATAGCATCTATATTATCTTCATCCATCAAGCGTTTAAGGGTTTCACCATAACGTTTAGCATTAGCGTCACCGACCATATCGATAGGGTTTTGTTTTGACCAGGTGCTTGGCAGTTGTTGATGTAAATCATCAATTAACACTGGTGACAGCTGTGCTAACTTGCCGCCTTTAATAATCAGTTCGTCAGCGGCAAGTACAGCAGGGCCGCCGCCATTACTCATAATGGCAAGACGCTCACCTTTTAACACACTGGCATGGGCTAAACTTTCAACCGCGGCAAATAATTCAATTAGATCGTTTACACGTAGCATACCCGCCCGCTTAAACGCCGCATCAAATACCGCATCATTACCCTGTACGCCTCCAGTGTGGATCATGGCCGCTTTTGAACCTTCATGGGTTCTACCTGATTTAATTACAAATATCGGTTTATTACGTGATGCAGCTCGAGCAGCAGATAAGAATCGGCGTTTATCATTAATCGAATCGATATAAAGCATGATCGCTGAGGTTTTACTGTCTCGACCGAGATAGTCCAGTAGTTCATCAAAATCAATATCTGAGCCATCGCCCAGAGATATAAACGACGAAAAACCAATATCTTTGTTATTTGCCCAGTCTAAAACCGTGGTGCAAATTGCCGATGACTGTGACACAAAAGCCACTTTACCTTGCTTGGCACTGGCGTGGGCTAAACTGGCATTGAGGCCAATAGTGGGTAAGATCATGCCTAAACTATTGGGGCCAAGAATACGCATGCCGTAACGTTTGGCATGTTGTAGGGTAAGGTGTAATAAATTTTGCCCCTGTTCATCAAAGGTGTCAGCCATGCCGCTGGCCATAATGATGGCGGCTTGACAGCCAAATTGGGCTAAACGTTCGACAATAGCAGGCACCCGATGCGCTGCTGTGCAGATAATGGCTAAATCGGGTTTTACCGGTAAAGCTTCAATGCTGGAGTAAGCTAATACGCCCATCACCGCAGTATATTTGGGGGTAACAGGCATAATAGGGCCAGAAAAACCGCCGGATAATAAATTACGCATTACCGCACGGCCAGCACGGGTAGGCGAGTCAGAAGCGCCAATTACAGCTACGGATGTAGGCTTGAACAATGCAAGAATACTTCGTTGACTCATTTAATGCTCCTTTGAAATCAAACATGTTAGCTTTGTAAGTAGTGAAGTTATTGGTAATATCGTGGTGAAAAAATAGTCACTAATAACCGTCTGTTTGCCAAAGTAAAATTGATTGGGGCGCTATTTCTTTGTGATTGTTTTTCTCAATACAGACCCTAGCCTAGAATGAAACAACAATTGAAGCATTGACCGGAGTCAATCTTATAACAGGCATAAGCCATATTCCATTTGTTGTTTTATTATTTTATTTTGAGATATTGATTCAGTTATAAAAATGCCAGCATCTGCTGGCATTTTCTATTTATGTAAAGTACTCATGCGAGTGGATTAAGTCGAAGCTTGCTGGCTATTTTTTTCCGGCACATACAGGCCGATAAGTTTTCCCATCATGCTTTTACTGTCTTCTATAGCAATATACAAACAGGGGATTAAACATAAGGTCACTACCGTGGCAAACAGTACACCAAAGGCCAGTGACACAGCCATTGGGATAACCATTTGAGCCTGCATACTGGTTTCAGCCATAATGGGTACCAAGCCTATAAAGGTGGTCAATGATGTCAGCATAATGGCTCTAAAGCGGCGGCAGCCGGCATTTAAAACCGCCAACTTCATTGGCACCCCTTGTAGGCGGGATTTATTGACATAATCCACCATCACCAGACTGTCGTTAACCACTACCCCTGCGGCGGCAATGATGCCGAATATTGATAAGGCGCTTAAGTCTATCCCTAATATAATATGACCAAGTACAGAGCCAATCACCCCAAATGGGATCACGGACATGATCATAATAGGTTGTAAATACGAGCGCAGCGGAATAGCCAGTAAACTATAAATCACTAACAAAGAGATAATAAAGTCACGGGTTTGCGTGTCAGCACTGTCTAATTGCTCTTGAATACTGCCTGATACTTCACTGTTAACCCGCGGATATTTAGCTAATAACTCAGGAATAAAGTTGTCGCGTATATCTTTGGCTAACTTGAATGGTTCGGCTTGCTCTGCGTCAACAGAAGCCCAAACGTTAATGGTTCGGTTGCCGTTTTCACGGCGAATGCTGTTAACACCTTGCACCACTGAAATTTCAGCCACTTCAGACAACGGAAGCTCAGCACCTTGATTGGTTTTGATCAATACTTCTTGTACTAATGCAATTGAGTTACGTTGCTCTTCAGGGTAGCGAAGCATCACTTTGATTTCTTCACCATTACGAATAATCCGCTGGGCTTCTAATCCATAAAAGCTGCTACCGACTTGGCCTGCAATATTGGCTAAAGTCAGGCCTAAACTATGGGCCAAAGGCTTAAGTTGAAACTGTACTTCTTTCGCATTTGATTGACGGCTGTCATTGATGTCGCTAACCCCTTTTAGTGAGGCAAGTTTATCTCTTAAGGCCAATGATGCTGCAACTAATTGTGCCTCGTCTTTACCTTCTAAGCGGAAGCTAATATCGCCATCTTCTCGGCCACCGCCAAATAAGCTGTCTTGAATGGTGAAGGACTTCACCCCCGGAATATGCGGCATAGCTTGACGCCACAGCTCAGCCACTTCAAAAGTATTGATAGGGCGTATGCTTGGGTCGACTAACTTAGTCATAATTTCTGCGCTAGTACGACCACGAAGATCGACCTGCATTTCAGCTATCATGCCTTGACCATATTTCTCAACTAACTGTCTATCGACATTATATAAGGTCGCTTCAATAGCTAAAGCCGTGTCTAGGGTCGCTTTTTCTGAGGCATCCACGTTCATTTCCACTTTCACACGTGGAAAATCGTGAGGGATCTTAGGCTGGCCGATAAATCGGACTAAGCCACCAGCATATAAGCCAACACAGATCAGGATTAAGCTGATAAACACCATAATCACTGTATAGCGGTACTTAACCGCGACTTCTAGGCTAGGGCGATAAACGGTTTCAATAAACCAGCTAAGACCCGTATCAACGTGCGATTGCACATAGTTAACCCCATTGCGTAACCAATCGAGTGGATTTTTAGACCCTGGCTGGACTACTTTGGGTTTTTTCATGTGAGCTAAATGCGACGGTAAAATCAGCTTTGACTCTACCAATGAAAAGATTAAACATAAAATAACAACAAAACCAATGGCTTGACCAAAAGCGCTTGATGGGCCGTCATCGAGTGTTATTGGCAAAAATGCCGCAATAGTGGTTAATACACCAAATGTGGCTGGCATTGCCACGCGTTGTACCCCACGGATAACACTTTCAATATTTTGACCGTTTTCTTGACACTCTGTATGGGCACTTTCCCCCATGACAATGGCATCATCAACGACTATTCCCAGCACCAGAATAAAGGCGAACAAACTGATGACGTTAATCGTGACATCAATAAACGACAATGGCATGAATAACAGTGTACCTAAGAAACAAACAGGTAACCCCATCATCACCCAGAAGGCGAGACGGACGCGTAAAAACAACGCTAGCATTAGAAACACCAACACGGCACCGCTTTTCATACTGTCTAGCATTAAGTCTAAACGACCTTCTAAGTAGTAGGTCATATCAACCCAAGGCTCAAACTTAACGCCTGCTGGTAGCGCTTTTTGTTTCTTTTCTACGTAGGTTCGAATGGTTTCCGCTACATCGGTAATACTTTGATTACGCGCCGCGCCAATAAAGAAGGTGACTGAGTTTTTACCATTAAACTTAGAGTATTGAATACCATCTTCAAAACCATCGGTAACGGTTGCTACATCACCAACTAATACGGTAGTGCCATCTTCAAGCGTGAGTAAAGGTAGGTCTTCGAACTCATAACCGACATATGCCTGGTTTTCTACCCGTAGGTTAATATAACCGTTTTCAGCTTTAATTTGTCCGGCTGACATATTGCGAGAATAGCCGCGTACGGCTTCAGCAACATCATTAAAGGTTAGGCCAAATTCACGTAAACGGTCTTTACTGACTTCAATACTAATTTCATAGGCTAAACCACCATAGTATTCGGTAATATTAACCCCAGGCAGTTGCATCATTTCTTGATGAATTCGCTCGCCTAAATCTTTTAGCTGACGTTGATTTAAATCGCCATACAAACTGAGATACATTACTTCTTGTCGAATTTTAATTCGCTCGACTTTTGGCGGTTCCATGCCTGCAGGGAAGGTCGAAATTGAGTCAATTTCAGATTTAACTTCTTCTAACACAACCTGTGGATCGTATTCATCTTCAATTTGAAAATAGCCATTGGCCATGTTTCTATTTGAATAGGTGATAATTCTTTTCAGGCCTTGAACTCGCTCAAGTGCTTGTTCAATTTTAACCGTAATACCTTCTTCTACTTCCTGTGGTGCCGTGCCTGAGTAAACCGCACTGAATTCAATCCAGTTAATTTCAACCGCAGGAAAAAACTGTTTACGGATAGAGTTGGCGGTGAGTAATCCGCCGATGATAATAATGATCATTAACAAGTTAGCGGCAACAGAGTTACGCGCAAACCAGGCAATTAGTCCTTTATTGGTATCCTCCATGATTAATCCTCACTATCCATTGCTAAGTCAGCGCTTTGTGTTGTTTCAGCTTGTGACTCTTGTTGCTGTACTCTGTCTTCTGGCAGTGCTAATTTCATGCCTTCGATAGGATAATCTAATGCTGAGGTGATAAGTTTCATACCATCTTCAAGACCTGAAGATATCACCACTTTAGAGCCTTCCTGGCGTAGCATAGTGACATCCTTGTAGCGTAATAATTTTTCATTGTCCATAACAGCAACTTGGCCGTTAACAATCAGGTGACGAGGAACAATAGTGACTTCTCCAGCGCTGGCTCCGCTAATATTAGCAGTAACATAAGTGCCATATCGTAATTCGCGTTTATCAGCTTTTAATCCATAGGGGTCAACAACTTCTGCGACTAAGTAAGTCATGCGGCTTTTACTGTCAACAACGCCTTCACTGCGAACTATTGTACCTTGCCACTCTTGCTTGCTGCCAGCAAAGTTGCCTACTAAGGAAACGGTAGCGTTGACA
The DNA here is from genome assembly GCF_021513195.1 of Shewanella sp. OMA3-2. Taxonomy (NCBI): domain Bacteria; kingdom Pseudomonadati; phylum Pseudomonadota; class Gammaproteobacteria; order Alteromonadales; family Shewanellaceae; genus Shewanella; species Shewanella sp. OMA3-2. The sequence goes on along the minus strand of NZ_CP090974.1, from coordinate 2,569,558 downwards.
CCTTTAGCCTCAAGATATTGAATTTCTTTGTCGGCTAGCGGCAAACGGACCTCTGCAATGTCAGTACTCAGTAGCGCACCCACAGCAGTTCCTTTACTGACATAAGAGCCTAATCCCACTTCACGGCTAGACACTAATGAATCATATGGTGCACGAATAACGGTGCGCTCAAGATTGCGTTGTGCACGGTGTAACCCCGCCTCAGCACTTTTAAGTCTTGCTATTTCTTGGGCTAACTGTGGCTTACGTAAACTTAAGTCTGTTGGTGTGCCGTTACTAATTTGAGCCCATTCTTTTTCCGCCACTTTCGCGTTAGCACGCTCTTGCACCAATGCCGCTTTTGCTGAAGCAATGCTGGCTTGTGCATCTAATAAATCAGCTTCATAGTCACTGGCATCAATTTTAGCCAAAATGTCGCCGGCTTTAACAAAACCACCTTTAACAAATGATTCAGACAAGTATGTAATTTCACCCATTACCTGTGAGACCAAATTGGTATTGTATTTGGGGTTGACGACACCGTATGACGATACGTTGAACATCATTGGCTTAAATTGAATTTCTTCCACCGAAACTAAAGGAGTTGTGTCCAATGTTGGTTTTTCTTCTGGTGGTTTTTTTAAAGCAGAAATCCCTGTTAATGCGCCAATACCTAGCCCTAAAACAACGATAGGTAATATGATCTGTTTTTTTGTCGCCACGACTGTTCCTTTATTTGTCTGTTTATAGGTGTCAGTTTGATATTTTTAGCCAGATTGCAGCTGCACATCTAGGCTTGATTTAAGGTTATATTAATCTATATGTTGTTTATGTGTTATTTCAATGTGTAAACTTGTGTGTCGATGAGCTCATAAATACGGAATGTGAATGGAAAATAATCATGGTTCGCAGCCTATCAGCGTTATGCATGTCCCTACGATTATTGAAACAGCGCGGCTGACGATGATACAGATGTCATTACATGAACAGGACTTGCTGTTTGAGCTTGATCAGGATGAAGCAGTGATGCGCTATATCAATGGTGGGCGAAAAACCACTATGGAAGATATTGAACAAAGGTTTATGCCAAGACTGCGTCGTTATCATAATCCCTTAAAAGGATATGGCTTATGGAAGGTTATCGGTAAAGACGTGTCTGCTATTACTGAGGACAACTGCGCTATCGCAGAGCTGGCGGGGCAGTTTTTAGGTTGGATTTTAGTCAGGCCGATGTTCTTTTTTACAGACCATCCTCATTTACATGATATTGAGCTAGGCTGGCGTTTTAAACAATCTACCTGGGGAAGGGGGATCGCCACTGAGGCGGCAAAAGCTGTTGCCGATCTTATTGCTAGCCATAGTGAAGTGACCGCTTTGAGTGCGATAGCCGATGAAGCTAACACTGGCTCAATTAATATTATGAAGAAGTTGGGCATGACCTTTGTTAAAAAAGCTGCTCACCCAGATGTACCTGACAATCAGCATGTGGTTTTTTATAGCCTTTCACTTAAGTAAATCACAGTGACAATGTGGCTCTACAAATAACAATGCCAATCTTTCGATTGGCATTGTTGATTATGCACGTTAATGGTATTAGAAAGTTAGCAAAAACGACTACTTAAGGGCGTCTAGGTAGCGCTCTGCATCTAATGCTGCCATACAACCTGTACCTGCAGAAGTAATGGCTTGACGATAATGTTGATCCATCACATCACCACAAGCATAAATACCTTCAATACTGGTTTGGGTCGCATTACCTTGTAAACCACTGTTCACTTGTAAGTAACCGTGATTCATTTCTAATTGACCAGCAAAAATACCGGTATTAGGGCTATGACCTATGGCAATAAATACACCAGCTACTTCTAAATCAGTGATTGAACCGTCTTTGGTACTCTTTTTCTTTAGGCCAGTGACACCCATGTTGTCACCAACAACCTCTTCTAATGTTTCGTCTAAGTGCAGAATAATGTTGCCGTTAGCCACTTTATCCATTAAACGATTAATTAAGATTTTTTCAGAGCGGAAACTATCACGACGATGAATAAGGTGAACTTCTGAGGCGATATTACTTAAATAAAGTGCTTCTTCAACCGCAGTATTACCGCCACCGACTACAGCTACTTTTTGGTTACGATAGAAAAATCCGTCACAGGTAGCGCAAGCTGATACGCCACGGCCCATGAATGCTTCTTCTGAAGGTAAGCCTAAATATTTAGCCGATGCACCGGTAGCAATAATTAATGCGTCACAAGTGTACTCGCCATTGTCGCCTTTTAAACGGAATGGACGTTCAGTTAACGTCACTTCATTGATATGATCGAAAAGAATTTCAGTATCAAATTTTTCTGCATGCTTTTGCATACGTTCCATTAGTGCAGGACCGGTTAAGTCTTCAGCATCGCCTGGCCAGTTTTCAACTTCAGTTGTCGTGGTTAATTGACCACCTTGTTGCATACCTGTAATCATGACAGGTTTCAGGTTGGCACGCGCTGCATAAACTGCTGCGGTATAACCCGCTGGGCCAGAACCTAAAATCAATAGGTTACTATGACGAGCTTCACTCATGTTAATTCTCCGAATTAGATAATACATTGCGCAATAAATAAAAAGTGCAATAAACAAAATGCAATTGTTGAAGATTGTAGGGAATTTACCAAAGCGGGTAAAGGGCACAGTTATGATTGATAATCGATTGAGGCAATCTAATCTGTCAATAAATGGTGTCAGTGATGTATTAATCAACAGACACCTTGATATTGTTATGTGATTAATAAGCAATATGACATGAAGGCAGGTTATTTTTTTCTAAATAATTTTGATGATAATCTTCAGCGACATGAAATGTTTGTAAAGGCACTATTTCTGTCACTATATGGCGTTGTCCCCAGCGGCCACTGCGTGCAAATGCCAGTTTAGAGGCTTCAGCCTCAGCTTTCTGCTGTTTATCATGGAAGAAAATGGTACTGCGGTATTGATTACCAATATCACCACCTTGCATGTTAAGCTGGGTTGGGTTGTGATTTTGCCAAAACACAGTTAATAAATCGTCAAAGCTGACCACGGCGGGATCAAACTCGACTTGAACGACCTCTGCATGTCCGGTTGAACCAGTTTTTACTTCTTTATAGGTTGTTGCGCTATCTTTTCCACCCATATACCCACAGGTAGCATTAATTACGCCGTTAATCTCACGAAAAAAATATTCGACACCCCAAAAACAACCAGCACCAAAAGTTGCTAACGCCATAATATACCCTTGCACATTAAATAAATAGAAGTCTAGATGGCTATAATTGTGATTAAGTTTCGATTTTATTGCAAGTACTGATTCACCTTAAAGATGAGTTTGGCGGTGATCAATTTCATTTCGTTTGGCTTGTGGTAGAATTATCGCCAGGAAATACGAGCAAACTGTGCAGATTTGCAAAATAAAAACAACAAGGAGCTTAAATTGACTTTACCGCTTATGGACACCCGAGATTTTTTAGCTTTCACTTTATCAAGCCCAGTATCATTACCTCAACAATACCATTTTCATTTAAGCACCCACACTCAAGTCGATATACTTGATACCGGTGTGATTGTATTTACCCCATTATCTCAAACAGCCACGGCTAAAAAAGATATTGTATTATCGTGTGCTGTACACGGTAATGAAACCGCGCCTATTGAGATTTGTAATCAACTGATTAAGTCGTTATTAAGTGAAACTATTATCACTAAACATCGACTATTGTTTTTAATTGGTAATCCTTTAGCAATTTTGAACAAAACCCGTTTTATTGAAGAAAATATGAACCGTTTATTTAGCGGCGCCCACTCAAAAGGACAAGGCTTAGTCAATGCTGAACGAATTCGAGCTAAAGCTTTAGAAGGGTATGTAGCCGACTTTTTTAATAAAGGTGCATCAGGCAGTCAACGTATTCATTACGATTTGCATACTGCAATACGGCCATCAAAACATGAAAAATTTGCTATTTATCCTTATCGACCAGGTCGAGCTTTTAGTGGTGAGCAAATGATGTTTTTGGCTGCTTGTGGGGTTGACACTATATTGTTTCACCATGAGCCAACTACCACCTTTAGCTACTATTCTTCTGAACAGTTCCAGGCAGATGCATTTACCGTCGAGCTAGGCAAAGTGATGCCTTTTGGTGAAAACGATATGAGCCGTTTTGAAGATACCAATAAAATGTTAACCGCATTAATTACCCAAGATGTGGTCAAGTTGCCAAAATACAATTCAGCATCATTAAATTTATATAAAGTCTCGCGCTCAATTAATAAAAATGCCGACGATTTCAGTTTCAGCTTTGCTAGTGATGCACCAAACTTTAGTCAGTTTAACCAAGGTGAAACCTTAGCGACTGAAGCGGGTGATGAGATAAAAGTGCAACACGCAGTAGAGGCAATAGTGTTTCCTAATGCGAAAGTGCCCATCGGGCAGCGAACCGTATTATGTCTAGTGCCAGCACCAAATGAAGATGTACAGTAGGCTACTGAGTTAGCGTAAAGCAAATTATACAATTTAGTAGACTAAGAATTCATTAATGGCCTAGCTAAACTATTGTATGGAAGTTTACGTTAACGTAATGTTTGTCGGCAAATTATAATTAGACTGCTACTCTTGAGGTAGCATCTCACAAGAACAAGAGCACATTATGAGCAACGCACCACTGAGCAACGAAACAGTGCATCGTGTCAGCTTTCTCGACAAGGCGTCATTGCACATTCCCATTTTGCGTGTATTACAGGCAGATGGCACCACTTACGAAAATGCAGTGTTACCCGTGATCGATCAAGATTTAGCGGCGAAAATTTATGACACCTGCATATTTACCCGCGTTTTAGATGAACGTATGTTAGGTGCACAGCGCCAAGGTCGTATCAGTTTTTATATGACTTGTACCAGGAAGAGGCGGCCATTGTTGGTAGTGTTGCTGCGTTAGACCAAGGTGATGTTATTTTAGCTCAGTACCGTGAGCATGCTGCACTGCGTTATCGTGGCTTTACCACTGAACAATTTATGAATCAGATGTTCAGTAATGAAAAAGATTTGGGTAAAGGCCGTCAAATGCCAATCCATTATGGTAGTAAAGCCCTTAATTACCATACTATTTCATCCCCTTTAGCCACTCAAATACCTCAAGCTACCGGTGTTGCTTATGCGCAAAAGCTAAAAGGTGAGCGTAATGTTACTATTTGTTATTTTGGCGAAGGTGCTGCATCAGAAGGCGACTTCCATGCAGGCTTAAATATGGCCGCAGTGTTAAAAGCCCCGGTTATCTTTTTCTGCCGTAATAATGGTTATGCTATTTCAACGCCGACCGAAGAGCAGTTTGCCGGTAACGGTATTGCAAGTCGCGGTGTGGGTTATGGTATGCACACCATTCGAGTTGACGGTAACGATATGTTGGCGGTCCTTGCCGCAACGCAACAAGCGCGTGCTTATGCATTAGAGCACAATGCCCCAGTGTTAATTGAAGCCATGACATATCGTCTTGGTGCGCATTCATCATCAGATGATCCATCGGGTTATCGCTCTAAAGATGAAGAAGTGAAATGGCAACAACATGATCCGGTAAAACGTTTTAAGCTATGGCTAATCAATAAAGGTTGGTTAAGCGAAGCTGATGACACTAAAGCCCATGAAAAATACCGTGAAGAAGTTCTTGCAGCGGTCAAAGTAGCTGAAAAGATACCTGTTCCTCGTTTAGATGAAATTATTGAAGATGTGCTAGATCAACCAACCGCAGTGCTGAAAAAGCAGCTTAAAGAGTTGAAGGAACACATCAATAAATATCCTAAAGCCTATCCAAAAAGTGCAGGGAGATTATAAGCCGTGGCTCAAATGAATATGTTACACGCCATCAATGAGGCGTTATCAATTGCCATGAAAGCCGATGAGCACATGGTAGTTTTTGGGGAAGATGTTGGCCACTTTGGTGGTGTTTTTAGAGCAACTTCTGGATTACAAGAGCAGTTTGGTCGTGACCGCTGTTTCAATACGCCATTAACTGAGCAAGGTATTGCTGGTTTTGCCAATGGTTTAGCGGCACACGGCATGACCGCAGTAGCTGAGATCCAGTTTGCTGATTATATTTTTCCAGCATTCGATCAAATCGTTAATGAAACGGCAAAATTTCGTTACCGCAGTGGTAACGAATTTAATGTAGGTGGATTAACCTTCCGTACTCCTTATGGTGGCGGTATTGCTGGTGGTCATTATCACTCACAATCTCCTGAAGCTTACTTTACTCAAACACCAGGGTTAAAAGTGGTTATACCGCGTAATCCAGAGCAAGCAAAAGGCTTGTTGTTAGCGGCAATACGTGACCCTAACCCTGTGATTTTCTTTGAACCAAAGCGTTTATATCGTGCATCGGTCGGCGAAGTACCTGAAGGCGATTATATTATCGAACTGGGTAAAGCTGACATCGTTAAGCAGGGTACAGATGTGACTGTTTTAGCATGGGGTGCTCAGGTTGAAATCGTTGAGAAAGCTTGCGCTATGGCAGCTAAAGAAGGTATTTCATGCGAAATTATCGATTTACGCACCTTAGCGCCTTGGGATATCGACACTGTTGCTAAGTCTGTTAAGAAAACAGGCCGTTTAGTCATAAACCACGAAGCGCCGTTAACGGGTGGTTTTGCTGGAGAAATTGCCGCGACTATTCAACAAGAATGCTTTTTACATTTAGAGTCACCCATTAATCGAGTCTGTGGTTTAGATACACCTTATCCACTCATTCATGAAAAAGAATATATGCCAGATGAGCTGAAAACATTTGAAGCCATCAAAGCCACAATGGCATTTTAGGAGTGGTCATGATTAAAGATTTTATTTTACCCGATATTGGTGAAGGCGTTGTTGAATGCGAATTGGTGGATTGGTTAGTGGCCGAAGGTGACACTGTGGTAGAAGACCAACCAATTGCAGACGTGATGACAGACAAAGCGTTAGTACAAATACCAGCACCTAACGCTGGCGTTATTACTAAGCTTTATTATGCTAAAGGCGACATCGCCATAGTGCATGCGCCTTTATATTCAGTCAGAATAGCCGATGATTCAAATGTTGACTCTGCTGATATTATTCCTGAGCATCAGGATGCATCTGCCAGCAATGTTGCTGTTGTCAGCGCATCAGGCAAAACAATTGAAGATTTCCTATTACCTGATATTGGTGAAGGGATTGTTGAGTGTGAGTTAGTCGATTGGTTAGTCGCGGAAGGTGAAATGGTTGTCGAAGATCAACCGATTGCTGATGTGATGACAGATAAAGCGTTAGTGCAAATACCGGCAATGAAAGCCGGTAAAATTGTTAAACACTATTATCGTAAAGGTCAGTTAGCTAAAGTGCATTCGCCTTTGTTTGCCATTGAAGTTGACAGTGAATTTGTTAATACAAGTGCGGCTGAAACGGGACAACAAGATACTCATCAAACGGCAAGTTCAAATCAAAGTGCACCAGTTGAACCTGTTACTCAAGGTAAAGCGTTAGCGAGTCCAGCAGTTCGCCGTCTAGCGCGCAGTTTAGACATTAATATTGCCCAAGTACAAGGTTCTGGTAAACATGGCCGGTATACAAAGAAGATGTAGAGCGTCATCAGCAAGGTGGCGCGGCTCAGTCAACGCCAGTGTCTACGACTAACTCTTTAACATCGACGCCTTCTAAGACAGCTTCATGCCCTGTAACTGCAGCGAATACGAGTGCAGCAGATCGTGTTGAGCCAATTAAAGGTGTTAAAGCCGTTATGGCACGGATGATGGTTGAATCAGTATCGACTATCCCTCATTTTACCTATTGTGAAGAGTTTGATTTAACCGAACTGGTTGCATTACGTGAAACGATGAAACAGCGTTATTCTACCGATGAAGTTAAGCTAACCATGATGCCTTTCTTTATGAAAGCAATGTCATTAGCATTAACCCAATTCCCTATTTTGAATAGCCAAGTCAATGCAGATTGCACAGAGTTGACTTACAAGTCTCGTCATAACATTGGTATGGCTGTTGATTCAAAAGTGGGTTTATTGGTGCCAAACGTCAAGGACGTACAGTTAAAGTCTATTTTAGATATTGCTGCTGAAATTACCCGCTTAACCACAGATGCAAGAAGTGGCCGAGTGTCACCTGCGGATTTGAAAGAAGGCACTATTTCTATTTCGAATATCGGCGCATTAGGTGGCACAGTAGCCACGCCAATTATTAACAAACCTGAAGTGGCGATTGTCGCATTAGGTAAGTTACAAGTGTTGCCACGTTTTAATGCTAAAGGCGAAGTTGAAGCGCGTAAGATCATGCAAGTAAGCTGGTCTGGCGATCACCGTGTTATTGACGGCGGCACTATTGCGAGATTCTGTAACCTGTGGAAGCATTATTTAGAGCAACCACAAGAGATGATAATGGCAATGCGCTAATCAATTAATACAGATTAGCTATTTAATTAACCAAGGACGCGTAATGCGTCCTTTTGTTTTAGGGTTAGTTTTCGTATAATCCGCCCAAGAGTCACATTACTATTGGAACCGTTATGAGCTTGTCGGCCCCCCAAATTGAAACGATTAATTATCCATTTCCGCCTAAACCTGCAGTTTTGTCATCATCAGACAAGCAGGCCTATAAAGCACGCATTAAGCAATTACTGATCGATCATAATGCGGTATTAGTTGCCCATTATTATACCGACCCTGAAATTCAAGCTTTAGCTGAAGAGACCGGTGGTTGTGTATCTGACTCATTAGAAATGGCACGTTTTGGTCGTGATCATCCAGCGAAAACATTAATTGTTGCTGGTGTTAAATTTATGGGCGAAACGGCTAAAATTTTAAGCCCAGAAAAAACCATTTTAATGCCAACGTTAGAGGCAACCTGTTCATTAGATTTAGGTTGCCCTATTGAGCAGTTCAATACTTTTTGCGATGCGCACCCTGATCATACAGTAGTGGTTTACGCTAATACCTCAGCAGCAGTGAAAGCTCGTGCAGATTGGGTCGTGACGTCAAGTATTGCATTAGAAATCGTTGAACATTTAGACAGCCAAGATAAGAAAATAATCTGGGCACCTGACCGTCACTTAGGTGCTTATATTAACAAGCAAACCGGCGCTGATATGTTGTTATGGCAGGGCGATTGTATTGTTCATGATGAGTTTCAAGCCAAAGCATTGCGTGAGCTTAAAAAGCAGCATCCAAGCGCTGCAATTCTGGTTCATCCAGAATCACCAGCGAGTGTCGTTGAACTCGCAGATGCGGTTGGTTCTACCAGTCAGTTAATTAAAGCTGCGCAAACAATGCCAAACGATAAGTTTATAGTGGCGACCGATCGCGGTATTTTTTATAAAATGCAACAAGCAGCCCCAGGTAAAACACTACTTGAAGCCCCAACCGGCGGCAACGGTGCGACCTGTAAAAGCTGCGCCCATTGTCCCTGGATGGCGATGAATGGTCTACAAGCGATTGAAGCCTCGTTATCTGACATGGATAAAACAAACCATGAGATATTTGTAGATGAAGCGTTACGTATTAAAGCGCTCATTCCGCTCACCCGAATGTTAGATTTTGCTAAAGAATTAAACATGAAAGTGAAGGGCAACGCCTAGACGTTTCGTTAAAGTTTGTTAGAAAAAACAGCCGACATCATGTCGGCTTTTTTATTGTAGTTGCTATGTTAGTAACGAGGTTACTTTAATAATGAAGTTATTTTAAAGATAAGTTTGCTTTGGCAAAGAGAAAAACTGCAATAGAACTTAGCATGACCTATCACTTTAGGTTAAGCTTTTTATTATCTCATCATGGTAATTGTATTATCATCAGATGTTAATACAATTTGATTGTACTATAAGGTAATCAGCCTATAATGAGGGGTATCTTGACGCCGTACTAGGTTATGGGATCGCCGCAATGAAATACCGCACACATTTATTCTCACTTCGTATTGGTCATGCACTTCGAGAGTCCCTAAAAGAGGCTCCCTATAAAGCCAATGTATTTTATAAAGATTTACTAGCCGGTTTAACCGTTGGCATTATTGCCATACCACTAGCAATGGCACTTGCTATTGCTATCGGTGTTGCACCGCAATACGGATTATATACCGCTATTATTGGCGGATTTATTATCCCGCTTACCGGTGGCTCACGTTACAGCGTGTCAGGTCCTACCGCAGCGTTTGTGGTGATCTTGTATCCCATTGTGCAGCAATATGGTTTGTCAGGCTTATTGCTGGCCAGTATTTTGTCTGGGGTGATCCTCATCGCTATGGCCTTACTTAGGCTAGGGCGTTTTATTCAATATATTCCTGAGTCTGTTACTTTAGGTTTTACAGGCGGCATTGCGGTGGTGATTGTGGTGCTGCAAGTTAAAGATTTTTTGGGTTTAAGTATTACTGAAATGCCTGAAAATTTTGTCGGTAAAGTGCTTGTATTAACTCAAGTGTTACCCACATTTTCATTGCCAACCTTACTGGTAGGATTAAGCACTTTAGTGGTGTTTATTCTATGGCCTAAACTTAAACTACCAGTGCCAGCCCATCTTCCCGCTGTGATTATCGCCAGTATTGTCGCGCTAGTATTAAATCAATTCGGTTTTCATGTCGCGACTATAGACTCTACGTTTAGCTTCACCTTAGCGGATGGCTCAATTGGTATGGGGATTCCATCCATGCTGCCTGACTTTCAATGGCCTTGGCTACGTAATCAATTGGGTGAAACGCCATTAATACTCACTTGGCAATTGGTTAGCGACTTACTGTCTGCCGCTTTTGCGATTGCTATGTTAGGTGCTATTGAATCATTATTGTGTGCTGTGGTGCTCGACGGTATGTCAGGTAAAAAACACAGTGCTAATAGTGAATTGCTCGGCCAGGGGATCGGCAATATTATCACGCCATTTTTTGGTGGAATTACCGCAACGGCTGCAATTGCTCGCTCTGCCGCTAATTATAAAGCGGGGGCGGTAAGCCCTATTGCAGCAATAATCCATGCGTTGGTGGTATTAGTGTCTTTATTATCACTCAGTACTATTCTGGCGTACATCCCAATGGCAGGTATGTCGGCTTTGCTTATCATGGTGGCATGGAATATGAGCGAAGCGCCTAAGATAATACATTTAGTCAAACAAGCTTCAACCAGCGAAGTATTAGTTTTATTGGTGTGCTTATTATTGACTATCTTTTTCGATATGGTGATTGCTATTAGTGCTGGGATTATTTTGGCATCTTTACTGTTCATGAAACAAGTCGCCGACATGACCAAGGTGCAAGATATTAGCAAGCAACACAAGCATGTTCATGTTGAGTTACCATCGCGCTGGAAAGTGTTTAAAATTAATGGGCCACTATTTTTTGCCGCTGCTGACAGTGTGTTTGCTGAACTAACCCATTTAAGTGTCGAGCAAGAGGGGGTGGTGCTGTATTTTGACGGTGTGTCTATTCTGGATTCTGGTGGTGTGGCTGCGCTGTATAAATTTATTGCTCAATGTAAGCAAAACAATACTCGAGTATTACTAGCTGATTTTCAATTTCAACCACTTAAAACTTTAGCTAAAGCGGGTTTCAAACCTGATGGTGTTCAGTGTGTTATTTACTCAACTTTAGTCGATGCGCTAAATGACGTGGTTAAATAAAGATGACCAATTGGATTGAGATATGAGTGATGCTTGATGCGTTATCGATACAAGCAGTGATTTTAACAAGATCCATTTTTTAATAAATTACAAAAAAGCCTCACATATGTGAGGCTTCTAAATTAAATCTAGCATAGTAGGGGCTATTGATCTTTGCTGGTTGAATGATGTTCGAGTAAAACGTTTTCGCTACAAAAACAACTTTGAAAGACTAACAGGCCCTAATCTAAAGATAGATTACTTAGCGTTCATTAATGCGACTGCATTATCTAACATGCGATTACTGAAACCCCATTCGTTATCATACCAAGACATCACTTTCACTAACCGGCCGTTAACACGTGTTTGTGTTGCGTCGAAATTAGAAGAGAAAGGGTTATGGTTAAAGTCGATAGACACTAATGGCTCTTCATTTATGGCTAGCACTTCAGACATTGGTGCCTTTAGTGAAGCGCGTGTGATGATAGCATTAACTTCTTCTACCGTGGTTTCACGAGATGCTAAGAATGTTAAATCAACTAAAGATACGTTAATGGTCGGTACACGTACTGCTAAACCGTCAAATTTACCTTGAAGCTCTGGAACCACTAAACCCACAGCAGCAGCAGCACCGGTTTGAGTTGGGATCATTGACATAGCAGCGGCACGGGCACGACGCAAATCTGTGTGATATACATCAGATAAACGTTGATCGTTAGTGTATGAATGGATTGTGGTCATTAAACCTGACTCAATACCCAACTCATCATTTAACGGCTTAGCAATTGGCGCTAAACAGTTAGTCGTACAAGATGCGTTTGAAACCACTGTCATGTCCGCGGTTATCACTTCATTGTTTACGCCGTAAACAACAGTTGCATCAACATTTTTACCTGGTGCAGAAATAAGGACCTTTTTAGCACCTGCATTTAGGTGTGATTGTACTGATTCTTTAGATGTGAAAATGCCGGTACATTCAAACACAACATCAATTTTCAACTCAGCCCAAGGTAACTTTGATGGGTCACGTTCCTGGAAAGTTAATATTTTATCGCCATTAACGTAGATAGCTTCATCGTCATGATCAACTTTAGCGTTGAAACGACCGTGTACAGTATCGTACTTAGTTAAGTGGGCATTAATTGACGCATCACCTAAATCGTTTAACGCAACGATTTCGATTGGGTAGTCTTTTTCGCTTTCATAAAGTGCACGTAAAACATTTCTACCGATACGGCCGTAACCGTTAATTGCAACACGGATAGTCATAGCATATCCCTCAATTGAAAATAAATTTGATGGCAGGTAAATCGCCTGGTTGTAAAATTACCAAATTGACGGCTTTCGTCAAGTTAAATCGGTTTGAAATGCGTTATTAGGCCTAAAAATGTCGTAATTTATATCCAGTTTGCGTATTTGGTGTCATTTTTAAACGAAAATTTGAAAGTACCTATGGATTACTTATTTGTCTTCTAATAACTGAGCACTGATTGAATTGGCAAAATTTGGGCTTTGTATGTCGCTGATTAAGACTTGCGCTTGTGTATCTAAAACTGTCGCTAATTCAGTATTACTATTGATTAATCCGTTGAGTTGCTTTTGATCAACTTGATTATCTGTCATTAGCGAATTGGCCTTGGTAAACAGATATACGTATTCAAAATTTTGTTGTTGCTGAAAAATACTGGCCAAACCTAACAACCAGTCAGGATTAAATTGCTCTGCATTAACGGATGTAAATAAATAACGGTATATACGTTTGGCATCGGGCGGAGATACCCGAACATAATAGGCAGCTAATTGACTCAGTATTTCTGGATCGTCAATAGTGCCATCTTGATAGTGTTTGATAACAATATCTTGGGAAGGTTTATCGTTGAAACGTATCCAGCGGTAATAAGCCAAGTAAATATCAGGGTTGTCATTAGTGTAATCACGTAATTCACTCAAAGTTTGGGTACTGACAGCATAGGCTCTTACACGGTCTTGGGTGCGCTGCGGATTTAATATGTGCTGAACCCCAGCGGCTAATTCGACACAGTTACTGTAGTTTTCCAGATGTAAGAGTTGTTGGTAAAGTTGTTGACCACTTGGGGTTTCGGTTTGCTTTAATTGTAGCCTGTGGCGGATTAGATTGGTTTTTTCAAACCGACACCAACTATCTTGGTGTAGATCAGCACAAATTTCAGAATTATTTTTACAAATTACGTCACTATTTCGGTCATTTTCACAGCCTAAAAGGCCTAAAAATCCCATAAAAATACTAAATGATGTAATTATTACTAGATTTTGCTTCAAAAGAGGCTCCTGGCGAGTAATTGTCTAATAAAATTACAGGTTTAGCGAAAATTAGTTACTGGCGAAATGTTGCTGATTTCATTACAATGACGCCGACCTAGCGGGGATACTCCCCCATCAATGAACTAATTATTGGTCTTTTCTTTTTGTTACTCAAACCTTTCTAAAAATATTTAAAGAAAAGTGAGATAAAGGAACCCTACATGAGCGCAGATAAACATCTACAAAGTTGGCAAGAACGTTTTGAAATGGCTGAGGCCATGCAACCTTTACTTGGTAAGTTATATCGTAACCAAGGTGTCGAAGTTGTGGTCTATGGTAAGCCATTATTAAACGCATCAACCATTGAAATCATTAAGTCGCACCGTTTGGTTCGTCGTCATGTAGGTGATAAATTACGACTACGTGAAAGCTTCCCATTTATTCAAGCTCTTAGCAAGCTTGCTGTCAAGCAGTGTAAAGTGGATATCGGTAAGTTAGCGGTTAATTATTGGCGAGATCACAGTGATGCTAGCCAAATAGAAGCTTATATGGCTACCGAGTTATCTGCTGGGATTAATTACGGTGATGACACACCTGCGCGTGATGTTGTCCTATATGGCTTTGGCCGTATTGGCCGCTTATTAGCGCGTTTATTGATTGAACGCACAGGTAAGAGCAATAAATTATGTTTGCGCGCGATTGTATTACGTGGTGGCAAAAAGGGCGATTTAGAGAAGCGTGCAAGTTTATTACGTCGTGACTCAGTACATGGTCCCTTTAATGGTTCTGTTGAAGTAGATGAAGAAAATAATGCCATTATTGCCAATGGTACTTATATACAAATAATTTATGCCAATTCACCAGATCAAGTTGATTACACACAATATGGCATCCAGAATGCATTAATTGTTGATAATACAGGTATTTGGAAAGATGAAGCGGGCCTTGGGTTACACCTTAAAAGCCCTGGTGCGGCGAAAGTGTTATTAACGGCACCGGCAAGTGGCGCGATTAAGAACATCGTTCATGGTGTTAATGACAACGATATTTTGCCTGAAGATACCATTGTTTCAGCCGCAAGTTGTACTACTAATGCTATTACGCCAGTGCTTAAGGCGTTAAACGACAAATATGGTATTGAAAATGGTCATGTAGAGACCATTCATTCTTATACTAACGATCAAAATCTGATTGATAACTATCACAGCGCAGATCGTCGTGGCCGTAGCGCACCACTTAACATGGTTATCACCGAAACGGGTGCAGCCAAAGCAGTGGCTAAGGCATTGCCAGTCTTAGAAGGTAAATTAACAGGTAATGCGATTCGTGTACCGACACCTAACGTGTCTATGGCGATCATCAGTGTTAATTTAAATGCTGAAACCAATCGTGATGAGCTAAATGAATACTTAAAAGATATGGCTTTATTGTCTGAGTTGCAGAATCAAATTGATTTTACAGAATCAACAGAAATTGTCTCAAGTGATTTAGTCGGTTCACGTTATGCTGGTGTTATTGATTCTCAAGCAACCATTGCAGAAGGTAAACGCGCCATTTTATACGTTTGGTATGACAATGAGTTCGGATATAGCTGCCAGGTTGTTGGTGTAATGCAAAAGATGCTTGGATTAACCACGTTATCTTTACCAAATAGCCAATAGCCTAACGTTGTTTAACGAAGAAGGCATCGAGTATTGAGAAAAGTACCTTAGGGTACTTTTTTCTTTTTAAGGTAATCAATTCACTTTTAAGCATGGGTGAGTATTTATTCGGCAGTTAAATAGAAATAACCAATAAATGTTATTTTATTGATTGACTCTGAAAGTGAAAAAGGTAGAATGCGAACCCGCACTAAGGGGAACTAGGCCGTAAGGCAAGTGAACCTTAATTTATATGTCATACCGTAGACATTATGTGCGATTGTTTATGAAGTAGCAAAATGCGACATTAGCTCAGTTGGTAGAGCGATACCTTGCCAAGGTATAGGTCATCGGTTCGAACCCGATATGTCGCTCCAAATTTAGTTTAAATTGTCTGTTGCAGTTTAAATAAATGTTTTGCCCGAGTGGTGGAATCGGTAGACACAAGGGATTTAAAATCCCTCGCTGAATAAGCGTGCCAGTTCAAGTCTGGCCTCGGGTACCATTATTAGACTCTTTTAATGTCAAAATTAAATTAGAGTGATGGATAAAAAAGCCTCGACATTGCGTCGAGGCTTTTTTATTTGTACACATTTTGGCTTGGCTGAGCTGCATTTGTACGCGCTGTGATGCAGAGCTTTACACTTGTTGGTAGTGATTTAGGTATCGGTATGGCGCCATAAGACTTGTTAGGGTCAAATTGATAAAAAATACGGCTAATGAATAAGTTAGCCGCTTTAGACACAAAATTGATTAACGCTTGTTATAGGTCGTTGTAAAGCGTCTCGATCCATTTATCTGCAGTGATAAATGTCCAACTCCACTGTTTATATTCCTTTGGTACACCCATTTTCTTTATCTGGGCTAAGGTGTTTCCTTGGGTTTTTTCCGATCTCATCCAGTTAATACAATTATCTAACATATGCTTAAACTCGAGTAATTCAGTTTTATTGGCTAAATCGCCATGACCTGGAATGATCTGAGTTTTGTCATCTATTCTATCTAAAATTATCGCAACATTATCGCGATAACCTAGAACAGAGCCGCCTCCTTTTAGATCAATAAAAGGAAATCTATCTTTAAAGTATAAATCGCCCATATGGATCACATTAGCCTTTTGCCAATGCACTACACTGTCACCATCAGTGTGACCAGAACCTAAATGGATCACATCTAAGGTATCTTGATTGAAATGTATCGAGATACTGTCAGAAAAAGTGATCACAGGTAAAGCACTTGCGGCTGTATTTTTATCTGATGCCAAACGCTTCAATACATTATGGTGGGCTAAAATAGTGCCTTTTTCACCAAAATGAGCATTACCTCCGGTATGATCCCCATGGTAGTGAGTGTTGACGATATATTTAGGCGCACCTGGCTGAATATCATTCAGTGACGCGGTAATTTTTTGCGCCAGCGGGGCAAATTGGTCGTCAATAATTAATATGCCGTCAGTGCCGGCCGATACGCCAATATTGCCACCTGAGCCAGTAAACATAAAGGTGGTATCAGTAAGCTGTTTTGACGTAATAGTGATGTCTTTAAATTGGTCATCGGCAAAGCTTTGTCCGGTAAGCGTCATACTTGCAAGCACGGTTAATGCAAGTAAGTTGGTAATGGGTTTACGCTTTGTTTGTTGGTTTATAGCTCTTAACGGCATAATTTTTCCTTAACGTAATCGATTAAAGTATTGTTTACAAATTAATGTTACAGAGTCCAAGGTAGCAGCTTTCTGGCAAACTTGTCAGCTAGACCTAATCTAATGGCTGCATTGTGGCGTATCCTATAAAGTCCTTGATAACACAGTGGCACAAGAAACAAACTGGTGACAGTGGAGAAGGTTAGCCCACCAATAATGGCTATTGCCATAGGTGAATAAGGTGGACCGCCACCACCAATTTGGGTATCGCCCATAGCTAATGGCACTAAACCTAACACTGTTGTTGCCACTGTCATTAGTACAGGGCGTAAACGAGTGCTGCAGACGCTTAATATGGTGTCAGACAATTTATCAAGCGCGGGTGTCATTTGATTAATTTGGTCTACTAACACGATGCCATTATTTACGACTATCCCCATTAAGATAAGGATCCCTATCATTGACATGACTGACATAGGCGTTGCGGTAAACCACAGCGCCCAAAACACGCCAGTAATAGAGAATAGTATCGAGGTGATAATTGCCGTAGGCAGTAATAATGACTCGAATAATGCCGCCATAACGATATAAATCATTACGATAGCCAGAATCATATTGACCGCCATGATAGATTGATCTTCATCTTGACGCTCAAAGCCTCCTCGTAAAGAGTAGCCGTATCCGTAGGGGAAATTAACCGAATCCATTATGAGGCTGATTTTTTGCTGCGCTTCTTCTGTGGTGAGATCATCTAGGTTGGCACCAATAGATAATGCTGTTTGGCGGTTATAATGTTTGATGCTATCAAAGCGGGGCACTATTTTTATTTGTGCAAGACTGTCTAGGGTATAAACGCGGTTTTGTTGTCTAAGTACGGGTAACTGCTTTAACTGTTCAAGGGAATACTGCCATAATTTATCGTAGGCCAGTTCAATTCGCAGTTCCCCTGATGGGTCGTGTCGAAATGATCTCAGAGGCGTACCTCTTAATGCCAATGCAATACTGGACGCCACTTCACTTAATTTAACATCGAGTCTAGCAGCCATTTCTCTATCAATAATCACTATCACTTCTTGTTGGGCGCTATTCACTTCCGAGCGAACGTCTACTAATCCTTTAATGCCATTAAGTAAAGGCACGACTTGATTACTCAAGTTAATCAGTTCTGAAGTTGAGCGGCCCGTTAAGGTGACACGTATTCCATTTTGCTCATTGCCCCATCCAAATTGCGGGGTGGCAATTGAGAATTTAGGAAAACCCTCTCTGATCATCTTTTTCAATTCAGATGTGTCAATTGGAATGTCTTTTTGTAAAATAATAGTCGATTGCACATCATGGGGGGCATAGTAACTATAAACGGCATCAATAAAGAATTTATCTTTATTGGCATATAGATAAGCCTCCATTTCACTGACCAGCGCTTCGGTTACCCTAAGGGCATGACGTCCCTCTAGTTGATAGTTAATGTAAAGGCGGTCACTGCCTTCACCATCATTTTGATCCTGTTGAACCATACTGAGCGGTAAGGCCGTTGAGGCTAAAATGAGCAGAGCAATAACACCCGAGCGTTTAGGTCTGGTTAATACCCAAGACAAGCTGCGTTGATAAAAAGCCGCCATTTTACCTTGCTTGTCATCGGTTTTAAGGTCGAAGTGGAAGGTATTTAACATTAACGGGATAAGTGTTTTGGCCACTAATAATGAGGCCGCAAGTGAAATACAAATCGCGATGGCCACATGTTCAAGAAAGATAGTTAACTGCACTTTTACGCCAAAAATGTTCGGTAAAAATACAATGGCCGTTGTTAGTGTTCCCGCTAATACCGCAAGAGAGACTTTATCGACCCCTGCTAATACCGCGCGCTCATTGGCTTTAATTTGTTGGGTGTCATCTATATGTCCAGCTTGCTTTTCTTGTAATACACTTTCAGTGACCACAACCGCATTGTCAATTAGCATGCCAACTGCAAGTAGTAATCCCATCATAGATAAAATATTAAGGCTATAACCAAAAAAGTACATTCCGGCTAAGGTCATGCATAGTGAAATTGGCACCGAAGAGACAACCACTAATGTCATCTTTAAATTGCGTAAGAATAAATACAGTACGCCAAAAGATAATAGCGCACCTAATAAACCCGATAGCAGTAAATCTTCTAAGGATGATTTAACGCCAAAAGCTTGATCTTCCATGATAAACAGCTTTATACCGTTAAATTGTTTATCTTGCTTGGTTTTTTCAATCACTTGCATAACACGATCTGACACTTCGACTAAATTAGCGCCTGATTCTTTAAATACATCTATGCCTACGGCGTATTTTTGATCTAAATGACGACCTTCAATTTTTTCTGGTAAGGCAAAGTTGACTGTGGCTATGTCTCCCAAGGTGATCCCTGGAATAAGCACCAAGCGGTTGATGTCATCTAAACTGGTAAACTCACCTTTAGGCGATACTTGAAAGACAGTGCCATTGCTTCTTAATGTGCCCGCATTAATGACAAAGTTTTGCGCAGATAAGCTGCTTTGTAGCTGTTGATTACTGATACCGCTAGCAACTAACTTGTTGGCATTAACGCGAATATCAATTTGCTTTTGTTCAACACCGTATAAAGTGACTTTTGACACTCCTTCAACTCTTTCAAGGGGTTTTCTAAGTTGCTTATCAAGTAAGTCGAATGCGTTAGACAGCTCGCTTTCACTGGATATTCGGATAGTTAATACTGGCATGTCGGCCGTGGAAAACTGTTGGATCATCACGCGTTCAACGTCTTCGGGTAAAAGGTGCCTAACCGAGTCAATTTTCTCGCGAACTTCTAAGCTTTTGGTTGCAACGGTTTCCCCCCATTTCATATTTATTTGGATAAAAGCGCCATCCTGGGTGGAATCGGAGTGTAACTCTTCAATGCCTCCCATGGTGGCTAAGGCTTCTTCGAGTACTTTAGTGATATCTCGTTCGACTTCAGCTGGACTTGAGCCTTTATAGGGCACTTGTACCATTATTTGAGGAATGTCGATGCCAGGGAACATCTCTAATGGCAACATTCTGCTGGCCGCCATACCAAATAGCATAATGGCCAAAAAGAACATGCTAGTGGTGACAGGGCGTTTTAACGCTAGTTTGGTCAGGTTCATAGCGTCACCTCTGCAGATGAGGTCAGTTCTGGTTGTGTAACATATGTTTTTTGGTCAAACAAAGCATATAAACATGGAATTACCAACAAGGTTAGGAATGTAGATACCAGTAAACCAAAGATAACCGTAATTGCCATAGGAGCACGGATTTCGCTGCCATCACCCATACCTATTGCCATCGGTAATAATCCCAACGCTGTGGTTAATGTGGTCATTAGAATAGGGCGCAAACGTGATTTAGCCGCTTGTTCAATGGCGCTGATTTTTTCTATTCCCTCACGGCGTAATTGGTTAATTCTGTCGACGAGTACAATCGCGTTATTAACCACAATACCGGCCAACATAATTAAGCCAATAAATACCACGATACTTAAATGGGTATTGGTGATGAATAAACCTAAAATACTGCCTGCAACCGCCATAGGCACAGCAATTAAGATCAATAATGGATGTAGCAGTGATTCAAATTGACTCGCCATGACTAGGTAGACTAAAAATATCGCCAATACCAAGGCTATTTTGAGTGAGTTGAACGAATGTTCCATTTCTTCATTTTGGCCGCCGAAAGAGGATTGAATTGAAGAGGAGAATTGTTGCTGAGTTAAAATCTGCTTGGCTTCTTCTACAGCATCACTCAAATCACCAAAACCTAAGTTTGCAGACACAATGGCCACACGTTGCTGACTAATGCGGTTAATTGCTGATGGGCCAACCTGTAGTTGAATGTCTGCAACTGCGCTAAGTGGAATAGGTTGGTTACTGTTAGGGTTAATGATTAATGAGTCAATGTCACTAATTTGATCCCGTTCCGATAGTTCGCTGCGGACTATAATATCCACTTTACGATCGCGTACCGTGTACTGGCTTGCGACAGTTCCACCAACACGTTGGGCAATACGGCGTGCAACCGTCGGTGCGTCCATTCCTAAAGCGGCGAGTCTTTGATGATCAAACTGAATACTGATTTCAGGCTGACCATCACGCAATGTGGTATTGATATCGGTGAAACGTGCGGACTGGCTTAATGCATTCACTAACTTATCGGCACTCTGTTTTAACTGATCTAAATCATAGCCTGCCAACTCAATTTCTAACGGTGTTTTAAAGCTGAATAACTCGGGTTGTTCAATTTTCGCGTCTAATTCAGGTATTTTTTTAGCGGTCTGCCTTAAAATATCAGTCACTGTATCAAATGCACTAGGGTTGGCTAATACAACTTGTAAACGCCCCCAGTTTTCGCCTCCTCTGGCGGTATCTGATGTCATTAATCCACCACTACCTGCTTGGCTGAAGGTGTGCTTAACATCGGAGTTATCTTTAATGCTTATTGCGAGTTGTTGTAATACTTTATCTGTTTCACTCACCTCAGTTCCTGGTGGTAATAGTAGTTCCACATAGAACTCACCTTGATTCATCGGCGGGATAAGTTCCATACCCAGTTTAGGCAGTAAACTTCCCGCGCCTAAAGTAATAGCAAGGGCAATAAGCAACGTAATCCCTTTTTGTTTGAGCACTTTATTCAGTAAACCGTCATACACTTTGGCTAAGGCGCCATAAACAACATTGAAGGCACTGGCGAGTGGTCGCATGACCAAGCCAATTAACCAACTGAAAAAGCGGATAGCGACTAACCCCAGGGTTAATAAACCTGCGGGTAAATAACTAAACAACAGCTTGAATGGCCACGAGATAACCGCAAGACTGTAATAAGCTATTTTACCTAGTGTTGTTTGTGGGATAGCTTTTACGGGTGTTGCTGTTGCTGTGGGAGTGGGTAAACGTTTAAATCCTTGGCGAGAAGCCAACATAGGTATTGCGGTTAACGCAATAAATAATGAAGCTAATAAAGCAAAGGTTACGGTAAGAGCCTGATCGGCGAATAATGCCCCTGCAATGCCATCGACAAATACTAAAGGTACAAATACCGCTAGTGTGGTTAATGTGGAAGCAAATATTGCACCAGAGACTTCTTTGCATCCGGTAACGGCGGCTTGAATTTTATTCATGCCTTGCGATTGATAGCGGTCAATATTCTCTAATACTACAATGGCATTATCCACTAATAGCCCGATGGCCAACGCTATGCCACCCAATGACATGATATTGAGACTAATATCGGCAAAATACATCATGTTAAATGTGGCTATAACTGAAAAGGGGATAGATATAGAAATGATCAGCGTGGCGACAATATTGCGTAAAAACAGGTAAATCACCAACATGGCAAGCACGCTGCCGATTAATGCCGATGAAGTAACCTCATTAACAGCGCTTTCAATAAACTCTGACTGATCATAGATAATATTCAGTTGCTTGGTTTCATCAGTCTTGTTAATTAGTGCTAGTTCAGCTTGGAGCTTTTTAGCCACGGTAACAGTATTGGCATCGCCTTCTTTATAAATAGCGAGTTCAATAGATTCGACTTGGCCAATGCGAGTGACATCACTGCGCTCTTTATAGGCGTCATTAATTTCAGCAACCTCATTAAGACGAACCAGGGTTTGGCCATTACGGTAGATGATGATATTACCCAGTTCTTGCAGTGAATTAAATTGATTCAAAGTTCTAACTAAATACTCTTTGTCACTTTGTATTACTTTACCCGCTGACAGGTTAATGTTTTCTTGATTGATCCTTTGCTTAATATCATCAGCATTTAAGTTTAATTGACTAAGCTTTTGTTGATTAAGGAGAATATGAACTTCTTGCTCAAGCCCTCCAGACAACCTAACGGCAGCGACTCCTGATAAGGCTTCTAAGCGGCGTTTTAATTCTTCTTCAGCAAAAGTGCGCATTTGCTTTAAATTTTTATCTGTCGCATCAGGCACAGAAAAAGCTAACCGCATAATAGGGTCAAGATTGGGGTTAAATCTGAGTAGTAAAGGCTTATTGATGTCTAATGGCAGTTCAATGGTGTCGAGTTTTTCACGCACTTCAAGACTAGCCATGTCCATATTGCTGCCCCATTCAAACTCTAGGACAACATCTGACATGCCTGAACGTGAAATAGAGCTAATTTTACGTAAGCCTTTAACCACGCCGACAGCTTCTTCAATCGGTTTAGAGACTAATTGCTCAATTTCAACGGGGGCAGCGCCATCGTAGGCAGTGCGAATGGTGACGCTGGGATAACTTAAGTCTGGCAATAACATTACCGCAAGTCGACTAAAACCGACCATACCAAATAACATTACCGCAAGCATGAACATCCATACCGTTACTGGACGATTGACAGCAGTATTAATGATAGACATGGTATTGCTCCGTTATTTGATAGCAGCTACGTTTAGGGGATTGATCACTTCGACCAGTGATTGATCTTTTAAGTTTTGCTGACCACGAATAACGATTTGCTCGCCTAATATCACCCCAGAGGTGATCTCAATGGTATTATCCTGACGATACCCTAAGCTGACTTCACGTCGCTCCGCTACAGTGTCTTTAATGACATAGATAGCTTGAGTGTCATCTTGATTAATTAAGGCGTTATAAGGCACGGTAATGACATTGTTGTGGGTGTCGTATTTAATTTCAACTCGGGTAAACATCCCCGCTTTTAACTGGCCATTATTGTTAGGAACATTTAGGGTGACTTTAAAGGTACCGCTTTGGGCATCAACAATGGGACTGATACGAAGTACAGTTGCATCGACAACATTGGTGCTGTGTTGATTTTGACGAACACTGGCATGTTGTCCTAATTGTAAGTTGGGTAGTTGCTGTTCTGGTAAATGGACTATGCCGTATAACTGATCTTGATTAACCACATAGAAAAGTTCATCGAACTCTTTAACGGTATTACCTTGTTTTACATGACGCTTGGCGACTACACCATCAATGGGAGAGACAATACGGCTTTCTTGTACTTGTAGTTCTGCAAGATCGCGCTGGGCAACAGCAGCTTGCAGATTAAACTCTAATTTTGCCATAGTGTCTTGACTGATAAACTCTTTATTGTCCATTTTGCGTAAACGATTTAATTCTTGTTCAATAATTTGCACTTCAGCTTGAGAGCGATTGAAATCATATTGCTGGCGCTTTGCATCTATTACCGCTAATACTTGCCCTTTAATCACCCGATCGCCTTCTTCAACATTGATAGTATTTATTAAGCCAGAAATGCGGGTCATGACATGGGCTTCTTGTGGTGCCTCTAAGGTGGCTGTAGTGCTGTAAAACGATGCCACATCCCCTTGTTCTACAAAGGTTGTTTCTACTGGAACAGCAAATTTTTCTTGTTCTTTTGCTTGATCTTCTTCTCCAGTACAACCTGCTAACATCATCAAACAACAAAAAGGAATAACAACATTTTTAACCGATTGAAACCTGTCCATGGATATCTGCCTTATAGTGAAGCCAAGTGCTACGTTGCGATTAAGTTAGTCGTAGCTTAATAATAAGACTACGCCAATAATGGCTGCCGTCACGCTGACTTTTGTAACAATTAATAATGAGTTTATATATTTACCAAGCACTAATTATGCCAAAGTGGTAAATATATTATTTACAAGGGGTTATGGGTGTTTTGTGCGAGGTTTTACTTGTTGTTGATGAGTGATAATGGTCGCAATGTTAAATAAGTAGTGAGAATGACTAACATTTGTTAATTTTAACGTGGCGGCCAATAACAACACAAATTAAATTCATTACTGCTATGAGGGGGGTTAGCCTTGAAATTGTTGACAAGGCTGGTGATTGGTTAACTTGCAATTTAGGTAACCATAGTGACTTTTTAAGCTTCTGCGACCGCTTTGGGATCGGGGCAAGTAGATAGAACTGATATTTGGTTATCTTTATTAACTTGCTCGATAATAACTTTAAATTGCCATAATCGGTGTAAATGCTTCAATACCTCGGCATGATTATTGGCTAGAGGTACGTTATTGTGCGGTGTGTAACGTAAAGTCAGTGACCGGTCACCATTAATTTCGACATGTTGTACTTGTATATTAGGCTCAATATTAGCTAAGTTATATTGTTGCGATAGCATATTCCGAATTTCTTGATAACCCTGTTCATTATGTATTGCTGAAACATTTAGCTCTGTGTGTTGTTCATCATCTAATATGCCAAATAATTTAAAGTCACGGATAACTTTTGGTGATAAATACTGGCTGATAAAGCTTTCATCTTTGAAGTTTTTCATTGCAAAATGCAGGGTAGTTAACCAATCGCTGCCAGCAATATCTGGAAACCAAAGTTTATCTTCATCGGTAGGTTTTTCGCAAATACGCCTAATATCAACAAACATACTAAAGCCTAAAGCGTAAGGGTTAATACCATTGTAATAAGCGCTATTGTAGGCCGGCTGTGCGACTACCGCGGTGTGGCTGCGTAAAAATTCCAACATAAACCTGTCGGTAACTTTGCCAGTATCATACAGGCGATTTAAAATGGTGTAGTGCCAAAATGTTGCCCATCCTTCATTCATCACCTGGGTTTGTTTTTGCGGATAAAAATATTGCGCCATCTTTCTTACAATACGCACTATTTCACGTTGCCAGGGCTCAAGCAGGGGAGCATTTTTCTCAAGAAAGTACAAAATGTTTTCTTGAGGTTCCGAGGGGAATTGTTTGTTTTGTTTAGCGGTTTGTCCATTTTTGCTGGTGGGCACAGTGCGCCAGAGGTCGTTTACTTGACTTTGTAAATAAGCTTCACGCTCTTCCTGTCTTGTTTGTTCTTCACTAAAGGATATTTCAGAAGGACGTTTATAACGATCTACCCCGTAATTCATTAAAGCGTGACACGAATCAATCGTTAACTCTACTTGCTCAACCCCATGTTTTAATTCACATTGATGAATATAATTTTTAGCGAAAACCAAATAATCAATAATTGAACTGGCATCTGTCCAGGTTTTAAATAAATAGTTATTTTTAAAAAAACTATTGTGGCCAAAACTGGCATGCGCCATCACTAATGCCTGCATGGTAATGGTATTTTCTTCCATTAAATAGGCGATACACGGATCTGAATTAATCACTATCTCATAGGCCAGCCCCATCTGACCGCGTCGGTAACCTTGTTCTGTTTCAATAAAGCGTTTGCCAAACGACCAATGGGTATACCCAATAGGCATACCAATACCGGCATAGGCATCCATCATTTGTTCTGCGGTAATAATTTCAATTTGATTAGGATAAGCATCAATTTTAAAAAATTTAGCCGCCACTTCAATTTCATGCAAATATGCTTGTAACAAGTCAAAGGTCCACTCAGGTCCATCACTTAAAGGTGAACGGGCTGATTTATCCATAGCGCCTCTCCTATACAGCTTGCTTTTTAAACAGCTCTCTAAATACCAGGTAAATATCGTCAACTTGCATAATATTTTGTACCGCCATATTGTCGAAGCTTTGTTGTAATTGTTGGTACTCTTGCCATAAGCTCTGATGAGGTCTGTGTGTTATCTCAATGTAACTAAAGTACCTGACCAAAGGTAAAATATGCTGACTAAGCCAGTTTTTACACACAGGTGAATCATCAGACCAGTTATCGCCATCTGATGCTTGGGCGGCATAAATATTCCATTCACTGGCGGGATATCGAGCTTGCTGTATTTCATGCATTAATTTGAGAGCACTTGATACTATGGTGCCGCCAGTTTCTTGGGAATAAAAAAATTCCTGTTCGTCCACTTCTTTAGCTTGAGTATGATGGCGTATATAAACCACTTCTAAGTTTTTATAAGTGCGGGTTAAAAAAAGATACAGCAATATATAAAAACGCTTGGCCATATCTTTGGTTGCCTGATCCATTGAACCGGAGACATCCATTAAGCAAAACATAACCGCTTGGCTGGATGGTTTCTCGCGCTTGGCGTAGTTATTAAAGCGTAAATCAAAGGTGTCGATAAAAGGGACTTTAGCAATTTGTTGTTTTAGCCTGTCAATTTGCTCTTTTAAATCCAAAATAAGCTCCGCCTTTGCTCCTGGCGTATTTTCAAGTTCAGCAAGCTGTTGCACAAGTTGGTTTAGTTGCTTTTTTTTACTGCCACTCATGGCGATTCTTCTGGCTAAAGATGAACGTAATGAGCGAATAATATTGATGTTGGCGGGCACACCATCGTTGGTAAAACCTGCACGATAAGTTTGGTATTCAACTAATTTATTTAGGCGGTTTTTTTGTAAGTTTGGCAGTTCTAAATCTTCAAATAACAGTTCAAGATACTCATCTTTTGATATTTGAAACACAAAATCTTCCTGACCTTCGCCAGAATTCGCGGCATCTCCGTCACCTGCATCACCGCCTTGACCACCTTGAGGGCG
Organism: Shewanella sp. OMA3-2; assembly: GCF_021513195.1. Lineage (NCBI taxonomy): Bacteria > Pseudomonadati > Pseudomonadota > Gammaproteobacteria > Alteromonadales > Shewanellaceae > Shewanella > Shewanella sp. OMA3-2. Next base: position 2,542,009 of record NZ_CP090974.1, on the reverse strand, counting down.
AGCAATTTTGTCTCCGCGATTAAACTTGTCATTACCAGGATGAACTCTTTCGCGGCTGCCGCCTTGACCTTGCCTAAATGAGGGTTCACTAATGTCGCGGGTTGGAATACTGATTTGTTCTCCCTTATCAATATCGGTGACACTGCGTTTTGTTACAGCATCGCTAACCGCTTTTTTTATTTGAGTTTTATATCGCTCAATGAATCGTTGGCGATTGACCGTGCTTTTGCCTTTAGCATTGAGTCGTCTATCTATAAAGTTAGCCATACGCGCCTCCAAAGCCTTAATGCAGGCTTTACATCACTATAGTTCAGTAAAGCCAAACTGTTGGCTTATGATGATTTACGCACGCGCAAATACCATTCTGATAGTAATCTAACCTGCTTCTTGGTATAGCCTTTCTCCATCATTCGATTAACAAAATCATCATGTTTACGTTGGTCGTCATTCGATGTTTTGGCATTAAACGAAATAACCGGCAGTAAATCCTCAGTATTGGAAAACATTTTCTTTTCAATCACGGTCCGCAGTTTTTCATAACTGGTCCATAGGGGATTATTGCCCTCGTTATTAGCGCGGGCACGTAATACAAAGTTCACGATTTCATTTCTGAAGTCTTTAGGATTACTTATACCTGCGGGTTTTTCTATTTTTTCCAATTCAGCATTCAGTGCTCCTGGTCAAACTGTTGCCCGGTTTCAGGATCTCGATACTCCTGATCTTGGATCCAGAAATCCGCATAGGTCACATAACGATCAAATATATTCTGGCCGTATTCTGAATAAGACTCTAGATAGGCTGTTTGAATCTCTTTACCAATAAATTCAACATACTTAGGGATTAAATAACCTTTTAAAAATTCGAGGTAACGTTCACTTATCTCACTGGAGAACTGTTCTTGCTCTATTTGTTTTTCCAATACATAAAATAGATGCACAGGGTTAGCGGCTATTTCTGTATGGTCAAAATTAAACACTTTGGATAAAATCTTAAATGCGAAACGAGTAGATAGACCGTTCATTCCTTCATCTACACCCGCATAATCACGATACTCTTGATATGATTTGGCTTTGGGATCGGTGTCTTTTAAGCTTTCACCGTTATAGACCCGCATTTTTGAGTAAATAGAGGAGTTGTCAGGTATTTTAATACGGGATAACACACTAAACTGGGCCAATGTTTCCAGTGTGCCTGGTGCACAAGGAGACTGAGATAGTTCAGAATTGAATAGCAGCTTTTGGTAAATTTCCATTTCTTCAGACACACGTAAACAGTAGGGCACTTTAACAATATAAACTCGGTCTAAAAATGCTTCGTTGTTTTTATTATTTCTGAATGTTGTCCATTCGGATTCATTACTGTGAGCTAAAATAATGCCAGTGTAAGGCAATGCCGATAAGCCTTCAGTCCCGTTGTAGTTACCTTCTTGTGTTGCGGTAAGCAATGGATGGAGCACCTTAATCGGTGCCTTAAACATTTCGACAAATTCCATCAAGCCTTGATTCGCTCGACATAATGCCCCTGAATAAGCATAAGCGTCGGCATCGTCCTGGGAAAAGTGTTCTAACTGACGAATGTCGACTTTACCCACGAGTGCTGAAATATCTTGATTATTCTCATCGCCAGGTTCGGTTTTTGCTATTCCTATTTGGTCAAGAATTGAGGGGTAGACTTTAACCACTCTAAATTTGCTAATGTCGCCACCAAATTCATGCAAACGTTTTACAGCCCAAGGTGACATTATGGTTTTCAGATAACGATGTGGTATAGCATATTCCTGTTGTAAAATACTGCCATCTTCATCCAGATCAAATAAACAGAATGGATGGTCGTTAACAGGGCTTCGTACGCCATTAGCGCTTAAAATATAGATAGGCATATGTTGAATAAGTGACTTAAGCTTTTCTGCAAGTGATGATTTACCGCCACCCACAGGGCCTAATAAATATAATATCTGCTTTGATTCTTCTAAACCTTGGGCAGAATGTTTCAGGTAAGACACAATTTGTTCAATCGCTTCTTCCATGCCATAGAAATCTTTAAAGGCAGGGTAGCGAGAAATAAGACGATTCGAAAATATACGACTTAAGACAGAGTTTTTTGAGGTATCGATTACTTCAGGTGAGCCAATAGCCATTAATAATCGCTCAGCAGCTGAAACGTAGGCACCTTTATCTTGCTTACAGATATCAAGAAACTGCTCTAAGGTATATTCCTCATCGAGTTTTTTCTCGTAACGTTGTTGGTAGTGTTCGAAAATGCCCATAATAACCCCCTAAAACGTCTGTGCCAGGATGGCAACAATGGCGAGGAATCAAGTTATATTGGCGTTGTTGCCAATGAATCTTTTTGGCCTCTACAAAATAAGTCTAGGCTAGAAAGTGTGACATTGCGCAACTGTTTTATAAATTATTGTTTATAAAACAAGGGGGAACGTAGCAATTGCAATTGTTGCATTTATAGGCTGGGTTAAGTTTTCACGCGTTTTAATTCGTCAATAAGATAAATTATAGATATAAAAAAAGAGCCCTAAGGCTCTTTTTAAGATAACACGGGTTGTGATTAAGCGAAGTTGCTGTTCACAAATTCCCAGTTAACTAACTGCCAGAAGTGGTTTAAGTATTCTGGACGTGCATTACGGTAATCAACGTAATAAGCATGTTCCCAAACATCTACAGTCATTAAAGGTGTCACTGATTCATCAGTCAGTGGTGTAGCGGCATTGCTGGTGTTAACGATTGCTAATGAACCATCAGCTTTCTTTACTAACCAAGTCCATGCGCTACCAAAATTATTGACTGCTGAGTCAGTAAATTTAGCTTTAAACTCTTCAAATGAACCGAAAGAAGCATCGATAGCTGCTGCGATAGCACCCGTTGCTGCGCCGCCAGCATTTGGTGCTAGGCAGTTCCAGTAAAAAGTATGGTTCCAAACTTGAGCTGCATTGTTGAACATGCCACCAGTAGAAGTTTTAACGACTTCTTCTAAGCTTTTGCCTGCAAACTCAGTGCCTTCAACTAAACCATTTAATTTTACAACGTAAGTGTTGTGATGCTTACCATAGTGGTATTCAATCGTTTCTTGAGAAATATGCGGTTCAAGTGCGTTCTTTGCATAAGGTAATGCTGGTAATTCGAAAGCCATTAGTCTCTCTCCTTGGAGTTAGGTTATCGTTTTTATACCTAATAATATCTAAGTAGGTACATTGCTCTGCAGCTATTGTACTGATTATTTTTGTGATGTGAATCATTGTTTCTTGAATAATATCGATAATCACGATTCATAATAAGAATTTATCTATACCCTTACAAACTGTGGCATTTTGTTATGGCTTAAGGTGTCGTACAATATAGGCATAAACACTTTATCTACCATTAGGAATTAAAATGGAAACTGTAGACAAAATTAAGCAGCAACTCAGTGAAAACCCAATCATTGTTTATATGAAAGGTTCGCCTAAATTGCCTAGTTGTGGTTTTTCTTCTCAAGTCGCACAAGTGATGATTAACTGTGGTGAACAGTTTGCTTTTGTTGATATTTTACAGCACCCAGACATTCGTGCTGAGTTACCTAAATTTGCAAACTGGCCGACTTTTCCACAGTTGTGGGTAGAAGGCGAGTTAATTGGTGGCTGTGACATTATTACCGAAATGTTCCAAAAAGGTGAATTACAGCCAATCATTAAAGCAACTGCTGATAAATTCCGTACTGAAGACGCAGCGGAATAAATTATTTGTAATGTTAGCTTAATAAAAAACCCAATGCATGCATTGGGTTTTTTTGTATCTAAGACTTGGTAAGATCGATGTTACTAGTGTCAGTTGATCTTTGCTGGTTTAATTTTCACTAAACGCGGAAGGTTTTTCTTCGTGTTAGCGATATTGCCTAGATACGGGCCAGGGTGAAGGGTTTCAGGCCAATCTAGTAGCATCATGGCAAGTACATTTCTGTGCTCTCCCGATGATAAATCAGATACACCGCTAGGAGACGGTATCATTTGAGTTTCAGGATTATATGCTGCAATTATATACTGTTTCACTTTTTGAGTTACAGGATGATTTTTATGGCCTGTTATCAAGAAGCTGATACCCACTTCTGTAATAATATCTTCCGTGGTATCGGCAATAATTTTATCTAGATTTTTTTCAAAATAATCTAGGATCCACTTAAACTCTTTCGGATCAACTTGATTTTGATAATATCCACTAGCAGCAAAAATAAAATGGGTCATACCATAAATTTTATTTTTGTATTGTGCTTTAGAAAGAGACGCATCTTTACTGTCTGGATAAGTGTTAATAAAAGCGGTCTTATAAGCTTGGTAATAGTCACCTACACCGACTTGTTTAGCCCAAAATACATAGTTAATAAGCTGTGCAGCCCAAGACTCAATCATCTTTTTATCTGTAAAGGCTGGAGCAAAATCATGCGCCTTTAATGTGTCCAACAACAAATTATGACAAGGGCCAGTAAAACCAAATTCATCAATGCGACTTGAAAAACGCAATAAATCAGTAAATAGCATAAACTTTGGGTAAGGCACTATGGCCGCTTTACGTGCCATGCCTCTTGATTTATTGCCTAACTGATCTCCTGCTAAGGCTGACTCTAGTTTAATAAAGTTGGGTTTATCGAGGTTGCAAGCAAAGTAAGCTTGCGCCTCTGCGATGGTGAGTAAATCAATTAGTGAGCCGTTAGCATACTTTGTATCACCAGTCATACGGTATTGACGAATAGCGTAATGCCCCTGGACCCTTGGCGGTAAGGTATAAAGGTTCGCTTCAAAATTTGTTTTGATTTGCTGATATATTTGTTGACCCGTTAAATTGTGAGCCGGTGTAACGTATGATTCTTTGGCAAATAAACCGCTGGTTAATAACGCCGCTGATAATGCCAATAATGAGAGGGGTATACTCTTACTTAGTGCCGACATAATTGATTCTCCATAATAGGTGTTCAAAATCCATTGGGTGTTTAAAAACGGCCGACAATTGGTCATAAAGACTTTGGTGATGTTCATTTACAACAATTAAGTCGAATATTTCCTGAGCTTGACTGGCGGAAAGTGTTTCACTGTAAATTAACTGTGCGAGTGCTTGTTGCCACAGAAGAAGATAATAACTAATCCCTTGATTAGCAATGGCAAGATAACTAAATATCGCATCAGAAGCTGTTAAATAAGGGACGCCAAAGCTGTCTTCAAAGGATTGAGACAATATTCGGTTTAAAAGGGGTTGGTGTAAAGCATATATAGACAGATCTTGTTGTTGATAAAAGAGCAGGGCAACTTTGGAACGAAATACTTGCTGTTGTTTTTTAAAAGCATTAATGAGTTTATTTCTTGGATGTTGTCCATGATCCAGTTTTAAGCTTGATGTTAACCATGTCGCTAACCAATAGGTACCTAACTGCTGATTAAGTGGTGAAACATTCTGCTGATTAACATAATAAAACGGACTTCCCTTTGCTAACTGATTCACAATATCGCTGAGTGCAAATACCAGATCGTCATATTGTTTTACCTTGGTTAATGCAAAAGGTACGTTCAAAGCATATTGCCCTAATTGCTGTCCTACAACAGCCTGTTTTATGCTGTAATAGTCAACGTTTACTGGCTTAGCGGTAATGCCAGCATCAATATTGAGATAAATTTCACCTAACAATCTTTTTTTATGCCAAACGCGATAAATATTAGGGGGGGTGTGCTTGATGGAATTTGTTCAAAATACAAATTAAATAGCGAAAATTGTTTAAATGCTGTTTCAATAAAATGTGCAGTATTTTGAATTTTCACTTCAACTTTTGGCAGTGTTTTTAATGCTTGTGGTAAATTCCAAGGTGCAATATTAATATTTTTTGTTTGACTGTTTAAAAAAAGTGTTAATTGATTAAAGGTTAACTCACTGTTTTTTAATTGAAAGTCAGCAGAATGAATAAAACCGTTTTGTTGTGCTTGTATTGTCTTAATTTTATGAATAGAAAGTAAACTTGTTTGGTTAACTTCTTTAGCTCGTCCTTGATAAGCAATCCACGCTTGTTGCCTACACGATGCTTTCGGCTGCAAAACCAGATAACGAGCAATATTCTGTGCAGTAGTAGAAATAGAAAGATTATGGATCGATTTTTTTGTTGATTCTGAAGAAGTGTCTAGCGCACATTCTGCGCTTGCATCGAATAAATACTGTTGCCTTAAGTAGTGCTCTATACTGGTTTGTAGACCGTGCAGCAAAGACTTACCGTCGACATTAAGCTGGGCGTTTTTTAATTGTTGAATACTGGTTAGTAACCAATAATAAGATTTATCAGATTGTGATAGCTTGAGCCTGGTTTTATCGGCTTGTAATAATTGTGGATCGATTTGGTTGAGTAACCATGATAGCTCATCCGCTAAATGAACTTGACACATCAACAGGTTTTGCTGATATTCAGTTTTTTGAGTTAGTTGGCGATAATAATTATTGCGATCATTTAAATTATTGAGTGACAGCAGGGACGACTCAAACTCAATTAATTCATTTAGTGATACTGATTGTGTTGCGGATGAGTAAGCAGTTGATGATTGCCATACAGTAGGAATTGCAATCTGAGTTTTAGCATCAAATTGTAAACACTGCTCAACAAACAGGCTTAAAGGATTGGCCACGGCATATGCCGTGGCCAATAAATTAAAACTTAGGCTGATCGCAAAAATGCTTTTTCGCATATTCTACACGTTGATCTACTGACATTGTCGCGCCTTTTAAAGACTCTACGTGTTTAAGGCGGGGGAGAATGCCTTTACCATTTGCAATTTGAATGGTTAAACCTGGACGAGCATTAAGCTCTAACAATAATGGTCCTCGATTCTTATCTAATACCATGTCGGTTCCAAGGTAACCCATTTCACACATTTCATAGGCCCTTGAGGCTGTATGAAGTAATGTTTCCCAATGCGGCACTTGAATGTCCGATAAAGGGAAATGAGTATCAGGATGCTTATCAACCGGAACATCAAATTGAACCGCATGTAAACTTTTGCCTGTGGCGATATCTAACCCAATCCCAACAGCACCTTGATGCAAGTTAGCTTTGCCGTCAGATGCGGCCGTTGAACAACGCAGCATGCCCATAACAGGGAATCCTTTAAATACGATTAAACGTATATCCGGTACCCCCTCATAACTGACGCCATTGAAAACGGGATCAAATACAATTAAGCCTTCAACAATAGCAACGTCAGGTCTGCCACCCAGCGAAAATAAACCACTTAACGTATTAGATACATGACGGTATATTTCATTAGGGGTCACTTCGTCGCCATTAGCCTTGTAGTAACGGCCATTCTCAACTCTAGTAATAACCATGATCCCTTTGCCACCAGAGCCTTTAGCGGGTTTGATAACAAAACCGGTTCTATCTATTACCATCGCTGGTATCAGTTCAATATCATGTTGCTCTTGAACAACACCAATTAAATCAGGTACAGCTATGCCATTTGCCAATGCTAATTGCTTGGTAATTAACTTATCGTCCACACGTTTATAGTGTTTACGTGGGTTATATTTACCGATATAACCGATATTACGCTTGTTCATGTTCAGCACGCCTGCGCGGCTTAATTCCCAAGGCCAGGCATACTTCATTACTTCTCTCCCACTAAGGGTTTAAAGCGCTTTAACTCGGTTAAACGATAACCAGTGTATTGACCCATTACCAGCACCAAACCTAAGATAACCAAATGGATGCCTAAGAAGTTAAATACCCAGTGTTGTACTAATTCACTGCTCATAGCGAGGTAAGCTATTGTTGCAACAAACAAGCTGCCACCACCTGAAATAAAGACTTTTTTAGGGCCTTCTTCTTCCCACAGAATAGACATACGTTCGATTGTCCAAGCTAAAATAATCATTGGGAAAAAGGTTACCGTTAGCCCTTCACTTAATCCCAGTTTAAATGAGATTAACGTAAACAAGCCGATGATAAAGATCACGACAATAATCACCGCGGATATTCGGGATATTAATAATAAATTGAGTGTGGAGAGGTAGGAGCGGATCATTAAGCCGAAAGCCACAATCAATAGAAAGCCAATTAAACCGGTTAATAGGGTGGTTTGAATAAAGGCCATTGCTATCAATACTGGCATAAAGGTACCAGATGTTTTGATACCCACAATGACGCGAAGGAAAACAACTACCATGACACCGATAGGGATTAATAAAATGCCCTTGAATAAACTTTGCTCTTCAAGTGGAAGTTGGTACAAAGAAAAATCTAATGCATCATCCGTCATCATCATGTCAATAGAGGTGGCTAATGCAGAACGCGTATCTTGTAGCATCGAAAAACTAACTTGTGAGCTACGACCGCCCATCACTTCTAATACAGAGCCGCCAGCATATTCCCATAATACAAGATTATTATCTCGACCTTGTTTGTCATTTATGACATCAAATAAGTGCCATAAACCATCTTGATAAACTTGAACATATGTAGTTAACGTTTGACGACGACGTTGATCTTCTAACAATAAGCCACTTACATTTCGTGCAGGAACACCTTTAGTATGTAACATTTGCAAGAATAATTTAGTCGAAGTATTGGTCGACAGCAATAACGACATATTTTGACTTTGATTATCATCGTTGATCAATTCCATCAGTTGCTTTGCAAAAGATAAATTGGTTGCACTGCGTAGCCAAACTTCTTCTACAATTTGTTCAGCTGCGGCTTTCTCAGTAGCTGGCCAAAGATAAAGTTCTGTATCAGTAGGTTCTTGATCGGATTCAATCTCCAGTTTACCCGTTGGCACCAATGTCACTCGGTAAAATAAAGACTGTGGCCCTGACGCTTCTCTGATCGACCAAATCGCTTTACGATTTTGTTCTTCAGTAATAGTTAAACCGTAACCAGGGAGGTTGTGTTTTCGACCAGAATGTCAAAAGCCGGATCATTAGGTAATGAGAATTGCACTTCAGCAGGTTGGTTACGACCACTAAAACTGACTTTTGCATCAATAGCCCAACTTTGAACCTGCTCACCGGTAAAAATGGTACGTTGTGTTCAATACCACGATAGATGCTGGCACCAATACCGACAAAAAACAGTAAAAATACAAATATATAAAACGGTTTACGAGAGTGCATTTTGTCGCCTATTTAATGAGTGTGGTCACTTGGTTTTTATCTTTACCGTGAATGTAGATTTGTCCTACATCAACGATGGCAATATCTTTCATAAACTTACGGCCAAGAAGTAACGGATAATCTAGATGGCTTCTGTCAGTTAAATTTAAGTCTGTTTCAGCAGAATATTGACCAATTCTAAGGTGTGCGTGGATCACTGGACGGCGGTCGTCATCACTGGCTGCATCTTGTTTGATGCGAACAAAACGTTCAACTTTAGATTCAAAAGTATTGCCCGCTTTTTCAGGCCCGTTTGTCATCACATCATATCTCACCCATTCTTCACCATTTCGTTCAAAAAGGACAATATTTCGAGCATCTAAAGAAGAGGACTCGGCGCCTGTATCGATACGGGTAGCGAATGTGGTTTTAACTTCATCCATATAAACACTTTCTGCTTCGCCCAGTAAGAATTTCTCACCCACAAGTGACTCAGGGCATTGTGATGGCACAAATACTGGTCGAGGTGCGGGTACAGCAACAGGGGCGACTGCAAGTTTTTGTGACTGTGCCATTGCTTCACTAACCTGGGTTTTTAATTTACGTAACTCTGTCGATAATTCAGTAATATCATTTGATTGTTGGCTGCATTGATCATTAAAAGCAGTAATAATTTGTGCTTGGGATGTTTGCAGCGTGCTGCTTAAATCAGCATTTGAGATTGATGGCGCGTGTGAGTGCTGGGTTGCTGTACAACCTGAAACAATCAATAATGCAGTAGTTAGTACAAGTGCCTGCTTAAACATGTCAATTCCTGTTGAATATTATGAGTTAAATTAAATCTAAATTTGGTTGGTTCTTAGTGGCAATAATAATGGCTCTTTTAGGCGCGGGATAACCTTCAACCGTTAAGCTGACATCATTTGGGTCAAGATAATCAACAAGTGATTCATTTTTCATCCAAGTCGTACTGCGCTGCTCTGCTAATGAAGTGGTATCGACATCAACGCATCTGACGTTGGTAAATTCACACTTTTCAAGCCATAAGATTAATGCGGCCACTGAGGGTAAAAACCACACATTATTCATTTTTCCATACCTGTCTTTAGGGACAAGTACAGCGTTTTCATCACCCTCTATTACTAACGTTTCTAAAACCAGTTCACCTCCCATCCTTAATTGGTCACGTAATTGCATAATGTGATCAATCGGTGAGCGACGATGATAAAGTACGCCCATGGAAAATACAGTATCAAAAGCATCTAAAGGTGGAAGTTCTTCTATACCTAATGGTAATAAGTAAACTGGATGTTGGTTACCAGCTAAACGTTTTACAGCCTCAAATTGACATAAGAATAGCGGAGAAGGGTCAATTCCTACAACGCATTTTGCGCCATCACCCAACATTCTCCACATATGGTAACCACTTCCGCAGCCAACATCTAATACTGTTCGGTTCTTTAAAGGCGATAGATGAGCCTTAACTCTATCCCATTTCCAATCACTTCGCCATTCTGTATCAATATCAATGCCATGGATAGAGAAGGGGCCTTTACGCCAAGGTTGAAATAAACCGAGTAAATTAGACAACTTTTCAGTCTGGCCATCGGTAAGCTGTTTACCGCTGCCAATGGTGACATTGGATGTGAAATCAACTAAATCAGGCGCGGGGTAGTGCAGTTTGTTGAGCACTTTTTCCCATTTAGGTAAATTGCCATGTTTGTGTTCACGCTGCCAATTACCCAAAATAGACGGTAGTGTTTCTAACCAATGTTGCAGGTTAGAATCTGCAATTTCTTTATAAAATGCACTAAAACTAATCATTTGATTGCCACCATCGATGCAAAATTGAAACATTGAAACCACACGTTAAAGTGTTGAAAGCCACATTTCTCAAAGCGATGTTGATGATGGTTGAGTGTATCTGGGCGCATCACATTCTCAAGAGCACTTCTTTTTTGGCTTATTTCTAATTCACTGTAGCCATTTGCACGTTTAAAATCTAAATGATGTTTATCAAGTAAGACTTGTATTGTTTCATCTTCAAAACGTAATTTTTCTGATATAACTAAAATGCCCCCAGGTAGCATACCCTGATATATTTTGTTAATTAATGTGTCACGATCCGATACGGGTAAAAACTGCAGGGTAAAATTTAGCACCACCATAGAAGCATTTTCAAATTCAATGTCTCGAATATCACCGCACACCAGCTGTACGTCCGTATCACTGACATAGGCTGAAAGATTTTCACTACAACGTTCAACCATAGATTGGCTATTATCAACGGCAATAATTTTACATTGACGTTGATCAATCTGACGTCGAATACTCAAGGTCGCAGCCCCGAGTGAACAGCCAAGGTCGTAAACATTTGATTTTTTAGTTACATAAGTACTAGCAAAGTCACCAATAGTATTAATAATTTGACCATAACCAGGAACAGATCGACGTATCATGTCGTTAAACACGCCAGCGACTTTTTGATCAAACACAAAATCAGCAACCTTATTAGTCGCTGAAGCATAAATATTGTCTAGTTCTGAGTGCATGTGATAACAGGTTTTAAAATTCTAAGCACATTTTAGCTAATCATAGTGATGACCAGCAAGTGCTGGTTAAAAATATATTAAATTTTATTATCTTGTGTGTGATGACTTAATTTACAGTTTGATGCAGAAACCTTGGAAAACTAATCGCTAACAAGACAATATTTATTAGAAAAGTAACGCGTTCTGAGGTAAGTTACGACATTAAGGATGTTCAGTTTTGTTAGTTTTTAGTGGAAATATCATCAATAAGCCTCGCTTAATTTCCATTAATAATGATTAGTATATCTAGTAGATAGGGATGACACTTGAAATTAATCGTCGGATTACTTTTCTGTTTAGTAATCAGTATTACCAATATAGCAAATGCTATCGCAAGTTCACAAAACACCGCTGTTACAGGTGCTACATTGAAAATTGTAATGGGAGAGGATACCTATCCATTTCAGTATTTTGATGAAAATCAGCAGCCTGCGGGTATTTTAGTTGACCTTTGGCGAGAGTGGGCACTTGTTACAAATACTAAAGTTGAATTCCATATTCAGAATTGGCAACAATCTTTAAACCGCCTGCAGTCGGGTGATGTCGATATACATATCGGTATGGTGCCTAATGCTTCTAGACAAGCTATGTTTGATTTCTCTAATCCGATCACATCACTTGAAACTTATTTGTTTATTCATAAATCGATTGGGAAAAAACATCAGCTTACTGATTTAATACCCTATCAAATTGGGATTGTTGAGGGGTCATCCCATGAACAATCGCTTCTCGCTATCAATCCAAACTTTAATTTTCGTAAATATAGCGGCAGAGACGCTTTACTTATTGGAGCCATGAATGGCGAGGTGTTGGTCTTTGCCGGAATTGAAGGCTATCAACGTGATATGACATTGGAGCAAAACATTGCCAATGATTATTACAGTTCAACTCGGCTACCAATAGAGAAAGTAACGCTAGTTGCAGCAGTTAAAAAAGGAAATGCCTCATTATTGAATAGAATCAATCAGGGGTTTCAAAAAGTTGATCCAGAACAAATTAAACGTATCGAACGTCGTTGGTTAGGTTACAACCGTCAAAATGACGGACTGTTGATTGCTATGCAAAGCGATGTTGAACCTTTTGTTGATATTGGTAGCGATGGTTTACCCCGTGGGTTATTTGTGGATTTATGGAAGTTATGGTCAAGTAAAAGCGGTATTAGTATTGATTTTGTTGTAGGTGATATGAACAGTTCTATTGCAGATATCAAGCGTGGTTTTGCTGATGTGCATATTGGGTATCCTGAAAGCAATGAAATGAATACTGGTCTTAAACAAGCTTGGCATATTACGTCAGTGAAAAGCCGCTTTTTTAGTATAAAAAAGAATATTACTGACTTAAATTTACTGGGCAATATTCGAATCGGAGTGTTTCCTACAGCACCCTACATTTCTGAAATCCATGCTTTATACCCAAATGCACAATTACGTTTTTATGAATCGACCGATCTTATGGTTGATGCTGCACTTAAAGGTGAGATTATTGGTTTTATTGCCTCTTCGGCGACCACTTCTCATTATTTATTAGGCAATAAGCTTTGGGCAGATTTTACTCAATATTTTAATATCGAATTTTTTACTGATATTTATAGTTTGATCCGTATGGAAGACAGTGGTTTGGAGGAGCGAATTCGTGCTGGCTTTGAATTAATTTCCCCTGAAGAGCGTCTGCAAATTGAGCGAAAATGGCTTATTAATCCTGATGATCGTTATTTTTCGGGACAGAATCAAAAAATTATTTTATCTAGCCAAGATAGAACATATCTAGCGAGTTTAGGCGCCATTAAAATGGGTTACATTAAAGATTGGCGGCCGATGGAGTTTCAAGGTAAAAACGGCGAGTTTTTAGGGGTCAACTCTGATGTGAAATCACTTCTTGTGAATCAATTAGGGGTGTCGATTATCCCCATTGCATTTGATACGTTTGAACAAATGATGCAGCAACTTCGCAGCGGTGAAATTCAGCTTGTTGCGAGTCTTGCTTATAATCATGAACGCGATAATAGTGTCTTATTTAGTGAACCTTATTGGCCTTCACCCTGGGCGGTAGCCAGCGATCTTACTCAACCGCCCATTTTTAATATAAATCAGTTAGATAATAAGGTCATTGCCGTCATTGAAGGTTATCAATTAATTGAACAATTTAGACAGCAATATCCTGAAATTAAATTAATGCTAGTGCCAGATACTCGTTCTGGTTTGAATGCCGTCATTAATGGTCATGCAGATATGTTTATCGAGAAAGTCACCTCGCTAGCTGACGTGCTAAAAAATGGGGATTTTCCAAGTTTAAAACTGTCACTGCTAGCCGATTTAGCCGATGAGCAGAGTCGAATTGGTATATTTTCCGGCCTTGAGGAGCTGATGCCACTGATTAATCGAGTGATAAGTACAGTTGATAAGACCGCTCAACAACATCTCTATCGGAAGTGGAACGATGTTAAGTTGAATACCGATGATCGCTTTTATCAGCGTTGGATGAACTCCCTTATTATTGGGTTATTGGTAATAAGTGTGATCACTGTAACGGTTTTGGTTGTGAACAGACGATTAAAAGTTGAGATTCAACGTCGCGAAAATGCGGAAGATAAATTAGTATTTTTAGCAAATCATGACAGTGTGACCGGGTTAGCTAATCGGACGCTACTCGATGAACAGTTGATTGTTGAAATTGAGATTCATCAAAAAACGAAATCAAAGTTTGCCTTGTTATTTATTGATTTGGATGGCTTTAAAATTGTTAATGATGCTCATGGCCATGCCATAGGTGATATTTTGTTAGCTCAGGTTGCAGAGGTATTTAAATCGATTATTAAAGATACCGACTCTGTGGCTCGTTTCGGTGGCGATGAGTTTGTCATTATTATTAACCAATTAGAAACAGTAGATCAAGCTAAGAAAGTGGCTAATACCTTACTTAGCAAACTCGCTAAAATTGATAATGTTGAAGGTAAATCAATTCAAATATCTGCCAGTATCGGTATTGCAGTGTATCCACATGATGGCGTTACTGCTGAAGAATTAATGAAGCATTCTGATAGTTTAATGTATCAAGCGAAAAGGGTTGGTGGTCATCAACATCGAATCAATCATTAAATAAAAATGTTCAGTATGTAGCTAATATTACAGTTTTTTCTATCGAAAGCAGTGATATATTGAAGCACAACTTTCCCAAATAGAGATAGTGTGTTGTTTTTTTATTCAGTTGATTGTAAATAACCATTTCTACTCTGGTTAATTAACTCATTCTCCTTGATACTGCCTGTCATATTCTGATTACGGCATATATCCAGCTATCCTTAATGATGCCCGCTACATTTTGCTATTTAAGTCTTAATAGTAAAAGCCGAGTAATATAGGCTCAATTAGGATGAATAAATTCTGCTAGAGACGAGCATCTTGGGTTTGATTGGGTATATAATGCCGTTTTTATCATTTTTGATATGCGAACGTTTGCTTTGCTAAAATCGCTTTTATTTAAAGGATAGAGTTCAATGCGTAGCCATTATTGTGGAGACATTAATAAGTCTCATTTAGGTCAAGAAGTTATCTTAGTTGGTTGGGTTAATCGTAGCCGTGATTTAGGCGGTGTGGTTTTCTTAGACTTACGTGATCGTGAAGGATTAGTTCAAGTTGTTTACGATCCTGACTTAAAAGATGTATTTGATGTCGCCAGTACCTTACGCGGTGAATTTTGTGTTCAAGTAACTGGTATAGTCCGTGCTCGTCCAGACAGCCAAATAAATGCACAAATGAAAACGGGTGAGATTGAAATCTTAGGTAAAGGCTTAACGATTATCAATGCATCTGCGCCACTGCCACTGAGCATGGACAATTACCAAAATAATAGTGAAGAGCAACGTTTAAAATATCGTTACCTTGATTTACGTCGTCCTGAAATGGCTGAACGGATTATATTCCGCGCCAAAGTCACCAGTTATGTGCGTAACTTTCTCGACTCAAATGGCTTTTTAGACATAGAAACACCTATTTTGACCAAGGCAACCCCTGAGGGAGCTCGCGATTATTTAGTCCCTAGCCGTACTTATAAAGGTCAATTTTTTGCATTACCGCAGTCACCACAGCTATTCAAACAGCTATTAATGATGTCAGGTTTTGACCGTTATTATCAAATTGTTAAGTGTTTCCGTGATGAAGACTTACGCGCTGATCGCCAACCTGAGTTTACTCAAATAGATATCGAAACATCTTTTATGACATCAGAACAAGTGATGGAAAAAACTGAGCAAATGATGCGCGGCTTATTCCAAGATTTGTTAAATGTCGATTTAGGTGATTTTCCGAGAATGACCTATGCAGATGCAATGCGCCGTTTTGGCTCTGATAAGCCTGATTTACGAAATCCTCTTGAATTAGTCGATATTGCCGATTTAGTCAAAGAGGTTGAGTTTGCTGTATTTAATGGTCCTGCAAATGACGTCGAAGGTCGTGTTGCTGCGCTGCGTATCCCTACTGGTGCTTCGTTATCACGTAAACAAATTGATGATTACACTAAATACGCCGGTATTTATGGTGCCAAAGGTTTAGCTTGGATGAAGCTAAATGATGTTGATGCAGGCATGGACGGTATTCAATCACCTGTGCTTAAATTCTTAAATGAAGACATCGTTAAGCAAATAATTGATCGCACAGGCGCTCAAACAGGTGACATCATTTTATTTGGTGCCGATAAAGCGAATGTTGTCGCTGAGGCGCTAGGTGCATTACGCTTAAAAGCCGGTGAAGACTTTAATTTACTGCAAGGCCAGTGGCGTCCATTATGGGTAGTTGACTTCCCAATGTTTGAAAAGGTTGAAGGCGGCTTGCACGCAGTGCATCATCCATTTACCGCGCCACGTGGTGTGAGCGCAGAGCAATTAAAACTTGATCCCGCTAACACAGTATCTGATGCATACGATATGGTCTTAAACGGTTGTGAGTTAGGCGGCGGTTCAGTGCGTATTCATAATGCCGAAATGCAAAGTACTGTGTTTGATTTATTAGGTATTGAGAAAGAAGAAGCTAAAGAAAAATTTGGTTTCTTATTAGAGGCGTTACGATACGGCACACCTCCACATGCTGGTTTAGCATTTGGTTTAGATCGCATTATCATGCTAATGACAGGTGCAAGCTCTATTCGTGATGTTATGGCGTTCCCTAAAACGACCACAGCGGCGTGCCCGCTAACTAATGCCCCAGGTTTTGCTAATCCACAACAATTAGTAGAGCTAGGTATTCAAGTGATTGAGAAGCCTAAAGCTGACGCAGAGTAATTAACTGTTAGATTCAGTTTTACCCACATTCCGAGGCTTATGCCTCGGTCTGTGTTTATAGGGCGCCATTTTAGTAGAGTGAAAAAACCGGCTTTTATTGAACAATAAGTATTATTAAAAAATAGACAGTGTTTCAAATAGATACAAAGGAGTTTTCATGGCAGGACATAGTAAATGGGCCAATATTAAGCACCGTAAAGCGGCACAAGATGCTAAACGCGGCAAGTTATTTACTAAGTTTATTCGAGAGTTGACCGTTGCTGCACGCGAAGGGGGATCGGATCCTGACGCTAATCCACGGCTCAGAGCAGCCATTGATAAAGCCTTATCAAATAATATGACGCGTGACACAGTTGAGCGCGCGGTAAAGCGTGGCGCAGGTGAAATGGAAGGCCAACAACTTGAAACTATTATCTATGAGGGTTATGGCCCAGGTGGTAGTGCGGTTATGGTAGAGACCATGACGGATAACAGAAATCGTACCGTGTCAGGTGTTCGCAATGCTTTTAGTAAAAATGGCGGCAATTTGGGCACTGATGGCTCTGTGGCATACTTATTTACCAAACTTGGTGTTATTTCTTATTCCGAAGGTTTAGATGAAGATAGTGTCATGGAGGCTGCAATAGAATCCGGTGCAGACGATGTTGTAGTGAATGATGATGGATCTATTGATGTGTATACGTCACCAAACGCTTTTGGCAAAGTGAAAGATTTGTTAGATAACGCTGGGTTCACGAGCGACAATGCAGAAGTCACTATGGTGTCATCGACCAAAGCGGATCTTGATCTTGAAAATGCTGAACAATTTTTAAAATTAATCGATACATTAGAAGATCATGATGATGTACAAGAAGTGTATCATAATGCTGATATTAGTGATGATGTGATGGAACAATTAGGCTAACTCAATTAATGGCAATTATTTTAGGTGTTGACCCTGGCTCACGGATCACCGGTTATGGTGTAATAAAGTGTGTCGGTAGGCAGCAGCAGTATTTAGGCAGTGGCTGTATTCGTACACAATCTGATGAACTTCCCCTTAGATTACAGCAGATTTATGCCGGTTTATCTGAAATTATTAGACAATATCAACCCGATGAGTTTGCCATTGAGCGTGTATTTATGGCGAAAAATGCCGACTCAGCACTCAAGTTAGGTCAGGCACGCGGTGCAGCTATTGTCGCTGCAACATGTGCAGACTTACCTGTTGCAGAATACAGTGCAACACAAATAAAAAGTGCAGTGGTTGGCACAGGAAGAGCCCAAAAAACTCAAGTGCAGCATATGATTACTCAATTATTGAAATTACCTGCAGCGCCGCAAGCTGATGCGGCAGATGCTTTGGCTGTGGCGATATGTCATTATCACACCAGCCAAAGCTTAGCCGCGTTAAGCGGTCGTGCAAATACAAGAACATATGGAAGATATAAATGATTGGTCGTTTAAATGGAATATTAGTTGAGAAACATGCGCCAGAAATCGTACTCGATGTTAATGGTGTGGGTTATGAGCTTCAAGTACCGTTAACCAGTTTTTATGAGTTACCTGAACTTAATCAGCCTGCGATGGTATATACCCATTTTGTGGTGCGTGAAGATGCGCAATTATTATATGGTTTTATTACCAAGCAGGAACGGGCTTTATTTCGTTTGTTAATTAAAACCAATGGCGTAGGCCCTAAATTGGCATTAACCATTTTATCAGGCATGAATGCTGGTGAGTTTGTGGCTTGTGTTGAGCGGGATGATATTGTCACTTTAGTTAAATTACCTGGTGTGGGTAAGAAAACCGCAGAGCGCTTGATTGTTGAAATGCGAGATAAGTTGAGATCTTTACTTGAGGCCTCGGTGGGATCAGAGCGCGAATTTGTACTGCAATCTAATTATTCCCCTGTACCAGCTGCTGAAAGTGCCGAAGAAGATGCTATTTCTGCTCTGATTTCACTTGGTTACAAACCAGCTCAAGCCAGTAAGGCTGTTTCAGCTAATTTCAAGATTGGTATGACATCAGAAATATTGATAAAAGCGGCACTCAAGTCGATGCTTTAAGGTAAAAGGACAATAGCACCATGATTGAAGCGGATCGATTAATACAACCTGAAATTCAAATGCATGATGAAGTTGTAGATAGGGCGATGCGTCCTAAAATGCTTGATGAGTATACAGGGCAAGATGATACACGAGCACAGCTAAAGGTGTTTATTCAAGCGGCGCTTAATCGAAAAGAAGCGCTTGATCATATGCTTATATTTGGTCCACCAGGATTAGGTAAAACCACGTTGGCAATGATTGTTGCCAATGAAATGGGGGTCAATATTAAATCAACCTCAGGGCCTGTTTTAGAAAAAGCTGGCGACTTAGCTGCACTGCTGACTAATTTAGAAGAGGGGGATGTACTGTTTATTGATGAAATACATCGTCTTAGCCCCGTAGTTGAGGAGATTTTATATCCAGCTTTAGAAGATTATCAATTAGATATTATGATTGGTGAGGGACCTGCTGCGCGGTCAATTAAATTGGATTTACCGCCCTTTACTTTAGTGGGCGCAACGACCAGAGCAGGCGCACTAACATCACCACTGCGAGCACGTTTTGGTATTCCTTTGCGACTTGAGTTTTATAATGTAACGGATTTAACCACTATTGTGACACGTTCAGCTAACGTGATGAATTTATCGATAGCCCCTGAAGGCGCGGTTGAAATTGCACGGCGCTCCCGCGGTACACCTCGAATTGCAAACCGTCTTTTGCGCCGAGTAAGGGATTATGCAGAAGTGAAGCATGATGGGGTAGTCACGAAGGAAGTCGCAGAACAAGCACTTGACTTGCTTGATGTCGATCTTGAAGGTTTTGATTATTTAGATAGAAAGCTGTTGTTGGCAATCATAGATAAGTTTATGGGTGGTCCTGTTGGGCTTGATAACCTTGCGGCAGCAATAGGGGAAGATAGAGATACCATTGAAGATGTCTTAGAGCCTTTTCTAATACAACAAGGGTTTATTCAGCGTACTCCGCGAGGTCGTATCGCTACCCAAAGAGCTTATCTGCACTTTAATATCATCAAACCCGAATAGGGAATTATATAAGTTAGATTATGAATTATAATTTTCTATGTGATGTATTGTTATATTTTAATCTATAAAAAAAGGGCTTGATGTCTCACCCTTTTAGCTTTTAAAAGGATTTATTGGCATGAATAAATTGGCTCTTTTAGCGCAAAATATCAATTTGCTATTTGAGGCTACTTTTTGAAGATATGGTTGCTCTAGTTAAGAAAGGCTAGCAAAGAAGATCATGCTAGCTCTTTTTCAATATAATCCCAGTTGAAATTCAAATACATTATATTAGGGATTGTAGATATTTGGAGATAAATGTAGTCGCAGTTTTAGGCATTTGCTTATTAAATGACTAGTCGGCAGACAGCTCACCAATTAGGTTCTTTTGCATTGAAATTTTAATTTCTTCAGGTGTTAAATTAATAGATAGTAAATAGTGTAGTTTTGCTAATGCCGCTTCGACTGTCATGTCCATACCACTTATCACACCCGCCTTAGCTAATGAGTTACCTGTCGCATATCCCCCCATATTGACTTTACCTTGAAAACATTGAGTGAGATTGACTAGCACAATGCCACGTTCATCCGCCTGCTTTAACGCTTGCAATAATTGAGGATCTTGTGGCGCATTACCAACACCAAATGTGAGTAGGATTAATGCTTTAACGGGTTGCTGTAAAATATTCTTAAATATTTGCGTCGAGATACCAGGATAGAGTGTGACTACGCCAATAGGCTGCGGTTTTATATTGATCACAGTTAAAGGCGAGTTTGTCGGTTCACAGATTTTGCCTTCCTTGATATTAATCTTAATCCCGGCTTCAAGCAGAAGAGGGAAGTTAGGCGAGGCAAAAGCATCAAAACCATCTGCATGGGCTTTAGTTGAGCGATTACCTCTAAATAATTTGTTGTTAAAGAATAAACAGACTTCGGCAACGGGGTAGTTGGCAGCGATATACAGTGAGTTAAGTAAGTTTGTTTGCCCATCAGAACGTAGCTGTGCCAAAGGAATTTGAGAGCCAGTGACTATGACAGGTTTTGATAGCCCTTGTAGCATAAATGACAAAGCCGATGCGGTATAAGCCATAGTATCAGTGCCATGCAATATGACAAACCCATCGTATTTTTCATAATTGGCTTTAATGTCATTGGCGATGAGTTGCCAATCCGTAGGTGCCATGTTTGAAGAGTCGATTAAAGGGCTATATTCTTGGATCACAAAACTGGGCATTTCTTGATGATAAAACTCAGGCATGGACTGAACGCAATCGGTTAAAAAGCCGGAAACAGGTGCAAAGCCATTAGCTGTTTTTTGCATACCGATCGTTCCGCCCGTATAGGCAACGTAAATAGCGCGTTTAGTCATGAATTTACTCAAATTAGATTTATTTTACATAATATGTAAATTATACGAGTTATATTGCCGAATCGATATAAAAAAGCCTGCTAAGCAGGCTTTTTTTACAGATTTAATTATTCCGTGCTAAAAACTAGAAGTCACATTGCTCACAGTAAAGGTACATTCCCTGTGGGTCATCAAACTTAGCAAAATCTTCAATCACACGACTCCACTGGGATAACATGGTTTCAAGTATAGATGACTTGTGTATCGATGTGGGTATATAAGCCGCTGAAGCACCCATTAACTGTCGAATAAACCGCTGTTCGGTTGTCAGTTCATGTTCAATTAATTTAGTGTCAAACTTGTCAATTTTAGCCAGTTCGGCTGCTTTAGCGATAGCTTGTTTCATATCGCCAATTTCATCAACAAGGCCTAATTCAAGAGCACGTTTACCGGTCCAAACACGACCTTGGGCAATATTATCAACTTGTTCAAGAGTCATATTGCGTTCGGTCGAAACCAAAGAAATAAACTCATGATAGCCCCGTTCAATATGACGTTGAATAACGGCTTTTATGTTAGGGCTTAAACTGCGAGTAACTGATAAACCTGCCCAATCAGATGTTGCTACACCATCGGTGTTAACACCAAAATGGCTGAGCGCATCTTCAAAAGTGGCAAACATACCAAAAATACCAATAGAGCCTGTAATTGTAGTTGGGGTTGCGTAGATATAATCAGCGCTTGCTGAAATCCAATAACCGCCAGATGCGGCTAGACTTCCCATGCTGACAACAACAGGTTTACCAGCATTTTTAAGCGCCAATACTTCTTGGCGTATTTGCTCTGACGCAAACGCACTGCCACCAGGGCTGTCTACCCGTAATACTACCGCTTTTACTTTATCGTTTAGGCGCGCTTTACGCAGAAACTCCGAGGTAGTTTCACCACCAATTTGTCCTGCTGGTTGAGCGCCATTAAGAATGTTACCTTTGGCAACAATAATGCCGACTGAGTCATTCTCAATAAACTGAGGTAGTGGTGCGGTGAGTGATAGATAATCGTTGAAACCAATTTGACGGTATGAATCACCTTCTTTATTACTACCGACGAGTTCTATCATGGCAAGGCGAAATTGCTCAGCTGAAACAAGCTCATCAACCCAATGCATGTTCATGGCCATTAATGCGCTGTCACCATTGGCTTTATCTAACTGCGCTAAATATGCATCGGTATCAAGCACCAGTTGATCTGGGTTAATCCCGCGATTTTTAGCTACTGTAGCAGAATAGCTTTGCCAAATATCGTCCAGCAATTCATTACTCGCCGCTTTGTCTGCTTCAGACATGTCATCACGAATAAAAGGTTCTACCGCGGACTTAAAGGTACCAACACGGAAAACATGGGTGTTAATTTTGAGCTTTTCCAGTGCAGACTTATAATAAAGACGATAACGACTTAACCCATCAAGGCTGACCATGCCTTTAGAATTTAAAAATAAGGTGTCCGCATAACTGGCGAGAAAATACTGGTCTTGACTGTAACCATTTTCCATCGCAATGACTTTTTTACCGGCGGCTTTAAACTCGGTTAATGCATCGCCAATATCGGTCATTTTGCTGACACCTGCGGAACGTAAGTTACTCAGATTCAGCACTATGGTGCTAATTCGCGTATCTTGGGTGGCATTTTGAATCACATAAAGCACATCAGCTAACAGGATCTCTGCATCAGGATTATCATTGCCTTGTGCTAACACGGCTTCAAATGGATCAACAAAACGTTTTTGGTCAACTATATGACCAGATAAGTCCAGCACCAAGGCTGTTTGATTATCGAGTACAATTTCATCTTCTGAAGTCATGACCGCAATAATGATGACTGCCAATATGCTGAAAAAAATAAAATTAATAATTAATTTTCTTATGGTGTTCACTGTATTCCATAACAAGGTGAACAACCTTTTTAAAAACGGGGGTTTAGCGGACATTTACCACTCCTATAACATTCCAATAATCTCATCCTAACTGAAAATGGATTTAAATGGTAAATTCAATTGTAAACGTTTTTGACAATCCGCTGCGTCAATGATTGAGCTTTATCAAAGTTAAGGTTATGCTGTTTTCAATCACTTGTTTAAAAAGGATGTTTGAATGTCGTTTCCACACATACTAGAACCTTTAGATCTAGGCTTCACGCAGTTGAAAAACCGTGTGTTAATGGGCTCTATGCACACAGGCTTAGAAGAAGAAAAAGGCGGATTTGAGAAACTGGCAGCGTTTTATAAAGAACGAGCCGCAGGCGGAGTCGGTTTAATTGTTACTGGCGGTATAGCCCCTAACATGCGTGGACGTCTAGCACCTCATGCATGTCAATTAAGTTTTCCGTGGCAGGTTAGTAAACACAAAATTGTTACCGATGCAGTGCATGACGCTGGCGGTAAAATCTGTATGCAAATTTTGCATGCCGGTCGTTACAGTTACCATCCTTTTAGCTTAGCACCGAGTAAAGTGAAGTCGCCTATAACGCCTTTTACACCTTCAGCTATGTCGCCAAGACAAGTGAACAACACTATTAAAGATTATGCCAGCAGCGCTAAGTTAGCCCGTAAAGCCGGTTACGATGGTGTTGAGGTGATGGGTTCTGAAGGGTATTTGATCAATCAATTTATCAGTTCGCGTACCAATAAAAGAACTGATGAATGGGGTGGCAGTTATCAAAATAGGGTCAAATTTCCCTTAGAGATAGTTAAAGCTATTCGTGAGAAAGTAGGTAAAGACTTCATTATCATCTTCCGTCTATCTATGCTGGATTTAGTCGATAATGGCTCAAGCTGGGATGAAGTGGTCGAACTGGCTAAATCATTAGAAGCTGTCGGCGTGAGTATTATTAATACAGGTATTGGCTGGCATGAAGCGCGCGTACCAACTATTGCCACCAGTGTGCCAAGAGGTGGCTTTGCATGGGTTACCGAAAGATTAAAATCAGAAGTTAGCATACCCTTGGTGGCGACAAACCGTATTAACACTCCAGAAATAGCAGAGCATATTATTGCCTCAGGCCAAGCGGATATGGTGTCAATGGCACGGCCGTTTTTAGCTGATGCAGAATTTGTTAATAAAGCCGCGGCTAATCAAAGCGAATTAATTAACACCTGTATTGGTTGTAATCAGGCTTGCCTTGACCATACTTTTTCGATGAAACGCGCCACCTGTTTAGTCAATCCCCGTGCGTGTTATGAAACTGAAATTAATTTCATACCAACCCAAACTAAAAAACGCATTGCCGTAATGGGCGCAGGTCCTGCTGGCATGGCTTTTTCTGTTTATGCAGCCACTCGCGGTCATGATGTGGTGTTGTTTGAAGCTAAAAGTGAAGTCGGTGGCCAGTTTAACTTGGCGCGTAAAATACCTGGTAAAGAAGAGTTTAATGAAACCATTCGCTATTTTACTAACAAAATCAAACTGCTTAAAGTCGATTTACGTTTAAATACTAAGTTAGATGCCCAAGTATTAAAGCAAGAACACTTTGATGAAGTGGTTATTTCTTCAGGTGTGGTACCCCGTAATCTTAAGCTAGAAGGTTTTGATGATCCCCGTGTGGTTGATTATCAAAAGGTGCTTAATGGCGAAGTTGAAATTGGTCAAAAAGTGGCATTAATCGGCGCTGGCGGTATTGGTTTTGATATGGCGCATTTCTTATGTGAGAAAGAGTCTTCTACATTGCAACCGGATAAATGGCTAAAGCAGTGGGGGATTGATAAAGAATATCAAAATAGAGGTGGGTTAACAGAAGAAGCGGAGCATCATCCAAGCCGTGAAATCTATTTGCTACAACGTAAAACCACTAAAATGGGTAAAGGTTTAGGCAAAACAACTGGTTGGATCCACCGATCTGTGCTCAAACAACATGAGGTTAATATGATGACCGGTGTGAGTTATGAAAAATTTGACTCACAAGGGCTGCATATTAAAGTGGGTGAAGAGTCTCAAATTCTTGCGGTTGATAATGTGGTGTTGTGCGCAGGACAAGAGTCAAACCGTACCTTAGTTGATGAAATGAAAGCGACAGGGCTACCGGTTCATCTTATTGGTGGTGTAGATGTTGCCGCTGAATTGGATGCAAAACGTGCGATAAGACAAGGTGCTGAATTGGCTATGTCAATTTAGCCCTAGAATGGGGACAAGTCTCTATTTTTAAAAGCCTAACATTCTGTGTTAGGCTTTTTTATTTATCCTGGGTCACAGTTTATGTTTGTTAAGTCAGTCAGCAGGTATGTGTGTATACTAAAGTTTGCCTTAAGTATTTCATATGTGGGCGCAGGGGATGACCCTCATGATGTCGATTTATATGCTGTATTCGTTCGTATATTTTGAGGGGACATTGGTGACTTGGGCTAAAGTAAAAACATTTATTATTATTGTGCTTGTTATTATCATATCCGAAATAATTAGACTGCAAACAGGGATCCCTGTATCTATTATGGATATTATGATTTTCCTTATAACGTGTTTTTTAATTTATGGCATGAAGTTATATACCTCACCATTCCGTTATAACAAGACAGATCCATATATCAGTACTCTGTCGCTAATTGGATCGATATTATTATTTACAATGTTTGTATTAATAGGTGTCTGGATGACATGGATTGGAATACAGGAACCTCTCAAATTTTTTCTGGAGCCAAAGGCTTTAGCCACGGGTACAGTTTTATTCAACTTGGTTTAATCACAGCAATATACAGTTTGTGGTTTGCTATTAAATCGGTATCTAGGCTTATTCAATTACATCAAAAGTCTACATAATAAGGGACTATAAGCGATTGTTTATTGTCCGCATAGTCGTATTTAGGTGCGTCAAACTACCAGCGTCGGCTGTGCGATTAAAGCTTATTATCTAGAAATAACCTCATATCTAGCTTGATATCAAGTGAGCAATGGTGCTTTTAATCAGCAGCATTGCTCATTTTTCAGCAACATACTTACTTTAATGAAAATCCCCGTTCAATTTTTACATTTAAATCGTGGTAAATGTTATCGTAATCAAAGTGAAAGGTGTTAGGTTATGCATAATTAAAATGAGTGACTTCGTTTACTGTTAGTTCCCCCATAAACTCGGTCTGTCACATAAAATGGGAGTCATTATTATTGCCAAAGTAAAAAATAGAGCTATTTTTAGTAGTCGAGTATTTGCAATTAACTTAGTAAGCTATGGTACTAACCATCAGGTAATGAAGCATATCGATCCTGTGCAACAGGGGCGCTACTACAAGCTAAATGTTGTGCTTAAAAAAGCCCAAGCAGGTGGTGTATTTAATTGTGCAAAATGTATTCTAAATTTCGGTGGCCGTGTGTATTTATTTAGACCCGATAAACACGAACACAGCGTATCTAAAATACTTGATGGTAGACGGGTATTGCTGAGCTTTGCGCTCAACATCTAGTAAGTTTTATTACGAAGAAAATTAATTGTTTAAGTTTTAAAACTTATAAATAACATTGCCACCTATGATTACTGATGTAATGAAAGGCGTTCTTTGAACGCTTCGATTTTAATGTCGTTGATCAAGATGAATTCGATGAAATTATCATGGTGCTAAATGTTGTCTAATACGCTGTTATATTTTTATTGAGGATCGGTTTATGGGTTATTGGTATTTAGCAATAGCTATTGGTGCTGAAGTTATAGCAACATTAGCACTTAAAGTTTCAGACGGCTTCTCTCACTCAATCTCGAGTACTATTTGTGTTGTTGGTTATGCCGTTGCATTTTATTTTTTAGCATTAGTACTTAAAACTGTTCCTGTAGGAATCGCATATGCTATTTGGGCGGGCATGGGGATTGTATTAATTGCATCGATAAGTGCAGTGATTTATAAGCAAATGCCTGACTTACCAGCAATTATAGGTATGTTATTAATATTAGCGGGTGTTGTAGTTATTAATGTGTTTTCAAAAACAGCGAGCCATTAAAAATAGAATCGAGTTAATTAAAATGGGTAACTAAGTTTACCTACCACTTGCTGCGGGCAAACGCATTTTTACCCCAAGGTTAGGTGTACGGCCTATGGCCACTATGAACATGAAGCTTCGCCCATAGCAAAGAATGTATCATGAAGTTTATCTGCATTGGCTCAGCATGGCATTCACTCACCGACACGCAGCATTCTTTTGAAATAAAAAAGTCCTTGTTGCTCAGCCGACCCATCCTTGGGTCGGATGGTCGGCTCGTAAATCACCATAATGAACCTTTCCAGTATTTTCTTAATCTGCTGGTTTTAAAGATTGAGTAGAATAAGATTATTTTTAACACTGACTTGGTTTTGCCCCAAGGTTTGTTTGGAAATATGCAGCTTCGATCATAGCAAAGAATATACGTGAAGTTTGTCGATGAAGGTTCAGCATGGCATTTACTCACCGACACGCGCAAGTACGTCCTTGTAGCTCAGCCGACCCATCCCTGGGTCGGATGGTCGGCTCGCAAATCACCACAATGAACCTTTCCAGTATTTTCTTAATCTGCTGGTTTTAAAGATTGAGTAGAATAAGATTATTTTTAACACTGACTTGGTTTTGCCCCCATTGCTAGTCAGCGGTAGCAACGAGGCTATTTAGAACGAATCAATATAGTCTTACTTTTTGTGATCTTTTTTAACGGCTTTACTTGTCGCAAAAAAGACTGGTTATCTATATAGGTATAACTGAATTGCTTCAAATTGAGATAATTGGGAGGTCAAAGGATGCGAAAAATGAGCTTTCTACGCATCGATAACTTTGTAACAATCGAGAAAACGCATATATATCAATACACTGAAGAAAGTTAAAAAATGTTGTATAGACCTCGTAAACAAAGACGCATTCTTTCTCCAGCGGTACTTTAAGCATTGCTAAAGTATTTGTAAAAATATTCTATTTACAACAATAACTTAGCGATGGTATCTTTTCTACATGAATTGAGCAGCCTGGAACGTTATCGTGCTGCTATTAAATAAGCTGTTAAGTCTCACATGGTATTTGAATGGAACTCATAGAGTCATATAATTCGATTAGCGAAAGTGACCTACTAATCATCGAAGAAAAAATTGGTTACCAGCTACCTGTCGAATATAAATTATTCTTGCTTCAGCATAATGGCGGCAGGCCAGTATTGGATGGTGTGCGTTATGAAAATGAGCACTTTGATTTCGTAGGACATTTCTATGCTATTCGTGGCGAAATGTATCATGATGACTTGCTTCGTCAGATTGAAGAATACAAAGATATGATCCCAAAAGGCTATCTACCGATTGGTGAAAGCCCAGGTGGCGATGTATTTTGTATATCTTTAAAAGAACCAACCGAAGGTGCTTTATTTCATTGGGATCATGAGCAGGCCAATTATGATGGTGAGCCTTGGGAATACAATATGACTAAATTGTCACCGTCACTTACAGTGTTTCTTGAGGAGCTTTGTGTTGGCGAATAAAAGACTTAATCGGGTAGCCGGAGGTATCTAGCCTCCAGCCCCCACACCACCCTGCATGCGGCTCCGCACAGGGCGGTTCATTTAGAACTCCTAACTCACTTTTGGGTTAGGATAATGAACTGCGATCCATCCATCTCTTAGTGAATATAATCCTGCTTTCTTCAGGTACTCATTACTCAGCGCTTGCTGTATCCCTGGTGTTTTCGAACTTCGCCATGGACCTTTGCTTGTGATCCCACAACCAACAGCCACTTGGATCCTGACGCCACGCTTAAGTAAGTTTTGTACCTTAGTCCGTGGTTTTCGCCACTGACGCCAGTAACACATACGAACACGACGTCGGATCCAATGGTCTAAATCGACACACCCTTGATAAGCGTTAGCGATGCCAAAATAATTGATCCAGCCTTGCATGTATTGACGCACTTTAAATAGCTGATAACTCATACTCACGCCCCAATTTCGGTTCGTTAGTCGTCTCATCTTTTGTTTGAAAATGTGTAATGTTTTAGCATGCCACTGGATCTTGCCTCGGTTAAATGTAAACCCAAGAAACTTGCTTTGAGCGACCTTAACCACTTGGCTTTTCTGTTCATTTACAACCAGTTTTAACTTAGTGGCAAGGTATTGAGTAATACTCTTGAGTACCCGTTCGCCAGCGCGTTGAGATTTTACCAATATGATAAAATCGTCCGCGTAGCGGGCGAATTTGTGCTCTCGGCTTTCCAGCTCTTTATCCAGACTATCCAACATAATGTTAGAGAGTAATGGCGAGAGTGGACCGCCTTGAGGCACACCTTCAAAGCTTGCTTCAAATTGGTCATTGACCATCACCCCTGCTCGTAGGTACTTACCGATAAGCGCCAACAGACGCTTATCCTGTACCTTGCTCCTCAGCTGAGTCATCAAGAGATCATGATTAACTCGGTCAAAGAACTTAGACAGATCAACATCAACGGCAAATTTGCGTTTCTGTTTGATGATATCCCTGACTTGCAGTACCGCTTGTTTAGCATTTCTGTTCGGCCTAAAGCCAAAGCTATTAGTCGAGAAGAATGGGTCAAACAGTGGCGTGAGTATTTGTGCAATAGCTTGCTGTATCACACGGTCAATGACGTTAGGGATCCCCAATTTGCGTTTACCGCCATCGGGTTTGTCGATCTCTACGCGCCTGACCGCTGAGGGTTGGTATTCACCTCGCTCTAATTGAGATTTACACTGTTGCCAGCCGCCTTGTTGCATCCAGAGCGGGAAGGCTTCGATGGTCATGCCATCGATGCCCGCTGCACCTTTATTGGCTTTAACTTGACGCCAAGCTCGGTGTAGATTTTCAGGTTCGAGCAGTTGTTGAAATAGATCGCGGTTGAAGGCCGGTTGCATATCAATACGCTGCCGATAGTAATCGTCTGGCGACGTAGTGGGTATCGACAAGTTTGACAAGACTCCTCCTTCTTCTAAATGTTCAGGCCTTCACCATGTCCCAACCATTACGATGGGCGTTGGGCTACTATGCCGTCTGCTGACTTCTGCTTAATCACATGTCAAGTTACCTCGTCATGCGCTATCGGTTTCCATCTGATTCGCTCTTTTCAGTCGATGAAATTGAAAAGCCAAGGCACTTAATAAACCAGAGCCTTACTGGTTAATGACCAATCGCGTGTTAAGCAGATCTCCCCAGATAAGAACATGAACTTTCTTTGCACTGCTGCATCATTTACGGTGGCCATTAGATCACGTGGTTTCGTCGTCTTGTGCCAACTCACCTCTAGCCTACGCCTCATATGATGTTCTTGTTCATCAGCTCGCAAATTTGCTAGCGGCTTCCTCCGGACCTAACCTCGCGATTAAGCCCTTGCCATTCGCTAGTAGTTAACGTTTAATAACAGTATGTTATTTAAACGGTGACCTTCCTACAGAGGACTTTCACCTCATTAGTTCATGCCCATGCTGGGCGTACACAAGGTTAGGCAACATCAGTCGCTGCGCTCCTTTGACAGCCTTGCTGCTGTGCTTTTTGTGCATGGCTTCGCCATTGTTGCACAAAAATACCATCAACAAGTCTGCCGTTGCTAACGGCGTTATGCTCTTGATGGATCAAAATTATGAATAGAATTGAGTCTAGAAGTTCTAGAGTCCGCAAATGTAAATGCACAAGTGATCATGATGCCGAAATTATCAATGGTATGCTCTATTATGGAGATGATAGTTTTGTTGGCTACACAGCATGTTTAGTAGAGCACGATGAATCTCGACATGTATGGATAGGCTTTATTACAGGTCAATGGGAAGGCGTGGATTCTGAAGACTGTTGTGTTTTAGTGCATCTCTATATTGTTGGCGACAATATTCAAATGGATATCGGACGCGGAGACTTAGACCCATTCGATCCTGATGAAATATTTGACTCATATATATTGGCAAGAGATCAGGTGCTTGCTCAACCGGTGCAAAGGAATGGGTTATTAGTAATTATCAAGAGTTACTTAAAACAGATCAATATGTATGGAATTACTTAATTGGAAACTAAGCATAACAAGTGCATGTTTATAACATTGCTGTTGGCTTTAAAAGAACAGCGGAAACTCTACTTAATCAATCCCCAAAGGATTTCGATTGGGTATGTCCGTTTATAGCGAACGCATCTTTCTCAATAGAGATTTTTTTGAAATCGTGTCTAGCCGAAGATAAATACTCCGAATTTCAGTTTCAACTTGACGAATGTGAAGACACAACAACATGCTTCAGATACGTAAAATCAGATGTTAAAGATGAAAGTAAGACCCACAACCTGACTGACCTGTTTGGCAAGCTATCTGATAAAAGAAAAGCAAAGATCAAAGGGGAATATCAGAAAACAGACATGTATTCAAAGTATCCCAAAATTGGCAGCTTACTCAACGAGCTTAATGGCTTATTTGAAGCTGCAAGATATAGTTATTCAAACCCAGACCTTTTCCCTCAAAACCTATCGATAATCAGAGATATGGCACAGTTTTTCGAAGATGTTATTCCAAAGCTAGAGGGTGTTGAGTAACGTGCAAAAATCACATAATCGGGTAGCCGGAGGTATCTAGCCTCCAGCCCCCACACCACCCTGCATGCGGCTCCGCACAGGGCGGTTCATTTAGAACACCTAACTATGTAGTGGCATAGTGGGTTTGGCCACTAGTTTAGAAGTTTTGCCATATATAAAGTAATCCTTCAAGCGCTAATCAAGCAAAGCACCTAACACATTTCTGTCCAGAAATGAGCTAACTTTTTATGTTTATTGTTTTCCACAACTATCAATGAAGCTAAATCGAAGAAACAAAAATTCGGGTGCAGATGAGCCAGCGAGTATCCAAAACAGGGACGTTTTGGTTAAGCCCACATGGATGTGCTTGCGGCGTCTCGCTGGATCATTTGCACTTGAAGTCAATCTGACGTCTATGAGGGTTTAATTACTGTTATAAAATGAAACCTGCCAACCCGCTTTTGTCCAGTAACGAGTTAACTACTGTGTTTATCTAGTGTTGCCACAATCATCAATAAAGCTAAATCGAAGAAACAAAAATTCAGGTACTGATGAGCCAGCGAGTATCCAAAACATGGATGTTTTGGTTAAGCCCACATGGATGTGCTTGCGGCGTCTCGCTGGATCATTTGCACTTGAAGTCAATATAAGGTCTATGAGTATTTAATTGGATCTGGTTACACTTTTATAAAATGAAACCTGCCAACCCGCTTTTATCCAAATGTAAGGCTAGGTAAGCCTGTAGATAGAGTTTAAGCAAGCTCACTTTTGTCCAAGAACAAGTTGATTTCTTGTGTTTATCGTTTTGTGACAACCAAAAATGAAGCTAAATCGAAGAGGCAAAAACTCAGGTACTGATGAGCCAGCGAGTATCCAAAACAGGGCGAAGTTTCACTACGTGAAACATTTCTGAGCGAGAGGCATGGATGCCGAACTGGCTGTTTAACATAGATGTTATTGGTTTGGTTAAGCCCACATAGATGCTGATTTTAAAACCAAGAGCCGGCGTCTCGCTGGATCATTTGTACATGGAGTCATCTTTTAAGCTAATTTTGTATATTTAAACAACAGCTGTAACGCCTAAGTAGACCCTGATTAGTCCATGGTGTAGGCGGGTTAAAAGATACAGTCAAACATGATGAAAATGGTTGGGTATTTAATGATGATGGAACTGAAATGCAGGCTAGTAGTTTTATCTGGTAATTTAATCAATGCCTAGATAGATATGGCACATCGCAATGGCAACAGATTAAGCAGCAAGCTTATATGGCAGGTTTGAATGGCAAACTGTGGTATAGGCGTATAAAGACCACTTGTATAATTAATGAGTCTATTGCTATTAAAGTTAAATAAAAAAGCCACTAACACAATGTTAATGGCTTTTTAATCAACATGTTTAGCGTCTGGAGTCGCGTAATACAAGATGCTAAATGGCTATTCAGTGCTTGTTAACCCAAGCCGAGGGGGGTTATTTTCTTGAGGCTTTATAACCGAATAAGTTATGTTTAATGAC
The DNA here is from genome assembly GCF_021513195.1 of Shewanella sp. OMA3-2. Classification (NCBI taxonomy): domain Bacteria; kingdom Pseudomonadati; phylum Pseudomonadota; class Gammaproteobacteria; order Alteromonadales; family Shewanellaceae; genus Shewanella; species Shewanella sp. OMA3-2. Next base: position 2,508,652 of record NZ_CP090974.1, on the reverse strand, counting down.
TTCCTCTGCTACGATATCGGGCAAGGCTTGTTGCCATTCATCCGAACCACGAGCCAATTGCTTGAGGATCTCACGGGAATAAATACTAAATAGCTCAATATTGCTAGTCTCTATGCCTTTGATAAAGCCGTTATCAAGCAAGTGACGATATAGGTAACGAAGGTTGGCAGGCACGGTTACATTAGATAAATCGTTTAATACCCCTTTGTCATCTAATTCTGGATAAACGAATAACCGGGTATTGTCTGGGAATAATTTACCAAAACCTTCTAGAATACCGCCTTCAAGACCACGATAGAATTCCACATCAAAAATTTGTTTAATATTAGCCATGCCAACAACAATACCGATTTGCAGGTTGGTAAATTGGCGGAAGTAAGCTCTTAATGAGAAATAACGGGTATAATCTGACACTAGCACGTTATAGCCCAATAGATTTAAGAGCCGTACCCGTTCAAGAATGTCTTTTTCAGACATATTTGCATCATTACCCTGCAAATCATTTAAAGATATTTCAGCGATCAAAATAGTGTTGTCTTTGTCTACACCCTCATGCTCAGCAAAAGCCTTTTGGCCTTGCTCAATCATATCAACATTGAGTTTAGTGACGGGTTTAAATGAGCCACGAATCGTGAGTACGTTCTTCTTGTAAAGCATTTCAGCTGGAACGCCGATAGAGCCATCAGGTTTGAACATCACTGCACGGGTTTTCCAGCTGCGAATTAGATGGATATTTTTGGCTTTATTGTCGATGTCTTCAAAGTAAGGGCCTTGAAATTCAATAGAGTCTATTTCAACTCGATTGGCTTTCATATTATCGGTTAATGAATCAATTAATTTCTTTGGATCTTCGAAATAATAGTAGCTGCCATAAATTAAATTCACACCAATAATACCCAGTGCATGCTGCTGGTCTTCAGCATTGTCATCAAACATACGTACATGGACCACAATATTTGATGGCTCGGCACCTGGGTACATTTGCACTCTAACGCCACACCACGCATGGCATTCATTGTCTTTATTAAAACTTTTTGCGGCAACCGTTGCGGCGTAACTGAAGTAACGAGATGAGCGTGAACGTACATCAGCAACACGTTCTACAACTAAATCATATTCTTGCTCCATCATAGCAAGTACACGGCCCTTACTGACATATCTGCCATTTTGCTGTACGCCATAAATAGCATCGGAAAACTTCATGTCATAGGCCGACATCGTTTTAGCAATAGTGCCCGCTGCGGCTCCAGCAACGAAAAAATTACGCGCCACCTCTTGGCCTGCACCAATTTCAACTATGGTGCCGTATTTTTTGTCATCCAAATTAAGTCTAAGGGCTTTTTCTTTGGTACTGCGAGAACTGACTTGCTTGTCCATATTACTTCCGATCTGAATAATAAATTAGCTGGCTAATCATAGTGTAAATCACACCTTTTTTAAATGCTTTGAATACGTGTTCATATAATTAAACTGAATTAGACAATGATATTACGGAAATAAGCGTGTCAGCGCAGTAGAAATGACTGAGGGCTGAATTAATCAGCCCTCAGTCATTTCTATCGGATGTGTATATTAGGATTAATTTACTGGCGATAATCTTCTAAAAAGTTGCCTAACTCTTGTAAGGCTTTAGTGAGATCTTCTTTATGAGGTAAAAAAACCACCCGTAAATGGTCTGGTTCTGGCCAATTGAATGCCGTACCTTGTACCAATAAGATTCTTTTTCGTTTAAGTAATTCAAATACTAAACGCTCATCGTCGCGTAAATTAAACTTTTTCATATCTAACTTAGGGAACGCATAAAGGGCTCCTTTAGGTTTTTTACAACTGACACCCGGTATTGAATTTAATAATTCATAACAAGCATCACGTTGCACTGTCAGGCGACCATTAGGCAGAATAAGTTCATTAATGGATTGGTACCCTCCAAGAGCCGTTTGAATAGCATGTTGATTAGGCACATTAGAGCATAACCGCATTGAGGCGAGCATTTCTAAGCCTTCAATGTAGCTTTTTGCGGCTTTTAAGTTCCCAGATAACATCATCCAACCGACACGAAATCCTGCCGCACGATACGCTTTAGATAAACCATTGAAGGTGATTGTTAAAATGTCATCAGATAAACTCGCCGCAGGAATATGTTTGGCTTCGTCATATAAAATCTTATCGTAAATTTCATCGGCAAATAAAATCAAATCGTGTAGGCGACAGAGCTCAACAACCTGTAGCAGTAATTCTTTGCTGTAAACTGCTCCTGTTGGGTTATTAGGATTAATGATCACAATCGCACGAGTACGGCTGCTTATTTTACTTTTTATGTCGTCTAAGTCTGGAAACCAATCAGCATCTTCATCGCAGCGATAGTGAACCGCTTTGCCTCCGGCAAGATTTGCAGCGGCTGTCCATAATGGATAATCAGGCGAGGGGATAAGCACTTCGTCGTCGGTATTTAATAACCCTTGCATGGCCATTACAATTAGCTCGGACACGCCATTACCTATGTAGATATCTTCGATGTCGACACCAAATATCCCTTGTGCTTGATAGTGTTGCACAATGGCTTTACGTGCTGAGAATAACCCCTTTGATTCGCAGTAACCTTGGGCACTGGGCAGGTTTAAAATCACATCACGGACAATTTCTTCAGGGGCTTCAAATCCGAATGGTGCAGGGTTACCTATATTCAGTTTTAATATTCGGTGTCCTTCATCTTCTAAACGACGGGCTTCTTTGTGTACAGGTCCACGAATGTCGTAACACACAGTATCTAATTTATTCGATTTGATGATTGGACGCATACTACTCTCTATAAAATACTACTAAGTAAGCGAACCATAACGAATTTATCGGTAGAGTGGAAGTGTCAGAATGAGATTTAATTAAAGATTTTCAGTGAATAATTCTAATTAATAAACGTTAATCAGCGTTTATATCTTATTTTATGGGGCGCAGGAGTGTTATTTTGGATTTTTGTGCTGCCTATAAACAAAAAAGCCAGCAATTAAGCTGGCTTTTAGACAATTTACAAGATGTGATTAAACACGCTTCTTGAATTCGCCTGTACGAGTATCAATCTCAATTTTGTCGCCAACTTTTACGAAGTCAGCAACAGTAACCGTGCCACCACCTGTAATAGTTGCTGGCTTCATTACTTTACCAGAAGTATCGCCACGTGCTGAAGGCTCGGTATAAGTCACTTCACGTACAATGTGAACCGGTAATTCTACAGAAATTGCTTTGCTGTTGTAGAAAGTTACCTGACACTGATCTTCCATACCGTCAACTATGTATGCAGCAGCATCGCCTAAGTTATCCGCTTCTACGTCGTATTGGTTGAATTCTTCATCCATAAATACATACATAGGATCAGCAAAGTAAGAGTAGGTACAATCTAGACGTTCTAGAATAATATCATCTAACTTGTCTTCACCTTTAAAGGTTTGTTCAGTACCAGAATCTAGCAACAAGTTTTTTAATTTTAGCTTAACAATTGCAGCGTTACGGCCAGAACGAGTTGTCTCAGTTTTTTGAACAACCCATGGGCTGCCATCTAACATGATCACGTTGCCAGGACGGATTTCATGAGCAGTTTTCATTACATTATTTCCTATAATTTATAGATGTCTTATTTCGAGCAGTATCTTAGCGACTTTTCACAAATTGAACGAGTCGAGTAGCAAGATCTGCATCACTTAATGCGGTCATTGGCCAGTTTTTAGCATGTTGCAATAAAGGCAAATGATTAAATTCGAGTTTTTGCCAATGATTGACAGTGTCAATTTGATCGCCTTGGTTAAACGACAAGTTCAATTCACACCAAGGCTTGGCTAAATCAGGCGCTAGATTATCGCAGTAAACTTGCATAAAAGCTTGTAATTTTATTAGATGATAATCATCTTCTTGCGGATATATATGCCAAATAAACGGTTTTGCTGCCCATTGTGCCCTCAAAAAGGAATCTTCACCGCGGACAATGTTAAAATCACAGCTCCATAGCAGTTGGTCATAACCCTGTTGATCTGTCATAGGTAAAATGTGCAAGGTGACAGAATCCAGCAGAATTTGTTGTCCTGTAGCTAACTCATTGACAGAGCAAGGCAGTAACGCACTAATGCTGTTTAAGCTTCTGCCTTTTGGGACAAGTAGATGAATTGGTGTAGGCGATGTTTGCCAATACTGAATGAGTGCGGGCAGGGCATCTGTTTCATAACTAAATACCGAAATGACAGTATGGTGTGCTTCAATACCACTAAGACCTAGCTTTTCGAATAATGCCTGTTTATTGCCACTATCACTTTGCCAACTATCTCGCCGTGCAAACAAATCTTGCTCACAAATTAGTCCGCCGGTTTTCACTGTAAAGCCTGGAAAATAAAAATGTTTGTGTAAACCCGATAGCTGAGTTGAGGGTAAACCATGACAGCCCTCGACCCAATCTTCAGCGGATAAATATTCTAAGTTTAGCCAAACAGGTAACCGACTTGGATGGGTGTGTTTGAGTTGGGTAAGTGCGCTGATAACTGATGAAGGTAATTCACAGGCAAAAGCCTCGATTAATACGCTGCCTGCAACAAAGCCCATTTCTGCTTCATTATTCCAGTGAATAATATTAACGCCATTGAATTGTTGTTGATTATGTAGAGGGTTTAATAGCGGCAAAATATGCGAAAAACTTTTTAAATCATCCACCCATAAATTAACTTCAATTGCGTATTCAGCCACAAGTTGCTGAGCTAATCGCCAGGTGACACCAATATCGCCATAATTATCTACCACCACACAGAAAATATCCCAGTGTTCAGGAAAGATTTGATGAACTAAATGATCGGCGGTGACTTGAGTGTTCAATGCTGTTCTCAACCAAATGTCTAACGGGAAAGGATTTTCTGTAATTTGAGTTTTATTTTCATGATGCGCTTATGACAACTCGTGGTAATTCGCTCACTGATTTTACTGGGTTCAAATTTAAAATGAGTGATAGTTTGTTTTGTTTTATGCCAGTAAATGATGGCGATACGCTTATTGGTATAGCTGTTGTTTGGTTTTTTTATCGCATCTCTAAAGTAATAGCTTAAGTTTCGTCTGCCCCTTAAGCCACGATAAAAGCTATCTTGATCAATACTGCCGAGTCTAAACTGTAGGATAACATCTGACAGCATATTTAAATGCTGTAATGCGCGGGGAACACGGTGACCCACAGCGTATATTTTTAATGTAGTTAATGCTTGTTCGTACCGTTTTACATGTAGTCTATCGGCAATTGACAATGGGTCATATATTACTGTTAGCGGGGTTTTACAGCCTTTACCGTCTAGAGTCGTCATATCACTGACCTTGCTGTCTTGAGCATTGACTACTATAGGATCCCAAGGGGCGATTGATTTGCAATAAGTACTTTGCGGCATCATCAATAAGGCTTTATCTAACCCTAATCGGTCAGCATGTAAACTAAGGGCAAATCCACCTAAACTTGTGCCATAACCAACTTTGCTTGGAAATATGGCAATGGCGTGTTTAAGCGTATCTAAATATGAGATAAAGATTGCACTGTCAAAGTAATTGCCTTCACCGATATGATTAAATGCAATAATATTCAGTTTACGATTAGCGAAGTAATCGAAGCTCCACACTGGCGCATTTGTGGCAGCATCGATATTTTGTATGCTTTGACATACCGGTGGAAAGGTAATCATAATAGGTTGATTAACATCAAATATATGGTATTTCATCACCACATTATCAATAATTTCACGGGTCTCAATATTCAGCTTTAACATAAAATACCGCATATATTTACATAATAAAAAAGCGGCTTAGGCCGCTTTTTAGTGAAGGTTATTATAGACCATTTTTAATAGAAGCTGATTAATACCAATTATAATGCGGATTGGTATAACACATAAACTGCTATTTATTGGGTCTTTTATATAATTAGTCTTCTAATTCCGCTAAACACATTTCTTCATAGATTTGCTTAACCCATGCATCAACACGTTCTTCTGTTAATTCTGGCTGACGGTCTTCATCAATGCCTAAACCAACAAAGTGATTATCATCTGCTAAACCTTTAGACGCTTCAAAGTCATAACTTTCAGTTGGCCAATTACCGATAATAATACCGCCACGGGCTTCTACTATGTCACGCACCATGCCCATAGCATCTAAGAAATACTCAGCATAATCTTCTTGGTCGCCACAACCAAAAATTGCGATTAACTTATCGTTAAAGTCAATTTGCTCAAGTTCAGGGAAAAAATCATCCCAGTCACATTGCGCTTCGCCGTAGTACCAAGTTGGAATACCGAATAGTAGTAAATCATATTCAGCTATCTGCTCTTTAGTGCTTTTGGCGATGTCTTTAACATCGATCATTTGCTTGCCCAGTTTTTTCTGGATCATCTTGGCGACAGCTTCGGTATTACCTGTGTCGCTACCGAAAAATAGACCTACAGTTGCCATGGGGTATCCTTTCAATATCAATTTCGCTTAGTGCGATGTTCAAATAACGAATCAGTTGTCGATTTGCTGTTGCAGAATATGTTCGATTAACTGGCTACGACTAATGTTACTGGCCAAAGCCTGCTGGTTCAAGGCGTCATATAAGTCTTGTGACACCTTTAACTCTATTCGCTTTAACCCGTTAGCGCGATCACGCTGAATTTGGTTACGTTTGTTGATCTTCAGTTGCTGTTCACGATTCAATGGATTACTTCTGGGTCTTCCACGCCGTCTTTCGCTGTCAAAAAGATCAATGGTTGTTCTATCTGCTGTTTCTTTTGCCATGTCTCTTATTAACCAATACCTGAGCCTTCCCAGGTCATTTGAATAATGCCTTTTGCCACAAAACCTGCACAGCCTAAAAACAATACACTCCATACAACATAACGGCCAAATTTGGGTACGTTGCCTTGCTTGAGCACATCGCTAATAGCCATGCCGATAAAAAAGAAAATTGCTGCAAAAAAGAAGTTTAAGCCTAAGGTTTCAATTTGTTCCATATATTGATTGAGCATACTTTACCTTCAGACTTCTTTAGATTGCAAAAAAGAGGCGCGAATATATCACATCAGAGTCACAACGGCTATCTGTCACTGTGTAAATGGTGCAAAAATAGCCATGCCTTTAACGTAAAAAATTTGCCACTATACGATTAAATATTTCAGGCTTTTGCGCATGCAACCAATGGTCTGCACCATTGATTGTTTTTGCCGTAACCTGAGGGAATTGCGCCACGATAGCGTCACGATGTTCAGCCATCACATAGTTAGACTCACCACCTCGAATAAACAAACAAGGTTTATCGTAAGCAAGTGGACGATTATCATCGGTTAACTGCCAGCCAATGATACGATCGTAACAATTAATTAGCCCAGTTAAATTCATTCTCCATTCAAAACCGTCATCGGTTCTTTGTAAGTTTTTCAGTAAAAACTGCGCAGTGCCTTCATCAATGCCTGAATCGATTAAATGCACCAATGCTGCTTTACGATTGGTATCTTTATCTAGCACTAATGAGCTTAGGCCGGCAAACACGGTTTGATGACGAGGCTGATAAGTCACTGGGGCAATATCGGCGACCACAAGACTGTTTACGCGCTCAGGATATAATAGGGCAGTCGCCATAGCGATTTTCCCACCCATTGAATGACCTACAATTTTAACTGAGTTAAAGCCTAGTTCATCTATCAATGCAATGATTGATTTAGATAAGCTTGGGTAATCCATTGTCGACCAATGTTCACTTAAACCATGATTTGGTAAGTCGACCCGAACGACTTGAAAATCACTTTCAAGTGACGCACCTAATGACTTTAAGTTATCTAAATTTCCAAACAAACCGTGAATTAAAATAACCGGTTCACCAGCGCCTGAGATGACGTAATGCATGCTGTTACCTAAGGTGTGACTTTTATTGCGGCGAATTTTGCGTGATAGCCGTGTTCAAATCAAGTCTTGTTGGTGACTAAAGCAGCAAGTTGGGCAACAATTTCCGTTAAAGAGTATGTTTTACGTTTAATTTATATCAATTTATTGATTTTGGGCTTTATTCTTAACAGAGCCTTAGCTTAAACTGGGGCGATAAACGATCGCATTTGATCAAGAATAATAACTAAATAATCCGAATATAACTAAGCTTGCATAAATGAGTTTGCATACTGGGTTATACATTCCAATAAGCAAAAGGATGATTGAAATGAAATACATTGAAATTGATGAAGAACTTTATCGCTTGATTGCCAGTAAGACAGAAAGAATTGGCGAAAGCGCTTCAGAAATTTTGCGTCGTTTATTGGATCTTCCTGTTGAGTCTGTGACAGATCAACGCCCAGAATCGGTTAGCCAACCTGGTTTAGATGCACTTGATGCCAATACAAGAGATGCATTATTTAACAAAGCTAAGACCATCGTTGAGCAATTAGTCAATCATCGTGCCCAAACTCGCACAGAGCCTACCGAAGCTATTGCGCCAACGGCTGTTGAACCTTCAGTAGTAAAAGCTGAAATTCCTGCCGCAGCAGGTGCTCCACATTCAGTAGTAGACGCACCGACTACCTTAAGTCCAACAGCCCAAACTATAGATTTTAATGCGGTAGTTAATGAGCACTTAATTGCTCAACAAAAAGGCGCAGTGGGTCGGTTCATGTTTTTACTCGATGTATTAGCGGTACAGGCGGGTAAAGACTTTGACAGAGTGTTACAAGTTCAAGGTAAAGGGCGTTTATATTTTGCTAAGTCTAAACAAGCGCTATTAGATGCCAGTCAATCCGCTAACCCGAAAGAAATCGGCAACAGTGGCTACTGGGTAACCACTAATAATAATACCGCTAAAAAACAAACTATATTATCAGAAGTGTTAATCCATTTAGGGTGCAATGATGTTACTGCATCCACTATTGCGCAATATATTTAACTTCAATTTAAAGGAGAGTGTCGTGGCCATTCACGATCGTGCAGGGACGTTAGCATTATCATCAGATTTAGTGAATATTCCTAAATTAATGAGTTATTACTACCGAATGATCCCTAATGTTGCCGATGTGCAGCAAAAGGTGACTTTTGGCACATCTGGCCACCGTGGTTGTGCATTTAATTGTAGCTTTAATCAAAATCATATTTGGGCGATTACACAAGCGGTTATTGATTATCGTCAATCGGCCAATATCACCGGCCCTATGATTGTTGGTTATGATACTCATGCTTTATCTTATGCCGCGTTTATGTCAGTTATTGAAGTGTTAACCGCCAATCAAGTTAAAGTGCATATACAAGCTAATGATGGTTTTACACCAACACCTGTGGTGTCACAGGCAATCGTATCTGCTAATCATTGTGCTAATACAGATGACTCTACTCATTTAACTGACGGTTTAATTATTACCCCTTCACATAATCCGCCGCAAGACGGTGGCATTAAATATAACCCGCCCCATGGTGGTCCAGCCGAAGGCGCAATTACTAAAATCATTGAAGACAAAGCCAATGCTTATTTAAGCCAACAACTCAGTGGCGTTAAAAAAGTTAATTTTGGTGCTGCATTAGCATCAGGCTGGGTCAAAGAAGTTGATTTTATTGCACCTTATGTTGACTCTTTAGCTGACGTTATTGATTTTGATGCCATTAAAAAAGCTAATTTGCGTTTAGGTGTCGATCCTTTAGGGGGCTCGGGTATTTATTATTGGCAACATATTGCTAAAAAATATGATTTAGATATCACCTTAGTCAATGAAAAAGTCGATCCGACCTTTAGCTTTATGACATTAGATAAAGACGGCAAAATTCGCATGGATTGCTCGTCACCTTATGCTATGGCGGGGTTACTTGCACACAGTGAAAGTTATGACTTATGCGTTGGTAACGATCCTGACTATGATCGCCATGGCATTGTTTGCCCAGGTTTTGGCTTAATGAATCCAAACCACTATTTGGCAGTTGCCATTGATTACTTAATTAGCCATCGTCCGCAATGGTCTGAAAAGCTGTCTATTGGTAAAACACTGGTGTCCAGTGCCATGATTGACCGCGTATGTGCTAGTTTAAACCGTACCTGTTTAGAAGTGCCGGTTGGATTTAAATGGTTTGTTGATGGTTTAGCGAATAGTACGATTGCTTTTGGTGGCGAAGAAAGCGCCGGCGCAGCGTTCTTAAAACGCGATGGCAGCACTTGGTGTACTGATAAAGATGGCTTTATCTTAGCACTATTAGCGCTTGAAATAACCGCAGTTACCGGAAAAACACCAGCACAACGTTATCAGGAATTAACCGCGCAATTTGGTGAAAGTTTTTACAATCGAATTGACAGCCCAATTAGCCTCAAGAAAAAAGCTAAGTTTGAGTTATTAAACAGTGAAAGCTTCACCGATACGGTATTAGCTGGTGAACCTATAACGGCAATATTGTCCCATGCCCCGGAAATAATGCTTCTATAGGCGGCATTAAAGTGACCACTGAAAATGGTTGGTTTGCGGCGCGTCCATCTGGTACAGAAGCATTATTTAAAATATACGCAGAAAGCTTTATCAGTCAGCAACATTTGGACAACATCATTAACCAAGCGCAACAAATGATTGATAGCGCACTAAAAGGGTAAGCATTACATATGCTCAATGGCATTATTTTTTTATTGCTAAATAATGCCTGTCACTAAAGCTTGCTGAGGTTGAATGACATTACGTAAAAAATTATCACCACCTTAATATAAATATGAGCGACTTTACTAACAGGTATTATTATATCTTATTATCATGGGTTAATTGTCAGGCACAATTTTCGACAGGCATATTTTAAGTCTAGTCGCGAAAACAGCTTTAATGGCCTATCACTGTGGAAATCGGCAATAGATTTCGTATTTTATGGTGATAGGATCTCTCACCATATCAGTATTTAAAATAAACCTGATAGCTTAGTTTAAGCATAAATTTTACGGTATCACTCTGCAGTCATCCATTTGCCAAAATATGGCTCTTGTGATTAAGATTGTGATTGTTTTAACTGCGCCATGATATTCAGAATATCTTGGTAACTGATATTGTATTGTCGAGATAAATTAATAATTTTTGTTTTGAATGTTTGAACATGCTCTTGTTTAATCGCGTCAAGTTGCTTGGCTTCGACTAATTCATTAACTGTTTGCTGTAATATTTTTAAACGGCGTAAACTGTAATCTAAACTTTGAATATAAGTACTCATTTGTTGTTGATTACGAGCACTCTCAAGACTAGTGGTTGTACGTTGTTCATATTTAAGCTCATCAAAAGCATCAATAACTCGTTTTAGGTCTACATCATTTTTCATGTGATATCTGTGGATCTGTTCAAAAAAAACAGTATAAATAACAATCATTAATTAGTCACTGCCGAATGTAAATAATGACAAAAATAATCTGTATTCTTGGCTGTAATGCAGTAATTGACTACTGCACAACAAAGCTTTTCTATATTAAATTTATACCATGAGTAAGCTTAACAACTTGTTCATCAATAACTTTTTCAGTAGGCTTACTGGGTGTTTATTCATTTATGTCGCACGGAGGCATTATGCTCGATTTACTTCCAGATCTGTTTGACCAATATCCTCAAGAACTTAGATTACTCAATTTACCTTGGCTTTCTTTTGGGCAAAAAAATGTCTTTTCAGGTCAAATAGTCACGGTTAAGTGCTTTGAAGATAATTCAAAGGTAAAATCGGTTCTAGCTGAGCCTGGCGATGGAAAAGTGTTGGTTGTAGATGGTGGCGGTTCAATGAGGCGAGCATTATTGGGCGATTTGATTGCACAAAGCGCTGTTGATAATGGTTGGCAGGGTATTGTAATTTATGGCTGCATAAGAGATGTGGCAACAATTAATACTATGGATATTGGCGTAAAAGCGCTAGGGGTTAACCCAATAAAAACAGATAAGCGAGATTTAGGAGATATAGGTGTAAGCCTTGAAATTAATTCAATCGAAATTGTTGATGGTATGATGCTGTACGCGGATTTAAATGGCGTGGCCATTAGTGACTCTGCTTTAAGTTTATAAGACATACACGATTAGATTAAAAATTTAGTAATAACGGACAAAGGGAAGGTTATGAAATTAATTAAATGGTTAGTAATTTCTATGCTCGCTATTGGCATATGTGCAGTGCTGTATTTAACATTGTTTTTTAATATTAATGATTTTAAACCACAAATTGTTGATGCGGTGAAAAAACAAACTGGTCGTACTTTAACGATCAATCAAGACTTAAGTTGGAGTTTTTATCCCTCTATCGGCATCAAGGTTGGTGCCGTTTCATTTAGTAACCCCGACTCATTTCAGCCTCAGCAAATGTTAGAGATTAACCAAGCTATTGCCAATGTTGCGTTAATGCCATTATTGAGGCAAGAGATAGAAATAGATCAGCTAAGCCTAGATGGTTTGACAGTTAATTTAGTGACCGATAACAAAGGTAAAACGAGTTTTTATGGTTTAGGTGAAGATAAACAAACAACTATCACAGATACACAAACTTCAAATGGTCATGCCATGGCTTTATCCAGCCTCAATATAGGTGGGATATCTATTACTAATATGAAAGTGAATATTATTGATCAACAAGCCAAGACTGAGCAGCATTTTACATTAAACTCATTTACTTTAGGTCAGTTTTCACTTGGACAGTTTGCTGATATTGCTTATGAGTTTGAAGCTGATTTAGCTGAAATAAAACTTAGCTCAACAGGTAAAGGGCAAGTTAAAGTGTCTGATAAATTAGATAGCATTCAAATTAACCAGTTTGCAATTAGCAATAACCTTAAAGGCGAATCGTTACCGAAAAAATCGTTACAAGCGGATTTAGTTACCGATGTTGTTATCTCGCTTAATAATAAAGACATGACACTGACTATTAGCGAATTAACCCTTGATAAT